>DASXDD010000171.1:0-21406 GCA_036490775.1 Solirubrobacteraceae bacterium | reverse complement strand
CACGGGTGCGGCCCGGCGCGCACAAGCGGGTGACCGGTCTGGAGCAGCTGGACAAGATCATCTCGGTCGACCAGTCGCCGATCGGGCGTACGCCGCGATCCAACCCGGCGACCTACATCGGCCTGTTCGACCAGATCAGGGAGCTGTTCTCCAAGACCCAGGAGTCGCGCGCTCGCGGCTACAAACCGGGCCGGTTCTCGTTCAACGTCAAGGGCGGGCGCTGCGAGGTGTGCCGTGGCGACGGCCAGATCAAGATCGAGATGCACTTCCTGCCGGATGTGTACGTCCCGTGCGAGCAGTGCCACGGCAAGCGTTACAACCGCGAGACGCTCGAGGTCCGCTTCAAGGGCAAGACGATCGCCGACGTGCTCGAGATGCCGATCGAGCACGCGCTCGAGTTCTTCCTGCACATCCCGAAGATCCGCCGCCGGATCGAGGCGCTCAACGATGTCGGGCTCGGCTACATGCGGCTCGGCCAGCCGGCGACGACGCTGTCAGGCGGCGAGGCGCAGCGAGTCAAGCTTGCGGCCGAGCTCTCGAAGGTCGCGACCGGGCGGACGCTGTACATCCTCGACGAGCCGACCACGGGTCTGCACTTCGCCGACATCCAGAGGCTGCTCGAGGTGCTCAACCGGCTGGTCGACGCCGGCAACTCGGTCGTCGTGATCGAGCACAACCTCGACGTGATCAAGGTCGCCGACCGGCTGATCGACCTCGGGCCTGAGGGCGGGGAGGAGGGTGGTCGCGTTATTGCGACCGGCACTCCCGAGCAGGTCGCCGCCGTCGAGGACTCATACACCGGGCGGTTCCTGGTCGAGGTGCTCCCGGCCCAGGAGGCCAAGGCTCGCAAGCCGGCCGCGCGCCGGGCGCCGCCACGCCGCCGCGCCGCGGCGACCACGAGCTGAGGACGCGAAGATGACCGCCGACGTCGCCGCGCTCAAGCTGTGGGCGCAGAAATGGCGCTGGTATGAGGGCAACTCGCTGCCGTGGAACCGCGCGCGGATCCACTACGAGTTCATGCGCCGCGAGGCGTTCGTGCGCTGGCCGGTGCACGGCAACGTGCTCGAGGCGCTGCGCGAGGGCCGGCTCGAGATCGGCCCCCAGGCGGTGCTCGAGCCCGACGTGTGGCTGACCGCGCCGGGCTCGGCTCAGATCAGGATCGGCGGCGGCACGTTCCTGAACATCGGGGTGATGGTCGCCGCGCTCGAGCTCGTCGAGATCGGCGAGCACTGCATGTTCGCCAACGGCTGCTTTGTCAGCGACGGCTCGCACCGCTTCGACGACCCGCACAAGCCGGTGCCGTGGCAGGGGTTCACGACCAAGGGGCCGACGCGCATCGGCGACAACGTCTGGTGCGGAGCGCACGCCGTGATCACGAGCGGGGTGACCGTCGGCGAGCGGTCGGTGATCGGCGCGAACTCGGTCGTCACAACCGACATCCCGCCGTTCTCGATTGCGGCCGGGGCGCCGGCGCGGGTCCTGCGGACGATCGAGTATCCGCAGTAGCCCGCGCCCTGTATAACGGTCCGCGGCATTTCGATACGTTCCCTCGCGAACGTTTCAAATACTATGTTTTCCGGGAGGCGCGGCAAGCGACTCGAGAGGAATGCGACCGGGCGCGGGGGTGTCCGAGCGGTCCGATTAGCGAAGTGGCAACCGCAGCCAAGAGGGGTAGACCCGCAACCGCTTCGCGCGCCGACGTGCTGCGCGCGGTGCAGGAGCAATACGTCAACGGCCAGCGGGTCGACGTGACCGTCGTCGCGCGCCGGCTCGGCGTTGGCCGCGCGACGATCTATCGCTGGTTCGGCTCACGCGAGGCGCTGCTCGGCGAGGTGATCGCCGGCCAGCTCGAGCAGCTGATCGCGGCCAAGCGCCGCCAGGTGACGCGTCGGGGCGCGCTTGGACTGCTCGAGGCGTTCGACCTGATCAACCGCAGCCTCGCGAAGTCGCTCGCGCTGCAGCGGCTGCTTGAGCAGGAGCGCAACGTCGCGATGCGGCTGCTGACCGCGAGCGACGGCGTCGTACAGCCGCGAGCCGTCGCGTGCGTAGAGGCGATGATCGCGGCCGAGGTCGCCGATGGGACGTTCGATCCGCCGGCCGACCCGCAGACGCTGGCCTACGCGATCGTGCGGCTGGCCGAGGCGTTCCTCTACAACGACGCGGCGATCGGGATCCGCGGCGACCACGAGCGGCTGCGCGACGTCGAGGCGGCGCTGTTAGGTGTGCCGTCGCCCGCTCGCCGCGACTCCGCCGGGGATTGAGCCGAACTTACGACGCCGCGGTCGGCCGGTCGGCCGGCGCCCGCGGCGGCTCGGCACGCTTCGCGCGGAGGCTCTGGAGGCGATGTCCGATCGCCTGGACGCCGCCTTGGATCCCTGAAGGCCACGCGAGCATCGCGACGATCAGGACGATGCCGTAGATCGCCAGTGGCAGGTTGTGCGAGACCTTCTGTGAAAGTGAGAACGAGTTGGCGAGGTCGTTGGTCCAGTTGGGCAACAGCGTCAGCAGCGCCGCTCCCCAGATCGCGCCGGTCAGCGATCCAAGTCCGCCGAGCACGACGCCGGTGAGCAAAGCCAGCGACAGCTGGAGCGGGAATGCGCCCGGCTCGGCCAGCTGCAGCACCACCGCCAGCAACCCTCCGCCGAGTCCGGCGCAGGCGGCGCTGAGCGAGAACGCGAAGGTCTGGATCCGCCCGACCCGCAGCCCGCACAGCGACGCGGCGATCTCGTCGTCGCGGACGGCGCGCAGCGACCGGCCGGTGCCGCTGTGGATCACGTTGTAGAGCACGAACAGCACGATCAGAGCGCCGCCACAGGCGATCCACGCCTCCCAGCGCTCGAGCGGGAAGTTAACGCCGAGTGACGGCGGCGGGATCGGCGGGTTGATCGAGAGCCCGTTCTCGCCGCCGAGCAGCTTCGGGAACTTGTCGGCGAGCGCCGGCAGCCCGACGGCGAAGGCGAGCGTCGCGCCCGCCAGATACGGCCCGCGCAAGCGACTGGCGGCGGCGCCGACGGGGACCCCGACGATTGCGGTCACGAGCGCGGCGGCGACCAGCGCCGGCACGACCGCCCAGCCCTCGTTGCCGATCAGCAGCGCGACCGTGTACGCGCCGATCGCCATCAGCGCTCCGTGCCCGAGCGAGATCTGTCCCGACAGGCCCGCGAACACGGTCAGCCCCGCGAGCGCAGCGAAGTAGTACGCGCCGGTCGCGAGCTGCAGGTCGTTGTAGGCGCTGACCGAGATGCTGATCAGCCACAGCACGAATCCTCCGATCGCCACCAGGCACAGCGAGCGCAGCAGCGTGTGCTCGCGCAGCACGTTGAGGGCGCGAGAACCGCTCACACGCGCCGCTCCTTGGTCGTCGAGAACAGGCCGCTCGGGCGGACCATCAGCACGACGACGAGGATCACGAGCGCGGCAAGCGGCACGAGCGCCGAACCCTCGTAGCCAGACACGTAGGACAGCGCGAGCCCCAGCAGCAAGCCGCCGACGACCGCGCCGGGCGGGCTGTCGAGCCCGCCGAGCACGGCCGCGACGAAGCCGCTGATCAGGATTGGGTCAAAGCTGTTGGGCCCGAGGAAAACCGAGGGCGCGACGAGCACCCCGGCAAGCGATCCGGCGACCGACGCCAGCGCCCACCCGAGCGTGAACATCCGGCCGACGCGGACGCCGAGCAGCCGGGCGACCTCGGGCGCGAACGCGGACGCGCGCATCTGCAATCCGATGTTGGTCGCGCGGAAGAAGAGCGCGAGGCCGGCCGCGACGACGATCACGATCACCACGATGAACGTGTCGTTGGGCGTGAACAGCAGCGTCGTGCCGCCGACCGTGTAGCCGCGCAGCGAGAACGCCGCCGGGAACGACCGTGGCGTGTTGCCCCAGATCATTCCTGCGATCGCGACCAGCAGCGTGTACAGGCCGAGCGTCAGGATCACCGGGTTCAGCGGCGGCGCGTCCTCGACCGGCCGGATCAGCACACGCTCGACGATCGCGCCGAAGACGAAGCCCGACAGCAGCGCGACGATGAACCCGACCACGTAGGAGCCGGTGCTGTTGATCACCGCCGAGGCGATGAACGTCGTAATCATCAGCATCGCCCCCGCGGCGAAGTTGACGATCCGCGTCGCCCGCCAGATCAGCACCAGCGCGAGCGCGACCGCGGCGTTAATCGCGCCGTTGGAGATGCCGTTGAGCGTCAGATCGAGGAACTTGGTCACCGGTGCACCTCAGCCTCAGAACCCAAGGTAGGCGTGGCGCAGGCCTTCGTCGGCCGCGAGCTTCTTGGCGTCCTCCTCGACGACCACGCGGCCGAGGTTCAAAACGATCCCGCGGTTGGCGACCGACAGCGCGCTGCGCGCGTTCTGCTCGACCAGCAGCACGCCGATGCCCAGTGTGTCGGCGAGCCGGCGGATCATCTCCATGATCTGCGCGACGAGCATCGGGGCGAGGCCGAGCGACGGCTCGTCGAGCAGCAGCACCCGCGGTCGCGCCACGACCGCGCGGCCGATCGACAGCATCTGGCGCTCGCCGCCCGACAGACCCGAGGCCAGCTGGCCGCGTCGCTCCTCCAGGCGCGGGAAGTACTCGTAGATCTCCCGCAGCGGCGCCGCGGCCTTGCCGCGCCACAGGCCGCCGAGCCGCAGGTTCTCCTCGACGGTCAGCTCGGCGATCACGCCGCGCCCCTCGGGCACATGCGCGACGCCGCGGCGCACGATCTGCTCGACCGGGCTGCGGTCGATCCGCTTGCCCTCCATCGTCACGCGGCCGCTGCTGCACGGCACCAGGCCGGAGATCGTCCGCAGCAGCGAGGTCTTGCCGGCGCCGTTTGCGCCGAGCACGGCGGTGACGGTGCCCTCGGTGACCTCGAGCGAGACGCCGTCGACGGCCCGCACGGCGCCGTAGTCGGTTGTCAGCTCCTCAACCGACAGCATCGCCGGTCTCCGCAGCTGCCACCTGCTCGTCGCCTGCGTCGCGTCCGAGATATGCCTCGGCGACGCGCTCGTTCTGCCGGATCGCGGCCGGCTCGCCGGAGGCGATCACGCGGCCGAAGTCCAGCACCACGACCCGGTCGCAGACCGACATCACGAGATCCATGTGGTGCTCGACGACCATCACCGCGATCGACTTCCCGAGCGACTTGATCAACTCGCCGAGCTCTGCCATCTCATCCGTCGCGAGCCCGCCGGCGGGCTCGTCGAGCAGCAGCAGCTCAGGCTCGCACGCGAGCGCTCGCGCTACCGCGACGCGCTTCTGCACCGCGTAGGGCAGCGTCCCCGGCAGGCGGTCGTCGATCCCCTCGCATTCGAGCCTCGACAGCGCCGCCCGGGCGCGCTCCCGCAATCTCCGCTCGTCGCGGTCAGACGTCCACAGCCCGAGCATCGCGCCGCCGTAGCGCGAGCGCCGGAAGCGGTCGGCGCCGGTCATCACGTTCTCGAGCACGGACAGCTGCGAGAACAGCCCGACGCCCTGAAGCGTGCGCGCGATCCCGAGCGACGCCAGCCGGTCGGGCCGCAGCTTCCCGAGCGGGCGCTCGCGCCACGACAGCGTGCCCGAGTCGGGCGCGACGAACCCGCAGATCACGTTGAACAGCGTCGTCTTGCCGGCCCCGTTGGGGCCGATCACGCCAACTACCTCACCGGCGGATACCTCGACCGAGACGTCCTCGAGCGCCTTAATTCCTCCGAACGAGACCGTGACCTCGCGCACCGCCAGGCCGGCTGCAGCGGGAACCTCCCTCGAGTCCACGCGCGCAGGCTATAACAGAGCACCGCCGCGAGGTCGCAATAGGAGACACGCGCGACTACGAGTTCTTAATAACGATCCCCTCGAGGATGTTGGCCACGCGCTCGGTCGCGTCGATCGCCGCCTCGAGGCGTTCGAACACGTCCTTCCAGCGGATCACGACCATCGGGTCGATGCCGCCGTCGAACAGTGAGGCGACAGCCTCGCGCGTGATCCGGTCGCCCTCGTTCTCGAGACGGTTGACCTCGACGGTCTGCGCGGAGATGTCGCGAAAGCCGCGCAGCCGGGGGATCGCATCGGCGATCTGGCGGGCGGCGGCCTTCAGCACCTGGGCGAGCTTGATCGCCTGATCCATCGGCGCCTCGATCTTGTAAAGACCCAGGTAATCGGCGACTTCCTCGGTGTAGTCGACGACGTCGTCGAGCGCCGAGGCGAGCGCCAGGATGTCCTCGCGATCGATCGGCGTGACGAACGTGTGGTTGAGGCGATCGATGATGTCGTGGGTGATCCGATCGCCCTCGTGCTCGCAGTTGAGGATGTCCCGCGCGAGGTGGTCGTCGTCGGGGTAAGTCGCGAGCAGCCGGTCGAGCAGGTCGGCCGCCTGGAAGATGTTCCGCCCGGCCTCCTCGAAGAGGTCGAAATAAACGCGATCGCGGGGGGCGAACACCTGGGCGAGTCGCGGCATCCAGCCATGGTAATGACCGCGACTCGCCACAGTGCGTCCGGTTTGCGAACTGGTGACCTAAGTCAGGAGGTCCAGCTCGGCTTTGAACTCGGCGAGCTCCTGCTCGTCGATCGAGTACGTGTGCTCGGGCGCGGGGAATTCGTGTGCGCGGACCTCGTCGGCGTACTCCGCGACCCCGGCGACCATCAGCGCCTTGAGCTCGCCATAGCGCTTGGCGAATCGCGGGGTGTGGCCCTCGTAGATCCCGAGCAGGTCGTGGAACACGAGCACCTGGCCGTCGGTCGCTGGGCCGGCGCCGATCCCGATCACCGGCACCTCGAGCCGCTCGCAGACTAGCTCTGAGACCGCCGCCGGGATCGCCTCGAACACGATCGAGAAGCAGCCGGCCTCCTCGAGCGCGACCGCGTCACGGGCGACCGACAGCGCGCGCTGCGCGGTCCGTCCCTGGGCGCGGTAGCCGCCGAGCGCGGTCGCGGTCTGCGGCGTCAGCCCGACGTGGCCCATCACCGGGATCCCGGCATCGACGATCGCGCGGGCGCGCTGCACGCTAGTGCCGCCGCGCTCGAGCTTGACGGCATCGCAGCCGGCCTCCTTTACGAACCGTTGCGCGGTCGCGATCGCCTGCTCGTCGGACGCCTCGTAGGAGCCGAACGGCAGGTCGCCGACGAGCAGCGGCGTCTTCAGGCCGCGCCGCACGGCGGCTGCGAGCATCAGCATTTCGTCGGTCGAGACGGGAACCGTCGACGGGTAGCCGAGCACCGTCATCGCGCCCGAGTCGCCGACCAGCACGACGTCGACGCCCGCCTGCTGAGCCACCTCGGCCGACGGGAAGTCGTAGGCGGTGACCATCACAATCGGCTCGCCGAGCCGCTTCTTCTCGGCAAGCCGCGGCAGCGTCATCGGCATCGGCTCGCCCAGGTGCTGGGGAACGGGGGTACGTGGGGTTGCGGACATTTCCTGTGTCTCCTTTACGCGGCGGTTGGCGCCAGAAGGGTCGCCACCTCGCGGTCGACATTGAGGATCTGGTTGTGCGCGTCGACGTGGACCACGCGCGGGTCGTAGTTGTCGAGTTCGTCGGGCTCGTATGCGGCGTAGGAGATCACGATGATCGTGTCGCCGCGGTGGACTAGCCGGGCCGCCGCGCCGTTGACCCTCATGTCGCCTGAACCGCGAGGTCCCGCGATCGTGTACGTCTCGAACCGGGCACCGTTGTCCACGTCAACGACGGCCACCTGTTCGAACTCCCGGATGTCGGCTGCGTCGAGCAGGTCCTGGTCGATCGTGATCGACCCGACGTAATGCAGGTCGCAGTCGCTCACGGTCGCGCGATGGATCTTCGACTTCAGCATCGTCCGATGCATTCAGCGCCTCCCGTCGATCAGTTCGTTGTCGATCAGTCGTGTGGAGCCGACGCGCGCGGCGACGACGGCGAGCGCGTCGCCGTCGAGCCGCTGCAGCGGCACCAGCGTGTCCGGAGATACGAGCTCGAGGTACTCGACCTCGAGCTCCGGGGAAGTCAGTTCGGCCAGCGCGAGCTTGCGCGCCGCGACCGGATCGCGTTCGCCGGCGGCGATCGCGTCGGCGACCGCGTGCAGCGCGCGGTGCAGCGACGGTGCGCCAGTCCGCTGGTCGCCCGACAGCAACACGTTGCGGCTCGACATTGCCAGCCCGTCGGGCTCGCGCACGGTCGGGCACACCTCGATCCGCACCGGGATGTCGAGGTCTGAGACGAGCCGCCGGATCACGATCGCCTGCTGGGCGTCCTTCTGACCGAAGTACGCCACGTCAGGCGCGACGATGTTCAGCAGCTTGGTGACGACGGTCGCGACGCCGTCGAAGTGGCTGCGTCCGCGGTGGACGCCTTCGAGCGTCTCGGTCACGCCGGCGACTGAGACCGTCGTCGCGAACCCTGCCGGGTACATCTCCTCGGCCGACGGTGCGAACACGAAGTCGACACCGGCCTGCTCCGCGAGCCGCGCGTCACGCAGTTCGTCGCGTGGGTACGCGGCGAGGTCGGCCGCCTCGTTGAACTGCGACGGGTTGACGAACAGCGACATCACGACGAGATCGCACTGTTCCCGTGCGCGCCGCAGCAGCGAAAGGTGACCCTCATGTAGCGCGCCCATCGTCGGGACCAGCCCGATCGTGCGCGCCTCGCGACGCGGCTGAGCGAGTGCCGAGCGAAGCTCTCCGATCGAGCGGATCGTGTTCATGCGAGCTGTGGCTCCGGTTGGGCCGTACGCCGGTTGGCAAGCTCGCGGGTCGCCTCGACGAGCGAGTCGAACAGTTCCAGCAGCTCCGGCGCTCGCTGCTCGATCGCGGCGCGCTGGGATGCGACGGTGTGCTCGTCGCCGCGTGCGACTGGGCCCGTCAGCGCCCGCTCAGGACCGAGCGCTGCCCAGTTCTCGACGGTCGCGCGGACGAGCGGCACCAGCAGCTCACGATCGACGCCGGTGTCGGCGCCGACCCGCTCGGCCGCCGCCTCGAGCGTGATCAGGAAATTCGAGGCGATCGACGCCGCGGCGTGGTAGGCGGCCCGATCGGAGTCGGCGATCTCGACGGCTCGCATCCCCAGCGCTTGCGCGAGCGCGCCGGCCAGCGCCAGTGCGCGCGGGGTGCTGCCGGCGATCGCCGCGCCGGCGCCTGCAAATTGCGCACCCTGCGCGGTGACGGTCATCAGCGGATGCAGCGAGAACGCCTCGTGCGGCGCAAGCGCCTTGAGGCCGGTCGCGCCCGAGCAGTGGCCGACGGGCGGCCCGGAGGCGATCAGGCGGGCGGCAGCCGCGATCTGGTCGTCGGGCACGCACAGCAGCACGGCTTCAGCGTCGGCGCCGTCATAACCACGCCCGAAGGGCCCCAGCAGCTCGAAGCCGGTGCCGCCGAGGGCGCCGGCGAGCGCGGTACCGAGCCGGCCCCGGCCGACAATGGCCAGGCGCCTACAGGCAGGGATGTCAGAGGAGGATTCCCGTTCCAGTTCCCGCATCGAGATACCGGTCGGCTTTATCGAGTGACAGAGCTTGCTATGAGGTCCGCCGCAAAGGTGACGGCCTCGTCATGATGATACCCGCCCAGCGGCAAATCTCACCGCAGCTTGCGCGTTCTTGCGTGCGATCGCACACAGGCTGTCGGATGCGCTGATTAACATCGTCAGTCGTGAGGAGCGCCGCCGAGCGTCGCGAACTACTGAAGGGCGTATACGAGCAGGCCCGCGGATGCGTGCGGTGCCCGCTGCACCGGACACGGACCAACGTCGTGTTCGGTGCCGGCAACGCCGACGCTGACCTGATGTTCATCGGCGAGGCGCCGGGGGCCAACGAGGACCGCATGGGGCTGCCGTTCGTCGGGCAGGCCGGAAAGCTGCTGGACAAGCTGCTGGGCGAGATCGGGCTCGAGCGCAAGGACGTTTGGATCTGCAACGTCCTCAAGTGCCGCCCGCCGGACAACCGCGATCCGCACCCCAACGAGATCGAGTCCTGCCAGAGCTACCTGATGAGCCAGGTCGAGCTGATCGAGCCGGTCGTGATCTGCACGTTGGGGAATTTCTCGACCAAGCTGTTGCGGGCCGACACGACCGGGATCTCGCGGCTGCATGGCCGCGCCGAGACGCGGACGATCGGCTCGCGAGCGGTGCGGCTGTACCCGCTGTTTCACCCGGCGGCGGCGCTGTACACGCCCTCGATGCTCGAGACGCTGAGGGCCGACTTCGAGCGCCTGCCGGAACTGCTGTCGCTCGGGCCACCGCAGCAGCCAGAGCTCGTCGAGGATCTCCCAGAGCCCGAGCCCGAGCCGAGCACCGAGCCTGAGTTCGAGCCCGAGGACCGCGAGCCCGAGGCGCCGCCGGCGGCTGGTGAGCCGGTGCCGGCGGCACAGCTCGGGCTGTTCTAGGCGGATCGGCCTCGCTTACTCGCTGACGCGCTCGATCAGGAACGCGACGCGGACATGCGCGCGCCACTCGTCGAGGTTGTCCCCGCGCAGCCCGACGGACACGACGTCGACCGCCTTGATGTTGCGAATCGTCGCCTGGGCCTCCTTGAGCGCGGCCTGAACGGCGTCGTCAGAGCTGGTGCTCGAACTCCCGACCAGCTCGATGATCTTGATGACGGCCATGCCATCTCCCTCGTTAGGCGTTTGACCGACCCTACAGCGCTGCTCGTACATCCGTCCACCCGGTCTGTGAGCCACCCCGCCGTCGGCTGCGTGCGTCGATACCGCATCGATGAGACTCCGAGCTCTTGCTTTGCCGAACCTGATCGTGGGCGTCGTCATGGCGCTTGCGACGTTCGGTTCGTTCGGCCCGCATCTGCTGATGCTCGGCTACAAGGTCGCGGGCGCCAGCCCGCCGGCGACCCTGCTGTTCTTCTGCCCGCTGCATCAGCTGGGCGAGCAGCACACGGCGGCGAGCAACTCGAACACGCTCGTGATCCACGCCAAGGCGCTGACAGCTACTGGAGCCCAGCGATGAGCGCGATGCGCGGGCTGCTGCCTCACGGTGGCTCGCTTCCCGACCTCGAGTGGCAGCGTCGGCATAAGCTGATCGTCACGCTGCTGTGGTTCGCCAGCATCGTCGTCGGCGTCTACGGAGTGCTGGACCGCGGCTCGGACACCGCCCGCTACCTGCCCGAGCTGGCGTCGATCGTCGCGTTCGGAATGCTCGCGAGCTGGCGCGCGCCGTCGCGCAAGTCGCGCTCGATCGCCGCCTCGATGGGACTGTTGACCGCCGCCGCATCGCTGGTCGACATCTCCGGCGGCCTGATCGAGATGCACTTCTCGTTTTTCGTGGTCGTCGTCCTGCTCACGCTCTACGAGGACTGGGTGCCGTTCCTGCTCGCGGTCGCCTTCGTACTCGTCCACCATGGGCTGATGGGCACGCTCGACCCGCGCGCGGTGTTCGACAACCCGCGCGAGTGGGCTCACCCGTGGGCGTGGGCCGCGCTGCATGCACTGTTCGTCGCGCTCGCCGGGGTCGCCGGCGTCACCGCGTGGCGGCTGAACGAGCAGGTTCGCGAGCGGATGCGCGCAACCCAGCAGGAGCTCGAACGGATTGGCCTGACCGACTCGCTGACCGGGCTGGGCAACCGCCGGCGGCTGATGAACGACCTCGAGAGCGCATTCGAGCGCCAGGCGCCCGGAGCCTTGGCGATCTTCGACCTCAACGGCTTCAAGGACTACAACGACCACTTCGGCCACCCCGCCGGTGACAGCCTGCTAGTCCGGGTGGCCGCCCGGCTCAACGAGGTCGTCGGCGCCGGCGTGCGCGCCTACCGGCTCGGCGGCGACGAGTTCTGCGTGCTCGGCGAGGGGCTCGGCAGCGACCGGCTCGATGCCTCGCTGGCACTGTGGGTCGAGTCGTTCGTCGAGCATGGGGACGGCTTCTCGATCACCGCCGCGAGCGGCGCCGCATTGCTGCACGAGGAGGCTGGGGATCCGTCGGAGGCGCTGCGAGTCTGCGACCGCCGCATGTACGAGCTCAAGCACGGGCGCCGCGGCACCGCAGCCAGTCAGAGCCGCGACGTGTTGCTCGCGGCGCTCGCGGCGCGCGACGCTGACCTCTCAGACCACGTTTCAGACGTCGCCGACGTGGCCGAGAGGGTCGGCGCCGAGCTCGGCCTGGACTCCGTCGCGATCCAGGACCTCTGCTACGCCGCCGAGTTGCACGACATCGGCAAGGTCGCGATCCCCGACTCGATCATCGACAAGCCCGGACCGCTCGACGAGGAGGAGTGGGAGTTCATGCGCCGCCACACGGTGATCGGCGAGCGGATCCTCGTCGCCGCGCCGGCGCTCTCGCGCGTGGCCAAGATCGTTCGCTCCACGCACGAGCGCTTCGACGGGCACGGCTACCCCGACCGCGTCAGCCGCGAGCAGATCCCGCTCGCGGCGAGGATCATCTCGGTCTGCGATGCCTACGACGCGATGACGTCCAAGCGTCCCTACCGCGAGGTGGCGACGCACTGGGCGGCACTGCTCGAGCTGCGCCGATGCGCCGGATCGCAGTTCGACCCGCACGTAGTCGAGGCGTTCGTGCGCGTCGTCGGTGCCTCCGCGGTGACTCTGTCTGCGGTCGACGCCGCAGCGGCTTAGGCGACAGTTTCGAGCGGCGCAGCAGGCTGCTCGGGAGGAGCGGTCGGAACCCACGGCGCCGGCGGGGCCGCGGGTCGCTTGTCGCGCCGCAGCGCGAGCCCGAACGCGAGCAACGCCCCGACGACCTGGACGGCGAGCACGACCGTCGCGAACCCGGCCGGCTTACGCGACGCCTGGAGCAGCAGGATCGGCTCGGCGATCGCGACGAGGCCGATCGCGATCAAGAACCAGGTGCGCTTGAGCGCGAGCATGTACTGCATCGCAAGGTAGGTCCCCGCCAGCGCCGCGAAGGCGATCCCGAGGATCAGCAGCGAGTTGACGGCCAGCAGCCGGTCGGCCCCGAACGCAGCGTGTAGGAGGGGGCGCGCGGCGAAGGCGAAGATCAGCAGCACCGGCACCGCGCAGACGCCCACGATCCCGAGCGCGACCATCAGCACCGGACGTGTGTCCTCGCCGGCTGCACGCTTGCGCGAGACCTCGGGCACGAGGTAGAACCCAGCACCGATCGCCACCCAGATCAGCACCTTCGCGGCGACGGCGGTCGCGGCGTACGAGCTGGCGAGATCCTTGGTGCCGTTGAACCGGTGCTTGGCGGCGATGATGTCGATGTTCTGAAGCACGGCGATCACGGCCAATCCGGCGATCGGGGCCCAGGCGCGCCGGACGTGGGTCCACAGTCCAAATCCTGCCTCGAGCGACGCCGGCCGGGACGCCTCGGGTCCCGCGGCGGCTTCGTAGCGCTCGACGTAGCGACGCATCTGCACGACGCAGTAGGCACCCATCGCGATGAACGAGATCGGGGTGCCGAGATAGGCGCCGGTGACTCCGAGACCGGCAGCCGCGAGTGCCGCGCCCGACACGAGCCGCACGGCCTGCTCGCCCACGAGGCTGATGCCGACGCTCTTGTAGTCGCCGACGGCCTGCAGCGCGCCACGCAGGATCGAGAGGCCGAACCACAGGCAGCCCGCGGGGATCCCGATCGCCGCCGCCCATTGGTCGTTCTTGACGCCGACCGCCTGCGCAATCGGGTCGCGAACGAGCACCGATGCGATTGTCAGCACGACCGTGAACACCAGCAGCGCCAACATCCAGCGCCTGAGCGTCGCGACCAGTCCGGCCCCGACGCCGAGGTGGCCGAGCACCCCCTCGCGCGCCGTCGCGACCTGCAGCGCCTGGCCACCGACCGACAGGATCAGGAAGTAGCTGATCAGCGCCGCGAGCGACGCGTAGTCCGACAGCAGGCGCGCGAACACGACGGTCGACGCGAGCGCGATCACGTTGTTGGCGATCATCGCCAGTGCGAGCCCGGCGGCCTTCGCGGTGTCGGAGCCTCGAAGGCTGGCTATCTGGGGCTCGTATCGCGCCCTCAGGGCCGCGATCCGGCCCTTGGGCGGAGGGCTCTGGGACACGGACATCTAGAAACTGACGGTACCGAAAGGCGCGGTGGATCGACGCTCTACACGCCCGACATTACAGTTGGGCCACCGATGCAGCGCCGCGTGACGACCAGCAGCTCTGCCGAAACGGAGGCGCTCGGGGCGCGGCTTGCCGCGAACCTGAAGCCCGGCGACATCGTGTTGATCGAGGGTGAGCTCGGTGCCGGCAAGACGACGCTGGTACGCGGCGCCTGCCGCGCGCTGGGAGTCAACGCCGTCGTCACGAGCCCGACGTTTACGATCGGCCAGCGCTACCACGGGACCGTGCCGGTCTCGCACATCGACCTGTTCCGGATCGGCGACCTCGACGACGAGGATCCCGACCTGCTGGCCGACTACCTCGGGCCCGACACGGTCGGCTTCGTCGAATGGCCCCAGGCCGGCGAGCAAGCGCTCGACGGCCTGGCGCGGATCGCGCTGCGCGTGTCGATCGAGCACGCCGGCGGCGACCGCCGCGAGGTGCGGATCGGGTGACGATCCTCGGGCTCGACACCGCGACGCGGGCGACGGTCGCGGCGCTCGTGCGCGACGGCAACTCGCCGCTCGAGCTCGAGGCGCGCGACGACCCAGCGCCGGGCGGCCGTCCGCAGCACGCGACGCGTCTGCTCGTGCTCGCGGCGGACGTGCTGGAGCGCGCCGGGATCGGCTGGGACGGCGTTGACACGGTCGCCGTCGGGGTCGGGCCTGGCACGTTCACCGGCCTGCGAATCGGGGTCGCGAGCGCGCGAGCGCTAGCGCGTGCGCGCGCGATCCCGCTGGTCGGCGTGTCGACGCTCGAGTCGGTGGCGTGCAACGCGTGCTCGCTGCCCGAACGCGACCCGACCGAGACCGTGGTCGCCGTCCTCGACGCCCGTCGCGGCGAGGTGTTCGCGGCAGCCTGGCGGCGCCGCCGCGCACGCGACGAGCAGCCGCTGCTGACAGCGCGGGCGTGCGCGCCCGAGGTGCTCGCCGAGCTGCTGGGATCGTTGGACTCGCCGATGCTGGCGATCGGAGAGGGGGCAGTAGAATTCAGGCAGGTTCTCGAGCGTGCGGGGGCGCAAATCCCGGCCGACGATTCGGCGATGCACCGGGTGAGCGCGATCAACCACTGCCGGCTCGCACTACGCATGCGTGGAAGCTCCCCCGATCTGGTTTCCCCCGAGTATCTGCGTCTCCCCGACGCAGAGCTAAATCGTCGCGCGAGCGGTGCGTCATGAGCGTCGATCCGCCCCTGATCCGAGCGCTCGGATACTCCGATCTGCCGCAGGTGATCGGGATCGAGCGCCGCGCGTTTCCGACCCCATGGTCGCTGGGGATGTTCGTGCTCGAGCTGTCCAAGCCCTCCGGCGTGTGCCTCGCCGCTGTTCGCGAGGACCAGCTCAGGGGCTACCTGATCTGCTCGCGCTACGCGGACGTGTGGCACCTGATGAACATCGCCGTCGATCCGTCGGCTCAGCGGACCGGGGTCGGCAGCTCGCTGCTCGAGGAGATGCTTCAACGCGCCGGGCGCGACGCGTCCTACACACTCGAGGTACGACCTTCCAACACGACCGCGATCGCCCTGTACGAGCGCTTCGGGTTTCGCTCCGCCGGGACGCGGCGCCGCTACTACCACGACACCGGCGAGGACGCCGTGATCATGTGGCGCACGGCCGACACCACATCGACCTCGAGCGCGCCCGGGTGATCCTCGCACTGGAGACGAGCTGCGACGACACGTGCGCAGCGGTCGTCACAGCGGCGGGGGAGATCCGCTCCAACGTGATCTCCTCGCAGGGGATCCACGACCGTTATGGCGGCGTCGTCCCGGAGATCGCATCCCGCCACCACCTCGAACTGATCGGCGCCGTCGTCGACGACGCGCTGCTGACCGCCGACACCTCGCTCGAGCGCATCGAGCTGGTGGCCGTCACGGCCGGCCCAGGATTGGTCGGGGCGCTGCTGGTCGGCCTCGCGACGGCCAAGGCGCTGGCAGCCGCCCACGAGCTGCCGCTGGCGCCGGTCGACCATCTGCACGGCCACGTCGCGGCTGGCTTCCTGGCGCCGTCGCCGCTCCAACCGCCGTTCCTCAGCCTGATCGCCAGCGGCGGGCACACACTGCTGGCGCGCGTCACCGATCACGGGCCTGGGTACGAGGTGCTCGGCCAGACGCTTGACGACGCCGCCGGCGAGGCATTCGACAAGGGCGCGCGCCTGCTCGGGCTCGGCTATCCCGGCGGCCCGGCGCTCGAGCGGCTCGCGCGCGAGGGAGACCCGGATGCGTTCGCGTTCCCAACCGCCAGCAAGGTGCAAGGCCTCGACTTCTCGTTCGCCGGGCTGAAGACCGCCCTGCTGTACCGGATCCGCGAGCTCGGCGAGGCCGAGTCCGAGCGCCTGCGCGCGGACTTGGCGGCGTCCTATCAGCGGGCGATCGTCGAGTCGCTGGCGCTCAAGGTCAGGCGTGCGCTGGACCAGACCGGTCTCGAGCAGCTCGCGATCGGAGGCGGCGTCGCGGCCAACGGGCCGTTGCGCGAGCGGCTGGGGTCGCTCGGGGTCGCGGTCGACGTGCCGCCCCGGGAGCTGTGCACCGACAACGCGGCGATGATCGCGAGCGCTGCGCGCTATGTCCAAGCGCTCGCGTACCCGGAATATCTGGACCTGGACGTCTACGCGACGGGCGAGCGAGCGCTGGTATCGAGATGAGGACCGTCGTTCTCTACGGTCGCGACGGCTGCTGCCTGTGCGATGACGCGCGCGAGATCCTGCTGCGGGTCAGGTCGCGCCGCCCGTTCGTGCTCGAGGAGCGCGACATCGACGACGACGACGCGCTGCTGCGCGCCTACCTCGAGCGGATCCCGGTCGTGGCGATCGACGGCGTCGAGCAGTTCGAGCTGTTCGTCGACGAGACTGAGCTCGAGCGCCGGCTCGATATTGTGGGTAGCGGATGAGCTACACGGTCGGGCGTGATGATCGGTCCTTCGCTCAGCCAGACGCGGATAAGCCGGGGGAGAAGCTTTCACTCGGAGTCGCTGCTCGGCTGTCGCGGTACCTACAAGTGCTGACGCAGGCACGCAAGATGGGCAAGACGACGATCTCCTCGCAGGAGCTCGCTGACTACACCCATGTCAACTCGACGCAGATCAGGCGCGACCTCTCCGGCTTTGGCAAGTTTGGCAAGCGCGGCGTGGGCTACAACATCGAGTCGCTGGTCACGCAGATCCGCAAGATCATGCGGACCTCCGGCCAGCACAACATCGCGTTGTTCGGAGCAGGGCACCTCGGGACCGCGATCGCGACCTCGGACATCTTCGCCGACCACGGCTTCCGCGTCGTCGCGGTGTTCGACTCAGATCAGAGCAAGGTCGGCGGGGAGATCGGGCCGCTGAAGGTCCGCCACAACTCCGAGATGCGCCATGTGATCGAAGACGAGGACATCGTCGTGGCCGTCCTCGCGGTGCCGTCGGCGGCTGCCCAGGAGCTCGCCGACGAGCTCGCCGACGCCGGGATGAAGATCATGTTCAACTACTCAGATGCGCTGCTGCACGTCCCGCCCGAGGTGACCGTGCATACATCGAGCCCGGCCGTCGATCTGCTGTACGCGCTCTACTTCTATCTGACCTAGTGTCTCGCGGACACTAGCTTCCACTAAGAGGGCGGAGTGGACCTCGACTTTGACAACGCGCGCGCGACCTTCGACGCATCCTCGGACTTCACGGTCGGGATCGAGGAGGAGTTCGCGCTGCTCGACGCCGGCGACCTTGGGCTGACGGCGCGATTCGACGAGCTCCGCGACGGCGCGGCTGACGACCCGGTGCTCGGCCCGTCGATCGCCGGCGAGCTGATCGCGTCGGAGATCGAGATCCGCTCAGGCCGCGGCGCGGACCTCGCTGCGGCGATCGCGGCACAGCGCGAGTGTCGACGCCGGCTGTTCGCGCTGGCTGACGAGCGCGGCGTGGCACTCGGTGCCACCGGCACGCATCCGTGGTCGGACTACCGCGAGCAGCACATCATCCAGACCGAGCACTACCGTCGCGTCGAGGACGGACTCAAATACGTCGCGTGGCGAAACAATACGTTCTCGATGCACGTGCACGTCGGGATCCAGGGCGCCGACCGGGCCGTGCTGATCTGCGACCGGCTGCGGCCGGTGCTGCCGCTGCTGCTGGCGATCTCCGCGAACTCGCCGTTTCTCGATGGGCGCGACTCGGGCCTGCACAGCGCTCGCACGCAGACGTTCACAAAGAGCTTTCCGCGATGCGGCGTGCCCGACGCGTTCGGCAGCTGGGATGCGTTCGTGGAGTACATCGAGTTCCTGGCTCGGACTCGCTCGATCGTTGAGTACACGCAGGTCTGGTGGTCGGTGCGACCGCATCTCTCGTTCGGAACCGTCGAGGTCAGGATCTGCGATGCGCAGGCGACCGCTCCCGAATCCGAGGGGCTGGCGGCGCTGATCGTCGCCTGCGTCGCGCAGACAGCGCGCGACATCGATGCGGGCGTCCCGCACGAGGACCTGCCCGGGCGCATGATCGAGGAGAACGTGTGGCGCGCGATCCGATACGGGCTCGACGGCGAGCTGCTCGATCTCGGTCGCGGCGAGCCCTATCCGGCGAGCGAGACGCTCGAGCGGCTGTTGAGCTGGTGCGCGCCGGCCTGCGCCGAGCTCGGAATCGAGATCGCGCTGCCCGACCGAAACGGCGCCCAGCGCCAACGCCGGATGATTGACGCCGGGCTCGGGATCAACGAGATCTACGCGGCGGTGGTCGCGGAGACCAAGCGGACCTATTCCCACCAGCTTCCAAGTACTGCGGAGGTGACGCGATGACCACAGGCGAGGACGATCCGGCAACCCCCGGAGGGCAGCCGACCGAGGAGGAGCTCCGCGCTGCGTACGAGGCGGAGATCAGCAAGGTCAAGGTCGAGCACGTGCTGCTCGAGCAGGTAGTGACGATGATCAATCTCGGGATGCGCCGCACCGGCCTGATGCCCGGCACTGAGTCAGAGCGCGACCCGGCCCAGGTCCGGCTCGCAGTCGACTCGATCCGCGCGCTGCTACCGATGGTCGAGCAGGCCGCGCCACAACAGGTGTCGCCGATCCGCGAGGCGCTGTCGCAGCTGCAGCTTGCGTACGTCAGGATCGGCGGGGCGCCGCCGGGCACGGGCGAGGCGCCGCCAGGCGCGGGCGAGGCGCCACCAGGCCCGGGCGAGGCGCAGCCAGGCCCGGGCGCCGACCAGCCACCCTCCGACCCGCAGTCGCCACCGCCCGCGAGCGGGCCCCAGCAGCAGCCTCCGGCGAACCCGGAGGAGCCGGGACCGGCCCAGCGCAGCGGCCGTCTTTGGGTTCCTGGGCAGTAGCCGGCTATCCTTCGGCGCCGTAGCTTTCGCCGCCGTTGCGGGCGGGTGGGGACGTCCGACGGCCGTGAGCGGTAGACTCCCGCGCCGTCGAATCAGGGCCTCCGCCTCAGCCTTTGGGTGGCGGGCCCTTTTTTCCGTTCTTGGCCGCGCTCCCGCGCGCCTCGCCTCGATACCTAAGAGCTTTCCGGAGGACCTTCTTGCCTAGCTTTCTGACGCACCACGGCGTCCTGGTGGCGCTCGTCTGTGCTGCCGGGGCGATCGTCTATGGCGCCGTCACCGCACGTTCACTTCTGGCCCTGTCGCCCGGCAACGAGCGCATGCAGTCGATCTCGTTGGCGGTGCAGGAGGGCGCCCGCGCCTACCTCAACCGTCAGTACACAACGATCGCCGGTGTCGGGGTGATCCTGTTCATCGTCCTGATCCCGGTACAGAACATCCGGGTCGCGATCGGCTTTGCGATCGGTGGCCTGCTGTCGGCGGCGACCGGCTACATCGGGATGAACGTGTCCGTGCGCGCCAACGCCCGGGTCGCGGAGGCCGCGCGGGGGGGCGTACCCCCGGCGCTGTCGGTCGCATTCCGCGGCGGCGCGGTCACGGGCCTGTTGGTCGTTGGGCTCGCGCTCATAGGCGTCGCGGGCTACTACGGCGTGCTTACCGCGATCGCGGGCGAAAGCCAACGCGAGGCGGTCAACGCGCTGATCGGGCTCGGCTTCGGTGGCTCGCTGATCTCAGTGTTCGCGCGACTGGGTGGCGGCATCTTCACCAAGGCCGCCGACGTCGGCGCCGACCTCGTCGGCAAGATCGAGGCAGGGATCCCCGAAGACGACCCCCGCAACCCGGCTGTGATCGCCGACAACGTCGGCGACAACGTCGGCGACTGCGCCGGAATGGCCGCTGACCTGTTTGAGACCTACGCCGTCACCGCGGTCGCGGTGATGCTGCTCGGCGTGCTGCAGTTCACTCAGCAGTCCACGATCGCGCTGTATCCGCTGGTGCTCGGTGGCCTTTCGATCGTGGCGTCGATCATCGGCACCTACGCGGTCAGGTCCAAGGCCGGCAACGTCGAGCGCGCTCTCTACCAGGGCCTGATCCTGTCGGGCGTGCTGGCGGCGATCGCGTTCTTGCCGGTGACCTACTGGATGATGCACCACGTCACGCTGAAAGTGGGCGTCACTCCGGCATGGTGGAAGTTCTACCTCTGCGCGCTGATCGGGATCGGGGTGACGGCGTGCCTGTTCGTGATCACCGACTACTTCACATCGACCCGGTTTGCGCCGGTGCGCAGCACGGCGCGGGCTTCGCAGACGGGACACGCGACGAACATCATCCAGGGCCTCGCCCAGGGCTATCAGTCGACCGCGCCGCCCGCGATCGTGCTCGCGCTCGGCATCCTCGGCGCCTGGAAGCTCGCCGGCGGCGGCGGCCAGGGCATCTACGGGATCGGCGTCGCGGTGATGGCTCAGCTGTCGCTGACCGGTCTGATCGTCGCGCTCGACGCGTTCGGCCCGATCACCGACAACGCCGGCGGAATCGCCGAGATGGCGGATCTGCCCGAGGAGGTGCGCAACGTCACCGATCCGCTCGACGCCGTCGGCAACACGACCAAGGCGGTCACGAAGGGATACGCGATCGGCTCCGCCGCGCTGGCGGCGCTCGTGCTGTTCAACGCGTTCGAACGAGAGCTCGCGGGTCGCGGTGTGATCGCGAACTTCTCGATCGGCAACCCGGCGGTGCTGATCGGACTGCTGATCGGCGGCCTGATGGTCTACCTATTCGTGTCGCTGGCGATGGAGGCGGTCGGCCGCGCTGCCGGCTCGGTCGTCGAGGAGGTCCGCCGCCAGTTCAAGGAGAAGCCGGGGATCATGGAGGGCACCGAACTGCCCGAATATGGGACCGCCGTCGCCCTGGTGACGCGCGCCGCGCAGCGGGAGATGATCCTCCCCGCGCTGATCCCGATTGTGATCACGTTCATCGTCGGACTGATCAGCGTCGAGGCGCTCGGCGGCCTGCTGATCGGCGTGATCGTCGTCGGCCTGTTCGTCGCGATCTCGATGACGTCGGGCGGTGGCGCCTGGGACAACGCCAAGAAGCTGATCGAGGACGGCGCGTACGGGGGCAAGGGCTCCGAGGCCCATGCCGCGGCGGTGACCGG
>DASXDD010000170.1:0-15100 GCA_036490775.1 Solirubrobacteraceae bacterium | reverse complement strand
GGCCCAGGAGGGCGACCTGACCGCGGTGTTCGAGCGCCAGCAGCGGATCGGCTACCCGTCGGAGCTCTACCTCGGCGAGCAGGACGTCACCGACCACATGCGCTCGCTGTACCCCGACTGGCGCGCGCCCGGCCTGACCGTATGCCTGCACGAGCGCGCCGGCGGCTACGCGTTCAATCGCGAGTCGATGCTCGGCCTCGCCGACAAGGCGAGAGCGGCCGGGGCCCAGATCGCAACCGGCGTCACAGTCACCGGCTTTGACTTCGACCACGAAGGCGCGGCGACCAGAGTCCACACGAGCGCCGGGACGATCGAGGTCGAGCAGGTAGTCGTCGCTGTCGGCCCGTGGATCGCGTCGCTGTGGGAGATGCTCGGCCTGCCCGACCACCTCGACGTCCGCCAGCCCGACGGCACGGTCCGGGAGAACCTGCCGATGTGGACCTACTGGTACCTGCAGGAGGGCGAGGTCGAGATCGACCCGGCGACGTTCGTGACAGCCGACGGCAGCTCATCGCCGGTGCTCCACGTCGACTCAGATCAGCCGCTGCGCGACGACGCCGGACGGATGCTCACGACCGAGCCTTGGGGGGTCTACTTCAAGCCCGACCGCACGACCGTCCAGGGCGGCGCCGAGCCGTTGACCGTCGGGCCTGAGTTCGAGGTCGATCCGTACCCGACGGGGACCGTCGAGCCGGGGTTCGCCGACATGTGGTCGGCATCGCTGTCGCACTGTCTCGAGCGCTTCGAGAACTGTCGCGAGAAGTTCCGCGGCGTCCGCTCAGGCGGCGTCGGCGCGTTCACCGTCGACAACTTCCCGGTGCTCGACTACATGCGCCCGAACGTGTTCGTCGCCGCCGACTCCAACCACGGCTACAAGATGATCGCGATCGGCCGCGAGATCGCGCGGATCCTCGGCGGGGAGCACTCGACGCTGCTGCACCCGTTCCGCTACGAGCGCTTCCAGACCGGCGACCTGCACCCGGTCTCGCACAGCCCGTACCCCTGGAGCTAGCCGGACCCCTGGAGCCAGCCGGAGCCCTGGGCCTAGCCGGACCCGCTGTCGACCGCGCCGGGGCCCCCGAGCAACCGCCCGACCTCCGCCGCCGCCCGCCGCAGCGGCGCCTCCAAGGCCCGCCGCTTGGAGCTCGGCAGCCGCCCGGCCGGGCCCTGCAGGCCGATGATCGCGACCAGCTCACCGGCGCGCCCGAGCACCGGCGCTGCCATCGCCGCGAGGTCCGGCTCGCGTTCGCCGACCGCCTCGGCGATCCCGCGCTCGCGGACCACCGCGAGCGACCGCACGAGCGTGTCCGGATCGGTGACCGTCCGCTCGGTATACGCCGTCAATTCAGACTCCCGCGACAGCGCCACATCGGCCCCGAACGCCAGCATCACCTTTCCCGCCGCGGTCGCGTGCGAGATGCTCGGCCGGCCGAGTCTCGCCATGCTGACGACGCTCGACGGCGCCGGGACGAAGTCGACGGTGATCGCCTCGCCGGCACCGGGGATCGAGAGCGTCGCGGTCTCCCCTGTCTCCTCGACCAGCATCACGAGCCACGGGCGGGCGCGCTCGCGCACGTCGAGCCGCGCGAGCACGCGGTCTGACAGCGCGACCAGCTCACCGGCGCGCCCGAGCACCGGCGCTGCCATCGCCGCGAGGTCCGGCTCGCGTTCGCCGACCGCCTCGGCGATCCCGCGCTCGCGGACCACCGCGAGCGACCGCACGAGCGCGTCCGGATCGGTGATCGTCCGCTCGGTATACGCCGTCAATTCAGACTCCCGCGATAGCGCCACATCGTCTCCGAACGCCAGCATCACCTTTCCCGCCGCGGTCGCGTGCGAGACGCTCGGCCGTCCGAGTCTCGCCATGCTGACGACGCTCGATGGCGCCGGGACGAAGTCGACGGTGATCGCCTCGCCGGCGCCGGGGATCGAGAGCGTCGCGGTCTCCCCTGTCTCCTCGACCAGCATCACGAGCCACGGGCGGGCGCGCTCGCGCACGTCGAGCCGCGCGAGCACGCGGTCTGACAGCGCGACCAGCTTCAGCCCGAGCCGGTAGGGCCCGCCCGGCGCGCGTTCGACCAGCCGCGCCTGCTCGAGCGTCGCGAGCAGCCGCGACGCGGTGCTCGGGTTGACGCCGATCCGCCGCGCGAGCTCGTTGACGCCAAGCCCCGCCTCGGCCTCGCTCTCGCCGAGCGCGTCTAGCAGCGCGACCGCACGCGCAACCGAGCCGACCTCCCGCCGCGGCCCCGCGGCCCGCGACGCCGTCACTTGGCGCCGTTGCTCGAGCGCCGGCTACGGGTCTTGCGCCCCGCGGTCGGCGCGCGGGAGTTGCGGAGGTTGGCGACCGGCGCGGGCCGCGTCGACTCGAGCGAACGCATCACCATCACGTCGATGCCGCCTGGGGCGAACAGGTCGCGCGAGTAGGCGACGCGCTCGTCGCGGCCGGAGTAGATCAGCTCTTCGAGCTCCATCACGGCGGTCGTTCGCCGGACGCCGAGCAGCTTGCCGGCGCGCTCGCGGGGGCCCAGCAGCGCGGGGATCACGCGCGTGCGCGCGAACGTGACGGGCACGCCGAGTTCGATCAGCACGTCGAGCACCATCCGCCCCCGCTCCAGCTCGCCGCGAAGCTCTTCGTCGTCGGGAAGCGCGACGCTCGGGTGCACGACGTCGAACATCACCGCCACCGGCGCGTCGTCGGCGACCAGCGTCCGCGAGATCGTCACCGCCGGCGCGATCGACGCCAGCCCGAGCGCCTCGCCGACCTCGACGCCGACGGCACGGCGCTCGATCCGCAGGTCGAGCGACGAGAGCGTCAGCCCGCGGCGGCTGGCGAGCGACGAGTACGGCTCGAGTCGCTCGAGCCGCTCGTCGAGCGCGGTCGGAACGGCGATCCGCCCGACGAACGTGCCGCTGCCCTGACGGCGGACGATCTCGCCGCTGTCCTCGAGGCGCTGCAGCGCGCTGCGCAACGTGCCGCGCGAGACGCCCAGCATCGCGGCCACCTCGTGCTCGGGCGGGAGCCGGTCGCCCTGGCGGTAGCGCCCGGCTGCAAGCCAGTTGTGAAGCGCCTGCTCGGCGCTATCGACAAGCGACGGTGCTGCAGGCTCAGGCGCCTGGGTGCCGGCCCCGAGTCCGTTCTGTCGCCTGCGTGTATTGCGGGTTCGCGCCATCTCTAGAGCACGTGCGGGCCGTGGCCCCCTCCTCGGCACGGGTGCCCGTAGCCGGGGCTAGCCGTGCGAATGCGATTCTCGCACTGGATCATCGCTGCTGGTGCGACAGATGTCACAAAATCGCGCGCGCTGGGCGAGTACTGTCAGCTAGCCGAGTCGCCGGACTCGCTCGTCGCTGCCGCGGCGATCTCGGCCGAGTCGGCCGGGTCGACGTGGAGCACCTGGACGTGCTCGTAGCCGAAGCGGCCCTTGACGCACAGGTTGCCGAGCGTCACATCGTGATCGGCGGGCGAGCTCACCTTGACGATCCGCTCGTCCTGCACGTGCAGCGTCAGGGTGCACCCAACTCCGCAGAATGCGCAGATCGTGTCGGTCTGGGTCTGGCGCGACTCGTCCCAGGTGCCGCGCTCGCGCAGCTCGTGCTCGGCGCTCGGCATCAGCGCGCCGGTCGGGCACACGGCGATGCAGTTGCCGCAATACACGCAGGCCGACTCCGGCAGCGGCGTCGCGAACTCGGTCGAGACGTGCGCGTCGAACCCGCGCCCGGCGACGGTGATCGCGAACGTGTTCTGGTACTGGTCGCCGCAGGCGTCGACGCACTTGTAACAGAGCACGCACTTGGAGTAATCGCGCATGTAAAGGTCGTTGTCGATCTTCGGCGCGGCCGCGACCGTCGCGGCCGTCTGCCCGTCGGGCTCCTCGTGATGGCCGGGTCGGCGTCGTTCGCGACCCTGATCGGGCGCGGCCGGCGGGCCGTAGCGCTCGGGACGCGCTTCGTAGCGGTCGAGGTAGACCTCAATCCCCGGCGTCGTCGAGAGGTCGACCGACGAGGCGAGGAACTCGAGCACCATCCTGCGGTTGAGCCGGACGCGCTCGGAGTCGGTGTGGATCACCATTTCGCTCTCGGCGCGCCGCGAGCACGCCGGGATCAGCGTCCGTGCGCCCTCGAGCTCGACCATGCAGACACGGCACGCGTTCGCGGGCGTCAGCGTCTCGCCGTAGCAGAGGGTCGGCGTGTCGATCTCGATCAGACGACAGGCGTCGAGCACGGTCGCGCCTTCGGCAACCGTCACCTTCTGCCCGTCGACGGTCAGCTCAACAGTTCGCTGCTCGGTCACTGGAAGACCTCCAGACGCTCGATTGCGGACTTGATGGCACCGGCTGCGGTTTGCCCAAGGCCGCAGATCGACGAGTCTCGCATGCAGGTACCGACCTCGTCGAGCAGCGCCAGTTCGTCGGCGACACTGCCCCGCACCTGCCCGGACAGCAACCGCGCAAGCGCCTCCTCCTGGCGCACGGTGCCAACCCGGCATGGGGTGCACTGCCCGCACGACTCGTCGCGCATGAACGCGGCAATCCGCATCAGCATCCGGCCGAGGTCGACGGTCTCGTCGAACACGCAGACGACGCCCGAGCCGAGCGTGACGCCCGCCTCGCGCGCGCCCTCGAACGTCAATGGGATCCCGAGGTCGTCGGGGCCGACGAACATGCCCGCGGCGCCGCCGAGCATCACTGCCTGCAGCTTGCGATCGCCCGGCACGCCGCCGGCGCGCTCGAGCAGATCGCCGAGCGTCTCACCGAAAGGCACCTCGTAGACGCCGGGCTTGGCGACGTGACCCGACAGGCAGAACAGCTTAGGTCCGGTCGACTTCTCGGTTCCGATCTTCGCGAACGCGGGGCCGCCTTCGAGCAGGATCGCGGGCACGTTGATCAGCGTCTCGACGTTGTTGACGACCGTCGGCTTGCCGAACAGACCCTTGACGACCGGGAACGGCGGCTTCGCGCGCGGCTCGCCGCGGAAGCCCTCGATCGAGTTGAAGATCGCGGTCTCCTCGCCGCAGATGTACGCGCCTGCGCCGCGGCGGATCTCGATGTCGAACGAGAATCCCGACCCGAGGATGTCGCTGCCCAGGCATGCGTGGCGCCGAGCCATCGCGAGCGCCTCCTCGAGCGTCGCGAGCGCGTCCGGGTACTCGCCGCGCAGGTACAGGTAGCCGTGCTTGCAGTCGGTCGCAAATGCGGCGATCGTCATCGACTCGATCAGAGCGTACGGGTCGCCAACCATCACCACGCGGTCCTTGAACGTCCCGGGCTCGGACTCGTCGGCGTTGCAGACCAGGTAATGCGGGGTGACCGGCTGCTGGGCCACCGCCTCCCACTTGACGCCGGTCGGGAACGCGGCACCGCCGCGGCCCATCAGCCCGGCGTCCTTGACCTCGCGGATCACTCCCTGGGGGCCGAGCTTGAACGCCAGGCGCAGCGCCTCGTAGCCACCGGTCGCGCGGTAGTCGTGCAGGCTGCGCGGGTCGACCACGCCGATCCGCTTGAGCAGTCGCAACCCCGCCTCGCCCTGCTGAGGCACGGTCGCGGGGCTCGCGGGCTCGACCAGCTCGCTCCGCAGCGCCGCGATCGCGCCATCAACATCGATCGGCGCGAGCACCTGCTCATGCGGCTGCTCGCCGGCCACGGTCAGCATCGCCGCGGGCGCGAGATCACACTGCCCCAGGCACGGGCTTCGCAGCCACGTCGCCCCGCCGTCGTCGCGATCTTCTGGCCCGAACTGTTCCTCCACGGCGGCGATCAGCCCTTCGGAGCCGTGGCAGCGACAGGCGACGTCCTCGCAGATGTGCAGCACGCGCGGCGGTCGCGGCTCGAGCGACAGCAGCCCGTAAAACGTGGCGACGCCGTAAGCGTCGGCAGGCGGGATCGTCAGCCGCTCGCAGATGTGGCCGAGCGCGCCGTCGCTGATCCAGCCGATCCGCGATTGCACCGCCTCGAGCGCCGGCAGCAGTAAGTGGCGCTGATCGCGCGCCTCGTGCCCTCCATATGCGACGCGACCGTGGACCTCGACCTTGGGCGCGTGACCGTTCAGCGCAGCTACAGCCGAGCCGACGAACTCGTCGACCGCCTCGCGCTCGTCGTCGGTCGGCACCGCCAGCAGCAGACGGAGATCCATCAGCGGCGGGTTCTCGCCGGCTGAGCATCGCCGTTGCCCGCGACAGCGCCACCGTTGCCCGCAACCGCAGCACCGCCGCCGTTGCCGGCCACGCCACCCACGCCGCCGCCGTTGCCCGCGACGCCCGCCGCCGCCCCGGCCTCGCTCGCAGCGGCGACCGGAATCTTCTCAACCCTGATCGCGGTCGCCTTGAACTCGGCGGTTCCCGACCGCGGGTCGGTCGCGTCGATCGTCAGCACGTTCGTGTCGACCTGGTCGGGGAAGTGGAACGTCATGAACGCAAGCCCCTCGCGCAGCCCGCGGTCAACCCGCGCGGGCGTGTCGACCGAGCCGCGGCGTGAGGTCACGCGCACGATCTCGCCGTCTGTGATCTCCAGCGTCTCGGCGTCCTCGGGCGACAGATCGAGCGACTCGCCGCGGTGCAGCGGCGACCGATACAGGTTCGTCTGCGCGCCGGTGTTGTAGGACTCCAGGCGCCGCCCCGTCGTCAGGCGGATCGGGAAGTCGTCGTTGAGCTCGTCGACCGGCGGGCTGTGCGGGGTAACGCTGAACGGCGCCGCCCGGCCCTCGATCGGCTGCTTCCACAGGCGTCCGTGCAGGAACTGCGCGCCGGGATCGTCCTCGTCGGAGCACGGCCACTGCAGGCCGCCGTGCTCCTCCAAGCGCTTGTAGCTCATGCCGCCGTGCATCGGGCTCAGCGAGCGCAGCTCGTCCCAGATCTCCTCCGACGACGGGATCCCCCAGTCGTAGCCAAGCCGCTTGGCGAGCTGGCAGATGATCCAGTTGTCGTCGCGAGCATCGCCGGGCGGATCGAGCGCCTTGCGCACGAGCTGAACGCGGCGCTCAGAGTTCGTGACGGTGCCGTTGCCCTCGCACCACGACGCCGATCCGGGCAGCACGACATCGGCGCGCCTCGCCGTGTCGGTCAGGAAGATGTCCTGGACGATCAGGCAATCGAGCCCGTCGAGCAGCTTGCGGGCGCGCTCGACGTCGGCCTCCGAACGGGCCGGGTTCTCGCCGATCACGTACAAGCTCCGCAGTTCGCCGCGGTCCATCGCCTCGAACATGTCCGTCAGGTGCCAGCCTTTGCGGGGGACGATCGGCTTGTCCCAGGCGCGCTCGAACCGGTCGCGCGCGTCGCCGTCGTTCTCGATGTCCTGGAAGCCGGGCAGCTTGTTCGGGATCGCCCCCATGTCGCCGCCGCCCTGCACGTTGTTCTGCCCGCGCAGCGGGTTCAGCCCGGAGCCGTAGCGCCCGACATGGCCGGTGAGCAGCGCAAGGTTGATCAGCGCGAGCACGTTGTCGACCGCGTTGTGGTGCTCGGTGATCCCGAGCGTCCAGCAGATGATCGCCCGGTCGGCGCGCGCGTAGGTGTGCGCGAGCTCGCGGATCGCCTCGGCGGGAACGCCCGTCAGCCGCTCGCCCTCGGCCAGCGTGTACGGCTCGACCGACTCGGCGAACGCGCCGTAGCCCTCGGTCGCGCGCGCGACGAATTGCTCGTCGCAGAGACCCGAGTGAATGATCTCGCGCGCAACCGCGCAAGCGAGCGCGACGTCGGAGCCGACGTCGAGCCCGAGCCACGTGTCCGCCCACTTCGCCGACGCCGTGCGCCGGGGATCGACGACGAACAGTCGCGCGCCGTTGTGAACACCCTTGAGCACGTGGTGGAAGAAGATCGGGTGCGTCTCGCGGGCGTTCGATCCCCACAGGACGATCACGTCCGTCTCTTCGACCTCTTTATAGGACGACGTACCGCCGCCCGCACCGAATACCGCCGCCAGACCGACGACGCTAGGAGCGTGTCAGGTTCGGTTACAGGAATCGATGTTGTTGGTGCCCATCACCTGGCGCGCGAACTTCTGCGCCAGAAAGTTCATCTCGTTGGTCGACTTCGAGCACGAGAAGATCCCGAACGACCGCGTCGCGTCGACGGCACGCGCTCGCTCAAGGCCTGAGGCGGCGCAATCGAGCGCCTCCTCCCACGATGCGGCACGCAACTCGCCATCGCGCCGAACGAGGGGCGTGGTCAGTCGCGTACGGTCTCGCATGCGTCCTCCCTTAGGACAGGGTGCGGGTTACAGGCGTAGGCTATCCACGCCCTGCGGCGGATTTTACCGCGCCAGTGCACGAATTCTTCTAAGGGCCTGTCGGAAAAGTGACCGCGACACCTGCCAGACTGGCGCCGGTGATCGTCGTCACGCGGCGGATCCCGGAGCCTGCGCTCGAACTTCTGCAGGGCGCCGGCGAGGTGTGGTGCTCACCGCATGACCGCCCGCTGTCAGAGCAGGAGCTGCACGAGGCAGTCGCGGGCGCCGACGCGGTCATCTCGCTGCTGCACGACACCATCGATGCGCGCGTCCTGGACGCCGCCGGATCGCAACTGCGGGTCGTCGCAAACGTTGCCGTCGGCTACGACAACGTCGACGTTGACGCCGCGACGCAGCGCGGTGTAATCGTCACCAACACGCCCGGCGTGCTGACCGATTCGACCGCGGACCTGGCGATGGCGCTGATCCTGATCGTCACCCGCCGGCTGGGCGAGGGCGAGCGCCGGATCCGCTCACGCGAGCCGTGGGCGTGGCACATGTTCTTCATGCTCGGCTCGAGCATCGCCGGCAAGACGCTCGGTGTGATCGGGCTGGGTGCGATCGGCCAAGCGACCGCGAGCCGGGCTCGCGCGTTCGGGATGAACGTCGTCTATGCCGGTCGTCACCAAGCACCCCCCGAACTCGAGCGCGAGCTCGGCGGCGCGCGCCAGCTCGAGCTCGACGAGCTGCTCGAGACCGCCGACGTGGTCTCGATTCACTGCCCGCTGACCACCGAGACGCGTCACCTGATCGACGCACAGCGGCTCGCCCGCATGAAACCGACCGCCTACCTCGTCAATACCGCGCGCGGCCCGATCGTCGACGAGGCCGCGCTCGTCACAGCTCTCAGAAACGGCGAGATCGCGGGCGCCGCGCTCGACGTGTTCGAACGCGAGCCGGAGGTCGATCCTGGACTGCTCGAGCTCGACAACGTCGTGCTCGTCCCGCACCTCGGTTCGGCGACGATCGAGACGCGGACGGCGATGGCGATGCTCGCCGCGCGCAACGCGATTGCGGTGCTGCGCGGCGAACCTCCCCAGACGCCTGTTAACGACCCAGCTTGTGCGCGGCCTCGTTGAAGCTTCGCCGGCGCGCAGGACGCGTCGACGCGTAAGCCTGCGGCTTTGCGGGCTGGCTGACCGGCTCCCTACGCGGAGCTTCCGGTCCCGCCGGCCGTAGCAACGACTTCAATCTGCCCATCCCGATCTCCCTTTCGTCGTCCTTGAGAGCGTTATTCGACGCTCTATGTCCCGTCCATGCCACCGAGCGCCTGCTCACGAGCCGCCGCCGCCTGCCTGGTCAGCGCGACAGCCTCGTCAAGTCGCGGGTCGCTCGGTACCCGCGCAAGATTGATCTGCGCCAGCCGCGCGGCCGCGCAGCACGCGGCCTCCGCCAGCAGCGCACCTGTGATCGCGTCACCCGCGAGATGCCGGTTGCCGGTGCGGGCTAGTTCCGCGCCCAGCTCCGCGGTCGATCGAGCCGCGCGCGCGATCGCCATCGGAGAGTCCGACGCCGCCGACAACGCCTCGGCGAGCGCCGCCTCGCGCACCGGGTCCCCGGCGTCGAGCGCCAGCGCCTCGAGCACCGGCTCGTAGGCGTGCAGCTCGCGTTCGGCCTGGGCGAGTAGCTCCTGGCGCAGCGCTGCGGCCTCGCCCGCTAGCTGCTCGCACCCGGGTGCGAACCGTGCGGCCATTTCCACAAGTCCCGCTCCGAGCGCACCCGAGAGCGCGGCGCCGGAACCGCCGCCCGGCGCGGGCGTCTGCGCGGCGAACGACTCGAGCACCGCGTGCAGCGACTGGCCGGCGAGAGGAGTCCCCATCGCGTCCCGGCTCAGAACAGACCGACCGTCCTGCCGTCGGCGTCGATGTCGACGTTCAACGCGGCCGGGTTCTTGCCGAGACCGGGCATCTGCGTGATGTCCCCGCACAGCGGCACCAGCCAGCCCGCGCCCGTGTAGGCGCGGACGTCCCTGACCGGCAGCGTAAATCCCTCGGGTGCGTTGAGCATGGTCGCGTCGGACGAGAGCGAGAGGTGGGTCTTGGCCATGCATACCGGGAAGTGCGCTAGTCCGTCGCGTGTGAACTGGTCGATCTTCTGTTCAGCTTCGGGATAGAAGAACACGTCCTGGGCGCCATATACCCGTTTTCCGACCGTCTCGATCTTCTCTCGGATCGGCGCGTCATCCGGGTACAGGTGGTGGAACTCGTTGGGCTGCTCGCACGCCTCGACGACGGCCTCGGCGAGGTCGGCGGCGCCCGCCCCACCGCGCTCGAAGCCCTCGTTTATCTGCGCCTCAAACGCGCCGGCCTCGAGGGCGAGCTTCTTGACGAGCGCGACCTCCTCGTCGGTGTCGCCGGGCCGCCGGTTGACCGCGACCACCGCCGGCACGCCGAAGGTCTTGATGATCCCGAGGTGGCGGCGCACATTTGCCATCCCGACCTCAATCGCCTTGATGCTCGCGTCGCGGTCGACGCGCGGGTCGTCCTCGACGCCGCCGTGATGCTTGATCGCGCGCACGGTCGTGACGAGCACGGCGGCCGACGGCGTCAGCTTGCCGAACCGGCAGACGATGTCGAAGAACTTCTCCATGCCCATGTCGGAGCCGAACCCCGACTCGGTGACGATGTAGTCGCCGAGCTTCATCGCGACCTTGTCGGCGATCAGCGAGTTGTTGCCGTGCGCGATGTTCGCGAACGGGCCGGCGTGCATCATCACCGGCTGGCCCTCGAGCGTCTGCACGAGGTTCGGCTTGATCGCGTCCTTGAGCAGCACTGTCATCGCACCGGCCGCGCCGAGGTCCTCGGCGGTCACCGGCTTGCCGCCGTCATACGTGTAGGCCGCGGTGATCGCGCCGATCCGCCGGCGCAGGTCCTGGAGGTCTTCCGCGACCGCCAGGATCGCCATCACCTCGGATGCCGCGGTGATGTCAAAGCCGGTCTCGCGCGTGTAGCCGTTCGGGCGGCCGCCGAGTCCGACGACGATCTGGCGCAGCGCCCGATCATTCATGTCCACAGCGCGCCGCCAGCCGATCCGCAGCGCGTCGATCTTGTGCGGGTTGCCGTGCAGGATCGACGCGTCGATCATTGCCGCGAGCAGGTTGTTGGCGGCGCCGATCGCGTGGATGTCGCCGGTGAAGTGCAGGTTCAGGTCCTCCATCGGGACGACCTGGGTCATGCCGCCGCCGGCGGCGCCGCCCTTGATCCCGAACACCGGCCCGACCGACGCCTCGCGCAGGCACGCGACCGGGTTCTTGCCGATCACGCCGAGCCCCTGCGTGAGCCCGACAAGCGTCGTCGTCTTGCCTTCGCCCGCGCGCGTCGGCGTCATCCCGGTGACGCATACGACCTTCGCGTCGGGCACGTCGCGCAGGCGCTCGGTCACGCTGAGCGAGATCTTCGCCTTGTAGCGGCCGTACGGCTCGACTTCCTCGGGCAACAGCCCGACCCGCTCGGCGATCGTCTCGATCGGAATCAGCTGGTGGTCCTGCGCGATCTCGAGGCTGGATTTCATCGTTCCTCCCTGGGTCTCTCTCCTAGTGGCTGACGGCCGCCGCGGCAAGCTCGGAGACGAGCTTGTCCTCGTAGAACCGCTCAAGCGCGAACGGCGCGATCAGGTCCGGCGTGCGACCCGTCGCGACCAGCTCGGCGAGCGTCTTGCCGACGATCGGAGCGGCCTTGAAGCCGTACGTGCCCCAGCCGGCGCTGACGTGGAAGTTGTCGACCTCGGTCTTGCCGAGGATCGGGCTGTAATCCGGGCTGAGGTCGCACAGGCCCGCCCAGCTGCGCAGCAGGCGCGCGCGCTCGAGCTGCGGGAACAGCTCGATCGTGTGGCGGCACACCTCCTGCAGGAAGTTCAGCGTGCCCTGCATCCGGTAGGTCGTCCACGGCTCGATCTCGGCGCCCATCAGAAACTCGCCGCGGTCGGTCTGGCTGATGTAGACGTGCATCTGCGACGACACGATCACGACGTCGAGCAGCGGCTTCATCGGCTCGGTCACGCATGCCTGCAGGATGTGCGTCGTGATCGGCATCCGCACGCTGGCCATGTCGCTGATCAGCGTGCTCCAGCCGGCGGTGCAGTTGAGCACGGTCCCGGCCTTGATCGTGCCGCGGTTGGTCTTAACCTCGGTGACGCGGCCGTTGGAGCGCGTGAGCCCGGTGACCTCGGTGTTCTGGTGGATCTCGGCGCCGCCGCGATCGGCTCCACGAGCGAGCCCCCAGACGACGGCGTCGTGGCGAATGATCCCGCCGGGCGGGTGGTAGAGCGCGCCGATCACCGGGTACGTCGCGTCGGGGTTGTCGACCTGCATCGCCGGCGCGAGTTGCTTGATCTCGTCGGGGTAGATCAGCCGCGAGTCGATCCCATGCAGGCGGTTGACCTCGGCGCGGTTTGCCATCACGAACATCGCGCGGTCGGAGTGCGCGAGCGTCAGGTGACCGCACTGCGAGAACAGCAGGTTGAAGTTCAGTTCCTGCGAGAGCCCTTCGTACAGCTTCACGCTCGCGTCGTAGAACGCGGCGCCCTCGGGCGTCTTGTAATTCGAGCGCAGGATCGTCGTGTTGCGGCCCGCCGCGCCCGAGCCGATGTAGCGCTGCTCGAGGATCGCGACGTCGCGAATCCCGTGCTCCTTCTGCAGGTAGTAGGCGGTCGCCAGGCCGTGCGACCCGCCGCCGATGATCACGACGTCGTATGAGCTCTTCAGCGGACGTTCGCGCCGCCACATCCGTTTTTTTCTGAAGATTTCAAGCACGCGAGGACACTTCTTCCAGCGGCTCCTCCAGCGGATCCAGCACGTCGAGGCCCACCGGCCGGCCTCCGAGATGCGTCGCGGCATCCTGCACGGCAGTCCACATGTACTGGCCGACCGCCCAGCCGAACAGGAACAGGTAGCGGTCCTGCGTCTCGCGCACGATCAGCCCCGGCTGGCGCGCGATCGAGACCGGTCGCAGCCCCGCGACCGGCGTCACCTTCGGGCGCAGATCGGCCGCGCAGAAGCGCGCGAACACCTCACGCGACTGCGGCCCGACCAGCGTGATTGCCGCAAACACGGTGCTGACGTCGACGACGCTCGTGCCCTCGGGCGCCTGCTCGCGCACGGCGGCAGGCTGCTCGCCGATCACGAGCGCGCGGTCGGGCGTCAGCGGGCACCACCATCCGTCGCCGCGGCGGGTCGCGGTCGCGAGCTCGAGCCCGGCACGCTGCGAGACCCCGGTTCCCTGGAGCTCGAACTTGCGCAGATGCGAGACGTCGACCCACCCGGCCGTCTGCGCGCAGGCGGCGGCTTCCTGCTCGGGCGAGCCGTAGGAGACCGCGAGGGTCCAGCCGTCGCGTGTTTGGAACTGCGCTCCGGCGGCGCGCGCCTGGCGCTCCATCGGCGTGCGCGCGACGGCGTCGGCTGCGCCGGCCTCGGGGCTGAGGAACTCGAGGCTCACGAGCGCAGCACCTCGCCCTCGGGGTCGTAGAACGGTTTGGTCTGAACGAACCCCTGGGTCGTTCGGCCCTCGTCGGAGATCGTGATCTGCGCGCCGTCGCGCGCGAGCGCCGCCGGCACCCACGCCATCCCGATCACGCGGTCGAGCACCGGCGAGTAGCGCGAGCTGGTCACCTGACCGGCGGGCGTGCCGGCGCCGTCGGTCACGACCGCGCCCTCGGTCGGCACGTAGCCGTCGGTCATCGTGAAGCCGACCAGCGAGGTCGCCGGTGGCTCTTGCTCATAGTGCTCGAGCGCCCACTTGCCGATGAAGTCCTGCTCCTTGTCGAGCTTGACAATCCACGGCATCGCTGCGCCGAACGGCGTCGATTCGGAATCGGTGTCCTGGCCGACGAGGATGTGCATCTTCTGCAGGCGCAGGATCCGCTGCGGCTCGAGTCCGAACGGGCGGATCCCGAACTCGGCGCCGGCGTCGAGCAGCGCGTCCCACACGTGCTCGCCGAACGCGGCGGAGAAGTGGATCTCGTAGCCGACCTCGCCGACGAAGCCGATCCGCAGGATCAGGCAGGGAACGCCCGCGATCTGCGCGTGCTTGCCGTCGAGGTACTTGAACGCCTCGTTGGAGCAGTCCAGCTCGGTGACCTTGGCCATGATCTGCCGCGCCCGCGGCCCTGCGAGGTTGATCGCCGAGAGGCCCTGGGTGACGTCGGTCAGTGCGACGCGCATCCCCCAGTCGGCCAGCCACCAGGAGAACCATTCCTCGACGGCGCCGGCGCCGCTTGAGGTCGTGGTCACGTAGAAGGACTCCTCGTCGAGGCGACAGACCGTGCCGTCATCGACGATCCGCCCGGCGTCGGAGCTGATCACGCCGTAGCGGATCCTGCCGGGCGCCAGGTTCGAGAAGCGGTTGGGGTACAGCCGGTCGAGGAACTCGCCGGCGTCGGGGCCCTGGACCAGCAGCTTGCCGAGCGTCGACACGTCGATCAGCCCGGCGGCGCGATTCACGCTGAGCGCCTCGCCCTCCGGATCGCCGTAGTCATAGGCTCGCCGCCAGTCGCCGGCCCACTTGACGTTGCCGCCGAGCTCACGGTGGCGGCCGTGGATCGAGGAGCGCTTCGCGGGCTCGTACGTCGGGCCACCGAGGATCCCCATCGGCACCGACACCCATGGCGGGCGCGCGGTCGTGACGCCGACGTCGCCGAGCGAGCTGCCGTTGTGCTGGGCCATCAGCCGCACCGACTGCAGCTGGCACATCCGGCCCTGGCACGGGCCCATGGTGACGGTCGTGTAGCGCTTGGACAGCTCGATCGAGTCATAGCCCTCGTCGATCGAGAGCCCGATGTCCTTGCTGGTCACGTCCTCGCAGAAGCACGCAAAGCACTTGCCGCGACCGGTACCGGCCACCGCCGGCGCGATCGTCACAACGTCTGAGTCTGCGTCGGCCGGGGCCGTCTCG
>DASXDD010000169.1:0-7683 GCA_036490775.1 Solirubrobacteraceae bacterium | reverse complement strand
CCGGGGGCTCGCGTGGTCGGGATCGGCGCGGGGCTGTTCGTGCTGGTCGAGTTCCGTGTTGCCGTCAGCGAGGAGGCGGTCGTCAGCGCGGCGGCGGCGCGTGGCGTCGGGGTCGAGGGGCTGGCGTGGCATCGGTTCGCTGCTGGGGAGCTTGCGAGTGCCGGGCTGCCGGGGCCGGCGGGCCCTCCGGGTCCTCCGGGGCTCGTGCTCGGGTTCGCGAACATGGCGCAGGCCGCGATCGAGCGGGGGGTGCGGGAGCTGGGCGAGGCGGTGAGGGAGGTGGGGGGCTGAGGGGGACGGAAACGTCCCACGCGGCAAGCTGTCAGCGGTCCCCGGGATGTTCCCGCTCTCCCAGAGCGGCAACATCCCACGCGCCGATCCGCCGCCGTTCCTCGGGACGTTTCCGTCCATCCAAGACGCGCGGCGCCCTCTACAACAGCACCCTGCGCCTGAAATTCCGCAGCCCCAGCCCGAGGAACAGGGCGCAGAACCCGATCAGCACGGGATAGATCACGTACAGGGGCATGTGCGACGCATGCGTGAACGCGGCGCGCATCCCCTCGGCGACGTAGATCAGCGGGTTGATCAGCACGAGCACCTGGAGCCAGTGAAAACCGTGGACCTGAACAGGCGCGAGCTTGGTCCACTGGTAGTAGGTCCCGCCGAGGAACGTCAGCGGCAGCACGACGAAGCCGAACATCAGGCCGATGTTGCGCGGCTCGAACGTCGTGCCGAGCAGCAGGCCCAGCGACGTCATCGCCACGGCTGAGAGCGGGATCAGCGTCAGCACGATCGGCCAGCTGACCGAGAGGTGGGCGTGCACGTGGGCGGCGTGGATCACCGACGCGATCGGGAACACGATCACGGCTGCGAGGATCCCCTGAACCGCTCCCGAGAGAACTTTTGCGATCGCGACGAGCCAGATCGGGCACGGGGCCTGGACGCGGTCCTCGATCTCGCGGGTGTAGCCGAACTCGGTCGACATCTGCAACGCGACCGCCTGGATCCCCTGGAACATGATCGAGATCGCGACCACGCCCGGGACGAGCACGGTCGCAAATGCAGACTCCGACGGGCCGGCGCGGCCACCCCCGCCGATCCCCTGGCCGATCGTCGGGAACACGTACAGGAACACGAACACGAGCAGGAACGGCTGGATCACGACGCGCGCGACGAATTCCCCGAAGTGCTTGCGCAGCACGACCAGGTCGCGCAGGATCAGCGCCTGCAGCGCGGTGCGGCTGGCGACGAACGTCGAGCGCGTCGGGGTCAGCGCGATCGCACGCGCCTCCATCCCGGGGCTTGTCGTGCTCGGTCGGGTCGCGGTCATTCGCGCAGCTCCTTGCCGGTCAGCGAGATGAAAACGGTCTCGAGCGACGGCTCGGCGACCGACAGGTCGACGAGCTCGAACCCGCCCCGCTCGGAGGCGGCGACGACCCTCGGGATGATCCGCTCGCCGCCCTCGACGTGCAGCTCGACGCCGCCGTCGATCACGCGCGTGCGGCGGACGCCGCCGACCTCCTGCTCGAGCTGACGGGCGAGCGACTCGCCGTCGCCCTCGGCGCTGACGGTGACGATTGTGTCCGCGCCAACCGACTGCTTGAGCGCGGCCGGCGTATCGAGCGCGAGGATCTTGCCGCGGTCCATGATCGCGACGCGGCTGCAGAGCTGGTCGGCTTCCTCCATGTAGTGGGTCAGGAGCATGATCGTCTGCCCCGCATCGTGCAGCTCGCCGAGGATCTCCCATAGCGCGAGGCGGCTCTGAGGGTCCAGGCCAGCCGTTGGCTCGTCGAGGAACAGGACCGCGGGCCGGTGGAAGATCGCGCGGGCGACCATCAGTCGTTGCGCCATCCCGCCCGACAGGGCGAACACCGACGCCTTCGCCCAGCGAGTCAGATGAAACTGCTCGAGCAACTCGTCGGAGATCCGCCGTGAGTCGGGCGCCGAGATCCCGAACAGGCGGCCATGGAAGTAGAGGTTCTCCCACACGGTGAGCTGGCGATCGAGCGTGTTCTGCTGCGAGACGACGCCGATCATCTGCTTGGCGAGCGCCGGGTGAGCGATCACGTCGACGGCACCGATGTGCGCGGTGCCGGCGGTCGGGATCACGCGCGTGGTCAGCATCCCGGCGGTCGTCGTCTTGCCGGCCCCATTGGGTCCGAGCAGGCCGAAGATCTCGCCACGGCGGATCGTCAGGTCAAGCGCGTCGACGGCCTTGAAGTCCGTGCCCTCGTAGACCTTCGTCAGGCCGGCGGTGCGGATGATCCCGTCCACTCGGTCGCCGTTCTGGCCGGTCGTGGTCGCCATGTAAGAATCATCGCCCATGGATCTCGGCTTACAGGATCGCGCTTGCGCGGTCACGGGGGCGTCAAATGGAATCGGCAGGGCGACCGCGCTGGCGCTCGCGCGCGAGGGCGCGGCCGTGCTGCTGATCGGCCGCCGCGAGCAGCCGCTGGTCGACGCTGCCGAGGCGTGCCGCGAGGCGGGCGGCCGCGCCGAGGTGCTGGCGCTCGACGTGACCGCGCTGGATGCGGGCGAGCTGGTCGTCGAGGCGTGCCTCGAGCGCTTTGACCGCCTCGATGCGCTCGTCAACAACGCCGGCACAAGCTCGGTCCGCACCGTCGACGAGCTCACCGACGAGGACTGGCAGGAGCAATGGGAGCTCAACGTGCTCGGCCCGATGCGGCTGATGCGCGCCGCCGCGCCCGTGATGGCCGGCCGCGGCTGGGGCCGGATCGTCAACGTGACCTCATCCTCGGGCAAGCGCCCGTCGGGTACGAACATGGCCTACTCGGTCGGCAAGGCCGCGCAGCTATCGCTGTCGCGGGCGTTCGCTGACCTGTACGCGTCCGACGGGGTGCTGGTCAACGCAGTCGCGCCCGGGCCGATCGGGACGGGCCTTTGGCTCGCCCCCGGCGGACTTGCCGACCAGGCTGCGCAGGCGCGCGGCATCACGCGCGAGCAGGTGCTCGACGCAGCGGCGGGCCGCCTGCCGCTTGGGCGCTACGGCACCGACGAGGAGATCGCCTCCGTGATCACGTTCCTGTGCTCGGCGCGGGCGTCGAACGTCGTCGGCGCCGCGTGGTCGGTCGACGGCGGCGCCGTGCCCGTGATCATCTAGCTCTCGCCAGACCGGCTATCGTGGCCGCCCGTGGCGATCGAGACGAGTGCGATCGGTAAGACCTTTCCGGCGGTCAACTACGCCGTCGGGCGCGAGAAGGTCCGCGAGTTCGCGGCTTCTGTCGGCGAGACCAACCCGCTGTATTTCGACGTCGACGCTGCGCGCTCCGCGGGTCACACGGACGTCGTCGCGCCGCCGATGTTCGCGGTCGTCTACGGCTGGCGCGCGATGGGCCAGGCCGTGTTCGACCCGGAGGTCGCGATCAACTTCGCGATGCTCGTCCACGGCGGCCAGGAGTTCCGCTGGGGCCCGCTCGTCGTCGCCGGCGATGAGATCGACACGATCGTGACCGTCAAGGACATCTCCAAGCGCGGCGAGATGGGCTTCTACGTGTTCGAGTCGGCGTCGACCAACCAGCGCGGCGAGAACGTCTGCACAGGCACCTGGACGAACATCGTCAGGGGCGTGTCGTGACCCTCTCCAAGGGCGAGTCGGTCGAGCTCAAGGTCACCCCGGATCCGTATGTGACCGTCCGCTACGCGGGCGCCTCGGGCGACTTCAACCCGATCCACATCGACGAGGAGTTCGCCCAGAAGGTCGGGCTTCCGGGGCGGATCCTGCATGGGCTATGGACGATGGCGCAGGTCGCGCGGGCGCACACCGATGCGGCCGGCGGCCCCGACAAGCTGCGCTCGCTGAGCGTCCAGTTCCGCGGCATGGGCAGGATGGGCGAGGAGATCGTCGTGACCGGAACCGTGCGCGAATCCGCCGACGGCACCGTGGTCGTCGACTCCGAGGCCGAGCAGTCCGGCCAGCGGATCATCCGCCGCGGCGTCGCCGAGCTCGGCTCGTAATCGCCCGGACGCCTGTAGGCCCCCTCCTACAATCAAGCTCGTGCTGACCGATCGGCAGGAGGTAGTGCTGCGAATGGTCGTCGAGGGCTACCTCGAGGGCGGCACGCCCGTGGGCTCCAAGGCGCTCTCGGCCGAGGTCCAATGGGGCCCGTCGACGATCCGCCACGAGCTCGCGAGCCTCGAGGAGATCGGCATGCTCGCCCACCCGCACACGTCGGCCGGGCGGATCCCAACCGAGGCGGGCTACCGCTACTTCGTCGACCGGCTGCTGCCGACCGAGCACACCGACCCCCCGCTGGCACTGTCGCTCGTACGACGCGAGCTCGACGAGGCGATGCGGGTTACGACCGAGACGCTGTCGCAGGTCACCAACCTGCTGGCGATCGTGACCGCGCCGCCGATCGAGACCTCGACGATCCGCCACATCGAGGTGCTGCTCCTGCAGCCACAGGTGCTGATGGTTGTCGTGATCACCTCAACCGGCGGCGTCATCAAGCGGCTGTTCACGTTCTCGCGGCCGATCGACCCGGGGCTCGCGGATTGGACTTCGAGCTACCTCAACGAGCGACTTGTCGGCCTCGGGCTCGGCGCGCGGATGCTGCACGGCCGGCTGCACGACCCGTCGCTGTCGGTGTCCGAGCGCACGTTCCTCGAGGCGCTCGCGCCGGTGTTTACCGACATGGAGGAGGCAGCCCCGGAAGCCCTGTACGTCGAGGGCGCATCGCGGTTGCTGCGCGACGACCGCTTCACCGACGTATCCGAGCTCAACGCGCTGATGGACATGCTCGAGCGCCGCGTGAACATGCTGGGCGTGCTGCGCTCGGCCCTGTCCCAGCGCGATGTGTTCGTGCGGATCGGGGCCGAGAACGACGTGCCCGCGCTGCAGTCACTGGCGCTCGTCGCCGCCGGCTACGGGCTGCCGCAGCGCAACCTCGGCACTGTCTCGGTGATCGGCCCGCTGCGGATGGACTACGGCCGAGCGATCCGGACGGTGCGCGAGGCGGCCAACCAGCTCTCGAGCTTCATCGCGGAGGTTTACGACCAGCGATGAGCGCGACAGGGGTATACACGTGGCGATGAGCGCCACCCGCGACTACTACGAGGTGCTCGGCGTCGCCCGCGACGCCGACGACGCGACGATCAAGAAGGCGTTTCGCCGCCTCGCGCGCGAACTGCACCCCGACGTCAACACGAACGATCCCGAGGCCGAGAACAAGTTCAAGGAGGCCGCTGAGGCCTACGAGGTGCTGTCCGATCCCGACCGCCGTGCCACGTATGACCGCTACGGCCACGAGGGGCTGAGAAGCGGCGGCTGGGCGCCGAACGAGTCCTTCGGCTCGGTCTCGGACATCTTTGAGGCGTTCTTCGGCGGGTCGAGCCCGTTTGGCGACATGTTCGGCGCCGGTGGGCGCGCCGGCGGCGCCGTTCAGGGCGGCGACGTCGCCGTCTCGGCAGAGATCACACTCGCCGACGCGCTGCATGGGACGACGACTGAGGTCAGCTACGAGGCGGTCGGCATCTGCGAGCACTGCCGCGGCAACGGAGCCGAGCCCGGCACTCCGATCGAGACCTGCCCGCGATGCCAGGGCACCGGTCAGCTGCGCGCCGTCCAGCGGACGCCGTTCGGACAGGTGATGCGCACGGCCGTGTGCGACACGTGCCACGGCGACGGCAAGGTGCCGAAGGATCCCTGCAAGGTGTGCCACGGCCGCGGCCGCAAGGTCGAGCGCCCGAAGGTCACGATCGACATCCCGGCCGGCATCGCCGACGGGCAACGGGTCCGTGTCGGCGGGCGCGGTCACGCCGGCGACCGCGGGGGGCCGGCCGGCGACCTCTACGTGCTTGTGCGCGTGCGCCAGGACCCGCGGTTCCTGCGCGACGGCGACGATCTCGTGACAGCCGTCGACGTCGCGGCGCCGGTGGCGGCGCTCGGCACGACGATCACCGTCCCGACCGTCGACGGCGAGACCGAGCTCGAGATCCCTGCTGGGACCCAGCCGCACGAGGTCCTGCTGATTCGCGGCGCCGGGATGCCGGCGCTGCGCGGTCGCCGCACCGGCAACCTGCGCGTGGTCGTCAACGTCGTCGTGCCGCGCAATCTCAACCGCCAGCAGCGCGAGCTGCTCGAGCAGCTGTCGGAATCGATGACCGAGCACAACCTGAAGACCGACGAAGGCGTGTTCGGAAAGCTCAGGCGCGCTTTCGGCGGCCACTGAGTGGACTGAGTGATCCGGCTCGCGGTCCGCGTGCGGCGCGAGCAGGCCGAGCTCGTGCTCGCGGAGCTGCTCGAGCTCGCGCCGGGGGGAGTTGAAGAGGTCGAGCTCGGCGACGAGCTCGTCGAGTACGCCGTCTACGGCGCTCCCGGTGAGCTGCCGGCGCTGCCCGACCTCGAGGCGTCGGCCGGCGGCGCGCTCGTGGAGGTCGTCAGCCGTGAGGTCGCCGATGACTGGTCCGAGCGTTGGCGCGAGTTTCACCGCCCGGTCTTGATCGGCGACAGGCTGACCGTGAGACCACCGTGGGAGCCCGCGGCAGCGACGGCGATCGACCTCGTGATCGATCCCGGACAAGCGTTCGGGACCGGCGCCCACGCGACCACGAAGCTGTGCCTCGAGCTGCTGCTCGAGCTCGAGCCCGGCGCCGATCGCGGGCTCGTCGACCTCGGCTGCGGCTCGGGGGTGCTTGCGATTGCAGCCGCACGGCTCGGCTACGCGCCCGTGGTGGCGCTCGACAACGATCCGGCGAGCGTCGAGGCGACCGTCGCCAACGCGCGCGTCAACGAGGTCGAGATCGAGGTGCGCCGGTTTGACCTGCGTACCGAGGACGTGCCGCGCGCAGGCACGATCGCGGCGAACCTGCTCGGGCCGCTGCTGCGCGCGCTGGCGCCGCGGCTCGGAGCCGCCGGAGCCCTGCCGGGGCGGCTGATCGCGAGCGGACTGCTCGCCCACGAGGCCGACGGGATCGCCGACGCGTTCGGAGTTGTAGGGCTGCGCGAGACTACGCGCCGCGAGTCAGGGGAGTGGGCCGCGCTGCTGCTCGAGCGCTGAGCGCGCATGGACAACCGGACGCGGGCGAATCTTGTCCACGGGGCCGATGCTCGGATTACGCCTGGCGACGATCCTTTCGGTCACGTTGCGATCGGTTCTCGAAAGGAGGTGCAGCAAATGCTCAACCCACTCGCGATCGGCATGACAGTCGGTGGCCTGCTCCTCGACGTCGTCGCCCCAAGGCCAAAGCCTCGGGCTGGACTTGCGTTTGATGAACCCTCTCTCCTCTCACCGCGCGCCGCCCCGAGGACACCCTACGGGGACGCGCGGGGAGCAAGATCGTCTGTTGGTCGCGGGTAGGCCGATGCGCTCATAGGTCCGCGGGCTAGTGGGGCGCGAGCCCGCGGACCAGGCGCGCACCGCGCTGGCGCTCCCCACCGTAAATACCGTCGTATTCGAGCCGCCTCGGGCGGTCATGTCGGTAGAAGTGGTGTAGCGGGCGCCGGGTAGTGGTTCCGACCACCGTGGCGTCCAAGCTCGTCGGTCTGTTCCCGCAGCCCGATGAGAAGGAGCACCACGATGGCCGAAGATCGAAGGATGACCGCTGCCGATGTCGCTGCCCAGGTGATGGCTGGCGAGCATGGTGATTTTGTGCGCGAGGCGGTCGCGCTCGTCGCTCGCGAGCTGATGGAGGCTGAGGTCGCTGTTGAGGTCGGCGCCGAGC
>DASXDD010000168.1:0-2344 GCA_036490775.1 Solirubrobacteraceae bacterium | reverse complement strand
ACGCTCGTGCTCGTCACCCACGACATGGCCACCGTCCAAGCGTTCTGCGACCGCGCGATGCTGATCCACGACGGCCAACAGCGCTACCTCGGCGACCCCGAAGAAGCCGCCCTGCGCTACTACCGACTCAACTTCACAGGCCACGGCCCACAGTCGCCAGACGCTGCGCCGGTGTCGGTTCCAGACATCAACGTGTCGCTGATCGACGTGTGGATCGAGGACGAGACCGGCGAACGCGTCGACAACGTCGAGCAGGGGCGCAACTTCCGCTTCAAGCTGCTCGTCTCCGCGCGCCAGACGATGGACGCGCCCGTGTTCAACTTCCACTGCCTCAACGTCGACGGCGACTGGGTGTTCGCGTTCAGCAAGGCGATCGAGGACGAACTGGGCCAGCCGCGGTCGGTGGCCGCCGGCGAGCGGATCGAGATCGTCGCCGAGATCGAGAACCCGCTGGTCCCGGGACGGTACGCGTTCGAGTGCTGGATCTCGCGCAGCCATGAGCAGGGCGCGATGGCGATCCACATGCTGCGGTTGATGGACTTCGTCGTGTTCGGTACGCGTCCCGGCGCCGGCAACATCGCGATGACCGGCGCCGTCGAGACCGTGGTGCAATCCGCCGACCGACATTGAGCCTGGTGCTGTCGCTCGAGCGGCCGCTGCCGCCAAGCGTGCCCGCCGGCAGCGCGACCGCGATCTTCTGCACGGGCGTCTGCTTTGACAGCGACCGCTCGATCTCTGCACTCGAGCTCGTTGTCGACGGCGTCCGGCACCCGGCGTCTGCGTGGGGGATGCCCAGACCAGACGTCTCCGGATCGCCCGCCGGCGGCTTCTGGGCGACGGTCCCGGTGCCGGCGCACGACGGCCCGGGCGAGATCGTGGTCGAGGTGGCGGCCGGCTTCGCCGACGGCGCGGCCGCGACCGCAGAGGTCGGGCGGATCGCGGTGCTCGAGCCTTCGCAGCTGCCGCGGCCGGCGGCTTCGGCGCGTCCGGCGCGGGAGGGCGGCGGGTTGATTGCGGTCTGCATGGCGACGTTCGAGCCCGACCGGGCGCTGCTTACCGCACAGCTCGAGTCACTGCGTGCGCAGACCGACGAGCGCTGGGTGTGCGTGATTTCAGATGACGGTTCGAGCGCCGCGCGCTTCGAGCAGATCCTCGAGCTGGTCGGCGGCGATGACCGGTTCGAGGTTTCGCGCGCCCCCGAGCGCCGGGGCTTCTATCGCAATTTCGAGCGTGCGCTGCGGATGGCGCCGGCCGACGCCGAGCTGATCGCGCTGTGCGACCAGGACGACCGCTGGGACCCGGACAAGCTGCAGACGCTGCGCGCAGCGCTTGGTGACGCGACGCTCGTCTACTCAGACCTGCGGCTCGTGGACCGCGACGGACAGGTGCTGCGCGACACGCTCTGGCGCGGGCGCGCCAACAACCACGACGACCTCGCGTCAATGCTGGTCGCGAATACGATCACCGGCGCCGCGGTGCTGTTTCACCGCCGCCTGCTCGAGGTCGCGCTGCCGTTCCCTGACACGCCCGGCTTTCAGTTTCACGACTCGTGGCTGTCGGTCGCGGCGCTTGCCTCCGGGCGCGTCGCCTACGTCGACCGCCCGCTCTACGACTACGTCCAGCACCCCGGCGCCGTGTTCGGCGATGTCACGCACGGCCCGCGGCGCCGGCGCGCGGTGCGGCCGGGCAATCCGCTGACGCGCTGGCGCGCTGCCTACTTTCACGGCTACCTCGGTCGCGCGGCACAGGCCCAGGTGTTGCTGATGCGGCTCGCCGAGCGGATCGACGCGCCCAAGCGGCGAACGCTCGAGCGATTCGTGGCCTGCGACGACTCGCCGTCGGCGCTCGCATGGCTGGCAGCGCGGTCCGCGCGTTGCCTGCTCGGTCGCACCGAGACGCTCGGCTCAGAGTTCGGCCTCGCCCAGGGGGTGGCGTGGAAGCAGGTCGCCGCCGCGACCGCTCGGCGCAGCACACGCGGCCCGGGAAAGCTGCTGGATGCGAGCATCCCGCCGCCTGACCGCTTCAGTCAGAAGCGGCTTCGCCGCTGGCGCGCCCGCGTATGACCAGGCCCGGAGCCCGTAGCATCCGCCCCAGCCGATGCTGAGCCTGCAGCACTCACTTCAGCGAGCCGCATTCGGGCTCGAGGACGACGGGCTCCGCGAGCGGACGAGGGCCCGCGAGCGCGTGCTCGCCGGACCGGCCGTGATTGAGGTTCGTGGTGTGTGTAAGTCGTTTCGGATTCCTGATCAGCGGGTCGATACGGTCAAGGAGCGGGTGTTGCATCCGTTTCGGCGGATCCGCTATCGCGAGCTGCATGCGTTGCAGGACGTGTCGTTTGACGTGC
>DASXDD010000167.1:0-1549 GCA_036490775.1 Solirubrobacteraceae bacterium | reverse complement strand
TCGGGCGCCGCGCGACGAGGCCTAGAACGAAGGTGCATGTACACCTCGAGCACCTCAGCTACGCGCGCTTGGTCGCCAGACGACCATCGCGCAATGCCCGGAGATCCACGTCGTCGAGGTTCGTGACCACGATGTCCGCGTGTGCCGCGGTCAGGAGCTCCGCGTCGTCAACGCGCGCGATGCCGATCGCCGCCATGTGCCCGGCCTTGGCGGCTTGCACACCGGCCGCGGCGTCCTCCATCACCATCGAGTCCTCGGGCGCGGCCCCGAGCTCCTGCGCTGCTGCCAGGAACAAGTCGGGGTGGGGCTTTCCGTGCGCGAAGTCCCTCCCCGAGACGTCGGCGTCGAAGTAGTCGAGCAGCGTCAGACCCGGTCGCACTGACGCCGAGGTGATCCCGTTCTCCTCGGCGAAGGTGTCGAGCCTGATCTTGCTCAGGAACAGCTTGGCGTTCTTGGACGAGGAGGCGGCAGCGGTGCGGATCCCCGCGTCCGTGACGTGGATGATGAAGCGCAGCGCGTCCGGGTAGGCGGTGAAGTCCCCGGCCTCGATCAGGCGCACGACCATGGCTTGCTTGCGGTCGGCGTATTGGGCGAGGCGGTGGTCGTCGTCATCGGGCACGTGGAAGTACTCGAGCGCGGCGCGGGCGCCGTCCATTCGCGGTTTGCCTGACATCTGCTGCTCGTAGACGCGGGACGTGAACGCCGCAGGCGACCAGGTCGTGTGATCGCGGATATCGCTCCAGTCGGTTTCCATCAGCTCACGCAGCGCCTCGCGCCAGGCCTTCTCGTGGGGCGAGTCAACGAGTACTCCGTCGACGTCAAAGATCGCTCCCTGGAATCGTTTCGGCACGCGTGCTCCTCTCTAGCTGTGGAGTTGCTGCTCGACGCTTCGCTCCGGCTGCAACTCGAAGGTGTAGCGGTCCCCGGGGCCGAAGTCGCGGACGTGATCTCCGACCCCGACCTTGATCGGCCGGTTATCGCCCTCGGGATGGGCGGCGAGCGTCAGCCGGCCGTCGGCAAGCGTCACCAGGAGCGGGGTCCGCCGGAACTGGATCGAGAACGACAGCCCGCGGATCGGCGCGGGCAGCCTGGGGTCGAACCGAAGGACCCCGTCGCGGACCTGTGTGCCCATGTAGCTGCGCTGGATGAGGTCGAGCGTGCCGGCCATCACGCCCATGTGGATCCCCTCCTTGGTCGTCCCGCCCTGAACGTCGCCGACGTCGCTCTTCAGGGCCACGAGGAAGCGATCCCAGGAGCTCTCGGCGTCCAGCGCCGCGAGGACCCCGGCGTAGGCGACGTAGCTGAGCGTCGAGCCGTGCGAGGTGCGACGGTCGTAGTACGCGACGTTGTCGCGTGCGGTGTCGGGCCCGTACTCGTAGCCGAGGCGATCGAACAGCCGCTGGAGCTCCTCGGAGGAGAACAGGTAGAACAACATCACGGTGTCCGCCTGCTTGGCGAGCTTGTAGCGATCGGGGTCATCGCCCTCGGCGTGCAGGATCCGGTCGAGCCGCTGGATGTTGCCGTACTTGGCGCGATAGGCGTCCCAGTC
>DASXDD010000166.1:0-17293 GCA_036490775.1 Solirubrobacteraceae bacterium | reverse complement strand
ACCGAGTACGGCAGCGTGTCGCCGCTATCGCCGCGACCGCGTCGGTCGTAGTTGAGCACCGTGAACTTGTCGGCCAGCGCGGCGGCGAGCGGGGCCGTCGTGGCCCGTGTGTTGAACGCGCCCACGACCATGATGATCGGCGGGCCGCCGCCGTCGCGGTCGTAAGCGATCGTCGTTCCGTCAGCTGAGGTGGTGGTGTGCATCGTTCTCCTTGGTGGTGAGTCAGCCGTGTTGCTACTCACACCGTCCAAACGGAGACTCGCCGGAAAACTCACCGCGGCGGTCAGAGAGTCGGCGGGAGACCAAAGGCCGGGAACAGCTCGGGGGAGACGAACATCGTGCTCTCGGCAAGCTTGCCGTCGTCGATCCGCAGCACCTCAAGCCCCAACGGCCGGAACTCCGAATCGCCGGGGCGGCGCAGATAGCCGGCGCAGGCGGGCTGTCGGTTCGCGCCGATCTCGATTCGTCGCACCTCGCCGACGTAGGCGGGCGATCCCGGATCGAGCCAGGAGGCGAACAGCGCAGTGATCGCCTTGCGCCCTTCAAACCACGACGGAGTTGGCGGCATCGTCAAGCGCGCGTCCTCGCGCAGGAGCTCCGCCATCGCGGCGAAGTCGCGGCGCTCGTGCGCATCCATGTAGCGCCGGAACACCGCCCGCTCTTCCGCGGTCGGCTCGAACGGCCGGGCCCAGTCCACGCGCCGTGCCGGCAAGTGCCGTCTGAGCGTCGCCCGCGCTCGTTGCAGCGAGCTGTTGGCGGAGACCGCCGTCGTTCCAAGTAGCGCCGCCGTCTCCTTGGCCGACCACCCGACCACGTCTCGCAGGATCAAGACGGCCCGCTGAGCCGGTGGCAGAAGCTGGATCGCGATGATGAAAGCCAGCTCAATCGTCTCCCGCGCGACGACCTCCGCCTCAGGCTGTTCGTCACTGGGGGCAATCCCCTCGAGCAATCGGTCCGGATACGGTTGCAACCAGGACAACTCCGGATCGGGCGCAAGCAAGCTTCCGCTCTGTCGACGCTCGACCGAATCCGGCTGCCACGGAAACAGCTTCCGCGGCCTGCTCCGGAGCACGTCGACGCATGCGTTAGTGGCCACCCGGTAGAGCCAGCCCCGGAACGAAGACGGACCCTGGTAGGTGAACGTCTGGCGCCCGCGCCAGGCCCGCAGGAACGTTTCCTGGACGAGATCCTCCGAATCCTGAAACGAACCCAGCATCCGATAGCAGTGCACTTGCAGCTCGCGCCGGTAGCGCTCCGAGAGCTCTGCAAACGCGGACTCGTCACCGGCGCAAGCAGCCGCAACGACGGCCTCCTCGCCATCCCACTGCCGTGCGCCGGTCCTCATCACGCTATTTGACCGCCGTTCCGCCGCGAACTCATCGGCCGCCCGTGAGCGTGGATAGCGGCAGCGACATCGGGCGGGTTGGTTGAGGTCGATTAGGCTCGCCTGGTGATGCTCCGCTCGGTGGCAGACGGCGATCGGGACGCGATCTTCGCCCTCGGCGTGGCCGAGGAGGCGGCGTGGTTCGGCCAGGCAGAGATGAGTGCCGAGGAGATCGGCGAGTGGATCGAAGAGGAGGGCGGGGTGACGTCGGGCGTGCTGGCGGTCGACGATGCGGGGAGCGTGCGCGGGTTTGCCGCGCCGGGCCGGTATCAGGCTGTGTTGTTGGCCGATCCGGCCCGGACGAGTCTGCTGACTGACGAACTGTTGCCGTGGCTGCGGGAGCGGTGCGATGTAGTGCGACTAACGACTTTCGCGGGCGACATGGCGCGCGTGGCGGCGTTCGAGCGCCATGGGCTGCGGCACCTCCGTTCCTCTTTCGTGATGGCACGCGCGGACAGCGTCGGGCCGGTGCCCGTCGCGGCGTTCCCCGAAGGGGCCAAGGTCGCGCCGTACAGGTTCGGCGACGACGACCAGGCGGTGCATCGGCTTGTCTATATCGATGCTGCGTGGGCGTCGGTTCCGGGGCACGCTGAGCGCGACCTTGATGAATGGCTTGACACGGTGCGTCGCTGTCGGTCAGCGTTTCTCGCTCGCCGCAACGGACGGCCGGTTGGGTGGGTTGCGGGTCGCGTGCTGGCCAGCGGCCGCGGTTACGTGGACATGCTTGCTGTCGCCATTAGCGAGCGCCATCGCGGCCTCGGGCGAGCACTGCTCCTGCACGCGTTCACCGATCTTCAGCGGGCCGGCGCCGGCGACCTGACGCTCGGTGCGCAGGCCGAGAACGCGGCCGCTCTCGGCCTGTACCGCTCCGTCGGCCTGGAGGTCGAGCGTGAGTGGCGGACCTACGCGACGGCGCCAAACCAAGCCTAGAGCGCCGGTCACCAGATCGCCGGATGGCGGCGAAGCTCGCCTCGCTGTAGATACGATGCTGGCTATGTACCGCCTCGGTGTTGCCCCGGCCCTGCTGTTCGGCTTGGGCTGGCGAGTACCTCGGATCTGACGCTTCCGAGCGTCAGATAGCCCTCTCGTCCGCGGCTCTCAGCGGCCGTCGACTTGCGTCCATCTGCCGCGGCTGTCGCCGCGGCTTCCCGAGGAGACCGCCCACCGTGAGCTCATCTGCCCCGCTTGACCCGATCCACGATCCGGCTGCGCTCGCGTGGTCGGGCGCGAGACATCTCTGAGCCGGGGCGGCATGCGGTTTGGCCTGTTCGGCAGCGCCCAGGCGCGACGTGGGGACGGCGATCCGGCGCGAGGCTTCCGGGACTACGTCGACACGTGCGTCGAGGCGGAGGCGCTGGGGTTTGATTCGAGCTTCCTGGTTGAGCATCACTTCAGCGACCTCGGGCAGGTGTCGGCCTCGCTCGACTTGCTTGCATGGGTGGCCGTGCGCACGACAACGATGCGGCTTGGTACGGCGGTCATCGTTCTGCCCTGGCACGATCCGGTGCTGCTCGCCGAACGGACAGCGACACTCGATCTGATGTCCGGCGGCCGTTTGGAGTTCGGGGTCGGCAAGGGCTATCGCCACTCCGAGTTCGCGGGCTTCTGCATCCCGTACGAGGAGGCGGAGGCGCGCTTCGGGGAGGCATTGCAGGTCATCATCAAGGCCTGGACATCCAACGCGCGGTTCTCGCACAACGGCAGGTTCTGGCAGTACGAAGACATCATCGTTGAGCCGCCCGCTTCGCAAAAGCCCCATCCGCCGGTGTGGATCGCCGCTGGCAAACCCGATTCGATACGCAGCGTCGCCGCGCGCGGCTGCAACCTGCTGCTCGACCAGTTCGCATCAACTGAAACCGTTGGCGACCGACTCGCGCTATTCAGGGCGGAGTGCGAGGACCGCGGCCGCACCTTCGACCCTATGGACGTTGCGGTTGCACGTAATTTCTACGTAGCCCGCGACACGGTTGACGCGCATGCTGGGCTAGCGCGGCTCGCGCAGGCGCATGCTGGCATGGTCGCTCTATCGCAGCATCCTGACGGGCGCAATCGATCGCACATCACGGCTTATGCCGGCGCCCCTGGCGCGACTGAGGCGAGCGCGCTCTACGGTACGCCCGACCGAATCGCTGCGGAACTCGAAGCCTTGCACGCGGTCGGCGTCCAGCACGTCCTGCTTCACGGTGGAGAGTCCACCAGGCAGAGCGTCCGGCGGTTCTCCGCCGAAATCATGCCGGGGTTCACTAGTGCACCTCGACAGCGGTGACTGGCAGCGCCGCTACCGCCGCCTACTCGCTGGCACCGAGCTAGACGTCGGACTACGCCTGATTACGGCGACCAGTGAACGAACCCCCGCGTTGCAGGGCCAGCAGCTGGCTGTGGGATCATCGGGCGGTGGGTAATGAAAGCTTGCCCGCCACAGCAAGGCTGACCGCGGCCGGGCGCGCGGTGGAGAATCGGCGTGCCGACCGGCTGTTCGAGGATCCGCTGGCCGAGGCGCTCGCCGGCGAGGAGGGGTTTCGCCTGATGGAGCAATGGCGCCTGCCGGGCGCGCCGCGCGAGAACCCGACGATCGGGCCGCGGACCCGCTTCTACGACGACCTCATGATCGACGCGGTCGCAAACGGCCTTGGCCAGGTAGTGCTGATCGCGGCGGGGATGGACACGCGAGCGTTCCGTCTGGCGCTGCCTGCTGAGGTGACCGTCTTCGAGCTCGACCTGCCGGAACTGCTCGCACAAAAGCAGGCAATCCTCGAGCAGGAGCACGCGGAGCCCCGCTGCCGACGCGTCGTCGTTGCCGCTGACCTCGCCGAGGACGACTGGCCACAGGCGCTAACCGCTGGCGGGTTTGAACTTGCGGCACGAACAGCATTCATCGTCGAAGGGCTGTCGTGGTATCTGACCGAGGAGGAGAACGCTCGCCTGCTCGATGATCTCGCAAGCCTCGCGGCGCCCGGGAGCCGACTCGGGATCGACATCATCAGCCGAGACCACCTGGAGAGCCCAGCCTCCGCCCCGTTGTTCAAGTTCACGGCCGCTCTCGGCATCCTCTGGCAGTTCGGGACCAACGACCCAGCCGGGTTTCTAGCCGCGCACGGTTGGCAGGCTGAGGTAACTGACCTTGACGCGTTCGCCAGACGCCTTGGCCGCTGGCCCCCGCCCGACGTTCCGGAGCACCTCGCCGCTCACCCCGACCCATCAGGTCGCAGCTACGTTCATCAGCGCCAAACGCGCAGCGCATCGATCCTCCTTCACTGAGACCAAGATCCCGTCCGCCGGCTCGGTGACGATGACGCGCAACGAGTGCGGGCGGGCTCTCCTCTTACGCCTGGGGTGAGAGAGATACCTGACAGACGGACTAATTCCATCGTTGTGCGCGGGGAGGATGGGTTGCTGCTGGTCGATCCCGGGATCGACGGTTCCGAGCTGGACCAGCTAGCCGATGACCTGGACCGGCTCGGCATTCCGGTGGTCGCCGGGTTCTCCACCCATCCCCATTGGGACCACCTGCTCTGGCACTCCCGGTTTGGCGACGTGCCGCGTTACGCCAGCCCCGCCGGCGCCCACGCTGCCAGTGAAGCCCGAGAGCGGGCGCAGGCGATGGCGGCGGAGGGCGCATCGGGCATCCCTCTCGAGCTGATCGCGCTCGTCACCCCGCTGCCCGCGAACGGCGGACCCGTGCCGGGCGAGATCATCGAGCATCAGGCGCACGCCATCGGCCACGCCGCGATCCTCCTCGCGGACCGTGGCGTCCTGCTCGCCGGCGACATGCTCTCCGATGTCTTGATCCCTCTCTTCGACGCTCGCCAACACGATCAGCTGGGCGCCTACGAGACGGCACTCGACCGGCTGGGAGAGGCCGCCAGGCACGTCAATGTCGTAGTCCCCGGCCACGGCGCCGTTGCCGACGGTCCCGAGGTCCCGGCCCGCTTCGCCGCCGATCGTGCCTACATCGACGCGCTGCGGCGAGGCGAGGAACCGGTCGACGAGCGTCTGGCGGCTGCCGACTGGCTGTCCGGCCCACACGTCGAGATTCCCGTTTGACTGAGATCCTGTGACGGTGCCCTGCAGCACAGTCGAGGTCTACGACGCGCTCTACTCGCACAAGGACTACGCGGCGGAGGCAGGCGCCGTGCACGAACTGATCCAGGACCGTTGTCCGAGCGCGCGGACGCTGCTAGACGTCGCCTGCGGTACGGGCAAGCACCTCGAGCGACTCAAGACCTGGTACGACGTCGAGGGCATTGATCTCGAGGGGCAGCTACTCGCGGTTGCAGCGGCTCGTCTGCCGGGTGTGCGGTTGCACGAGGCGGACATGCGAGGCTTCGACCTCAGCCGGCGGTTCGATGCGATCACGTGCCTGTTCAGCGCGATCGGCTACGCGAGTACGACCGAGAGCCTGACCAGTTCCGTCGCGTCGATGGCGCGCCACCTCGAGCGCCCCGGCGTCCTGATCATCGAGCCGTGGTTTACGCCGGAGGCATGGACGATGCAACGTCCGGTGTTCCTGAGCGTCGACCAACCAGAACTGAAGATCGCACGGATGAACGTCAACAGCCGCGACGGCAATCTGGCGATCGTCGACTTTCACTTCCTCGTCGGCACCTCGGCCGCCGTCGAGCACTTCACAGAACGACACGAACTCGGGCTGTTCACCGACGACGAGTACCGGACGGCGCTTTACGAAGCGGGTCTGGACGTCGTCTACGAGCCCGACGGATTGACCGGCCGCGGGCTCTACATCGCCGCCAAACAAAGCTGACTCAGTGTCACGCTCAGCCCGTCGCGTCTCCTCTGCATGAGTCACCGCGACGCTGAGCTGATCGCACGCGATCAGCCAAGGGAGGATCACCGTGAACGTACCAGTGACAACACTCGATCAACGCTTCAGCGAACCGGGCGCGGTCGCCACTGGATGGGACCAGACACGACGCCTGCTCGAAGCAGCCGAGCTGTTCTGGATCACCACGGTCCGAGCCGACGGTCGACCGCACGTCACGCCGCTAGTCGCGGTCTGGCTCGACGGCGCGATCCACTTCTGCACCGGCGCTGCCGAGCAGAAAGCGATCAACCTCGCTAGCAACCCACACGTGATCCTCACCACAGGCTGCAACGACTGGGACAAAGGAATCGACATCGTGATCGAAGGCGACGCCGACCAAGTCACCGACGACGACCGGCTCAAACGCCTAGCCGGCGCCTGGGCCACCAAGTGGGACGGCCGATGGCGATACGAGGCGCGCGACGGTGCCTTTCACCATCAGCCGGGAGGTGCCGCACTCGTCTTCTCGGTGACGCCCACCAAGATCCTCGCGTTCGGTAAGGGCACCTTCAGCCATACCCGTCACCGATTCTGAAAACCGAGTCGGGGTGATGAGGTGGCTGTGGTCGTCGTTGCCGAGGGTTCTTTCGCGCTCGGCAGGATGACCGAGGAAGCACGGATCTGCTGATGACCGCCTTGCTGGCTCTGCACAAGATCGCCGTCGTGCAAGGCCGAGTCGACCCGCGAGGCCAAGCGTTTCTCGCGCGAAAGCAGCGCGAGGGCAAGATCCGCCGAGAAGCGCTGCGAGCCCTCAACCGCGACCTCGTCCGTCACATCTTCAACCTCCTGCGCCGACTGTCAAGCAAGGGCCCAGCCCAGCACGCCACCGCCGCCCAGGGATGAAAAAAGCCCCGCATGCGGGGCTTTCCAAGTGCGCCCGAGAGGACTCGAACCTCCACGGACCATAAAGTCCACAAGGCCCTCAACCTTGCGCGTCTACCAATTCCGCCACAGGCGCTTGGGCGGCCAGTATATCCCCGGGCGCCCGCGCCGCGGCTGTGCCGAGGGCGGACTCTGCTTGCATGGACGGCGGGTTGAGTCCGTCCATGGCCCGCGCTAGTCTCTCGAACACATGTTCGACGTACGGGATCGTCCCGGGTCAAACGAGTAAGGAGTTGGCGATGGATCTAACCAAGCGTCAGCAGGAGATCTTCGACTTCATCAAGCGCTACTCGGCCAAGTACGGCTATCCCCCGACCGTGCGCGACATCGGCAAGGCCGTCGGCCTCGCGTCCTCCTCGACCGTGCACGCGCATCTGGCCAATCTGGAGAAGATCGGAATGCTGCGCCGCGATCCATCCAAGCCGCGCGCGATCGAGATGCTCGACCGTGCGGCTTCGACCGCCGCGTCGAGCGTCCGCAGCCTGGTGCGTCCTGGGTTGCCGCTCGTCGGCCAGGTGGCGGCCGGTCAGCCGGTGCTGGCTGAGGAGAACATCGAGGACTACATCCAGACGCCGACCTTCGCCGGCGGTGACGACGGCGGCTACCTGCTGCGGGTCCGCGGCGAGTCGATGAAGGACGTCGGGATCATGGATGGCGATCTCGTCGTCGTCAGGCCGCAGGAGACCGCCGAGGACGGCGACATCGTGGTTGCGCTCGTCGGCGACGAGGCGACCGTCAAGCGCTTCTTCCAGGAGTCCGACCACGTTCGGCTTCAGCCCGAGAACGAGGCCATGGAGCCGATCCGCAGCCGCGACGTGAGCGTGCTGGGCAGGGTCGTCGGCTTGATGCGGAGCATGGGGTGAGGAACAGGGGGTGAGCGTCCTGGCCCCGATCGAATGTGCTCCGCCGACTCTGTTCGACCTGGCGGGCGGTGAGCCCATGCTCGACGATGCGATCGTCGGCGTGTGGGAGGGGCTCGCCGCCCACCGGGTCGTCCAGTGCCTCGTCTGCGGTGAGGACATGGCTCCGCAGTACGCAGCTCACAGCCGCCCGGTCGGCGGACTCTGCAACAGCTGCGGCACAACATTGCGCTGATTCGGGCTATGCTCAGCCACGCAGGCCGAGCAGCCGCGGAGGTATCGCCTTCGAGGAAAGTCCGGACATCACAGGGCAAGGTGGTCGGTAACGCCGACCCGGGGAAACCCGCGGGAAAGTGCCACAGAAATAACACCGCCTAAGCCTGAAGCCGCTGCAGCGCTTCAGGCCGGTAAGGGTGAAATGGTGCGGTAAGAGCGCACCGGCGTCGCGGCGACGCGGCGGCCAGGCAAACCCCACCCGATGCTAGGCCAAGCAGGACCGCTTGTAGGTGGCTCGCCAAGGTCCGGGTAGGCCGCGTAGATGGATGGTTGCTCAAGACAGGATCCGGCTTATAGGCCTGCTAAGGGAAAGCCCCGCCTCGGCGGGGCTTTTCTATTTGCGCGTTCGCCTGGTCGCGGCGCGTTCGCCTGGGTCGCGCGAAGCCTCCGGAAGTCACCGCCTCTTGACCGGACAACAATTCTTGGTTACGCGCTTTAGTTCAGGGGTATACGAGCGGCGTTCGTTGTCCCAATGACGGGAGGAGAAGGTTATGAGAAGGCTTCGGCCTCTGACCGTGGCCACGGTGGTCGCGGGCTTTGTCGCGGGAGCGATCGGTGGGGCGATCGCACTGCACCCGGGTTCCGCTCCAGCCAGCCAGAGCGGCTCCGGACCGGCGTTTCACCAGCCGGTGCCGGCCCAGTTCCGTGCCGCGCTCTCGCAGATGAAGGCGAGCAACATCGAGACGACGATCAACAAGCTGGTGAGCTTCGGAACTCGCCAGACCCTGTCGTCGCAGACCGACCCCAACCGGGGGATCGGCGCCGCACGCGACTACATCTTCCACACGCTGCAGGGCTACGCGGCGGCGTCGGGAGGCCGCATGACCGTCCAGGAGCAGCCGTTCATCCAGCCGGCCTCGAAGGACCCGGACGCGCGGATGCCGCACGACACGAAGCTCACGAACATCGTGGCCACGCTCAACGGCGACCAGGCGCAGTCGGTCAAGCGCGTGTACGTCGTCAGCGGCCACTACGACTCGCGCTGCACGGGCCCGATCGACGCCAAGTGCGACGCGCCGGGGGCCAACGACGACGGCTCCGGCGTCGCCGCGATGATGGAAATGGCCCGCGTGATGGCGACTCAGCACTTCGACGCGACGATCAAGTTCATCACGGTCCCGGGCGAGGAGGAGGACCTCTACGGGTCTGCGCACTTCGCGAAGGTCGCCAAGCAGCAGCACATAAACATCGAGGGGATGCTCAACAACGACATCATCGGCTCGGACACCGGTCCCAACGGCGAGAAGGCGCCGTTCACGATCCGGTTGTTCTCCGAGGGCATCCCCACGGTCCTGAACTCCGACAACGAGAGCAACCTGCAGAACGTCGGCGGCGAGAGCGACTCGCCCGCTCGCTACGTGTCGGAGGTGGCCGACAACAACGCCACCGGCATGCACGTCGAGCAGGTGTTCCGCCGCGACCGCTACCTGCGCGGCGGCGACCAGATCTCGTTCCTCCAGAACGGCTATCCGGCGGTCCGCTTCACCGAGCCGATCGAGAACTTCAACCACGAGCACCAGACCCCGCGCGTGGTCAAGGGAGTTCAGTTCGGCGACCTCGCGAAGTTCATGGACTTCGGCTTCAACGACCGCGTGGCCAAAGTCAACGCGCTCACCCTGATGAACCTCGCCGACGCTCCCGCGACGCCGGCGAACGTGCGGATCATCGCGGCGGCGCTGACCAACGACACGACGTTGAAGTGGGACGCCAACACCGAGCCCGACCTCAAGGGCTATGAGGTCGTGTGGCGCGACACCACCGACCCGTTCTGGACGCATGTGATTCCCGTCGGCAACCGCACGACGTACACGGCCAAGGGCCTGTCGAAAGACAACGTCTACTTCGGCGTGCGAGCGATCGACAAATCAGGCTTCCGCAGCCCGGTCGCGTTCCCGGTCCCAGCGACCAAGTAAGCGGCAGGCGCCGAAGCTGCCGGGTCGCGGGCGCGAGCCCGCGGCCCGGCGCCTGCGTGTTGCTGATGGTCACCCGTGGATTGCGTGCGCGACGCGCATCACGAGGATGAACACGTAGACCAGCCCCAGCAGGTGGCGGAACCAGTTGACTCCGTTGGCGAGCTCCTCGTAGGCCCAGACAGTCATCCCCAGGTAGGCGATCGCCAGCGCGTAGCGGTGATCGGCGCCGTGCAGCGACTTGCTTGCCAAGCCGGCCGCGAACGCGATGATCAACGGCAGGTTCGGGAACTGCACGATCGGATAGCGTGGAGGGAAGCCCAGCTGGGTCAGACGCTTGAAGGCATGCCAGGGGTTGAAACGCCTGGCGGCGGGGCTGGGGGCGGGCGGTTGTGGATCGATGCTCAAAAGGACTCCGGCGTTCGAGATTGCTTCCCGAGCGACGCGCGTGTTGGGCACCCGTTAAGCGGCAGTCGCCGCCCGGGGCCATCGAGTACGCTCACCGGCGCCCGAGCTCGGTAACGAGTTAGTCACACGAGGAGGAACCGCTGTTGAATCGTAAGCTTGCGCTCGCGGCGGCGTTTGCCGCTGCTGCGATCGCGCCTGCGGCTGCTGCCGCCGCGCCCCCCGCACCGACGTTCGCCGACCACGCGATCATCGCGCGCGACATCATTCCCTCCGGCGAGCCGGGGGCCGTCCCGGCCCCTCCCGGCGCCGATCAGCAGGCGCGGATGTACGACGCGCTGACGCCGCTGTTCAACCACGTCACGAACGCTGACCTCAACGCAGACTTCAAGTCCGACGCGCTCGGCACGCTCGGGTCAGGCCCGTTCTCCAACGAGGTCGTGCCGCGGCCCGGCGTCACGATCACCCGCGACGCGTTCGACGTTCCTCACATCTTCGGCGCCACACGCGACGACGTCACTTGGGGCTCCGGCTGGGTGCTCGCCCAGGACCGCGGCCTGCTGCTCCAGCAGGCCCGCTACGACTCGCTCGTCGCGGCGATCGACGCACCCGGCCTCAGCGCGCTGGGCCTGATTTCAGGGCTCGAGAGCTTCAAGCCGTCCGCCCAGACCGAGCGCGAGGTCGCCAAGCAGACCAACGCGCTGCTCGCCCACGGGGCGGAGGGACGCGCCGTACTGCACGACATCGACGTCTATATCCAAGGCATCAACGCCTCGTTTAAGGCTCAGGGTTCGACTGCGCCGCCATTCACGCGCACCGACATCTACGCGCTGAACGCGCTTAAGGACCAGTTCGTCGGCGAGGGCGGCGGCAACGAGGCTCCGGGCTCGGAGTTCCTGTCGGCGCTCGATCGCAAGTTCGGCGCCAAGCGTGGGCGCGCGGTCTGGAACGACCTGCGCGAGGCCAGCGATCCCGAGGCACCGGCCAGCGTCCCCGGCAAGGTCCGTTTCCAGGCGCCGCCAAAGAACGACAGCGGCAACGTGAACCTCGACCCGGGCAGCCTGTCGGTGTCCGCGACCCGGGCGTTGGCCGCCGACGAGCCCCGCGCCCACGCCAGCAACGAGCTGATGGTCTCGGGAGCGCGTTCGGTAACGCACCACCCGATCATGGTCGCCGGGCCGCAGATCGGCTACTTCTACCCCGGCCTGACGATGGAGGAAGACCTCGAGGGACCCGGCATCAGCCAGCGCGGAGCAACCGCCGCGCCGTTCCCCGGCTACATCTTCATCGGTCGCTCGCAGGACGCAGCCTGGTCGCTGACCTCAGCCGGGCTTGACCAGATCGACTCCTACGTAGAGACCCTGTGCGGCCACAGCGTCCACAAGTACCTCTACAAGGGCAAGTGCCGCGCGATGCAGTTCTTCGACGCCGGCGTGCTGAATGGCACTCAGAAGATCACCTTCTACCGCACCATCCACGGGCCGGTGTTCGGCTACGCCCGCGTCCACGGCCGGCTCGTTGCGCTGTCGCGCAAGCGCGCGAGCTACGGCAAGGACGTGCTCGACCAGCTCTTCTACTACAAGGTGGCGCACAACCTGGTGCACAACGTGCATCAGTTCTTCAAGGCCGCCGACCTGACCCCGCAGACGTTCAACTCGTTCTACGCCGATGACAAGGACATCGGTGTGTTCACCAGTGGCCTGGTCCCGATCCGGCCCTCCAACGTCGACCCGGCGCTGCCGATCAACGGCACCGGCCACGAGGAGTGGAAGGGCGACGTCTCGTTCAAGAACCATCCTCAGGGCATCAACCCGCCCAACGGCGAGATCGTCAATTGGAACAACCGGCCCGAGGCCGGCTATGAGGCGCCCGACGACAACTGGTCGCTCGGTGCGCTTCAGCGCGTTGACCTGCTGATCCACAACCTCGGCACGGGCAAGAACGTCACCCCGGCTCAGGTCGTCTCGGCGATGAACGAGGCGGCGACGCAGGATGTGCGCGAGATGACGTTCGAGCCGGTGCTGTCGAAGCTGTTGCACGGCGGGCGCGCGCCCAACGCACGCGACGCGCAGATGCTCGCGCTGCTGGACACCTGGCACGCGCACGGTGGCAGCCGGCTGGATCGGACCGATCCGTCCGGCGTCGGGAACATCACCGACCCAGGCGCGGCCGTGATGGACACCGCGTGGCCGTTCCTGGCGGATGCGTGGGCGTCCACGGTGCTCGGGCCGAAGCTGACAAACGAGTTCGCATCGTTCGTCAGCCAGTACGACCTCCCGCCGGCCGGTCAGTACACCGGTTGGCACATCTACATGGACAAGGACCTGCGCACGATCATGGGCATGAAGGTGCGTGGCAAGTTCAACGTCCGCTATTGCGGCGGCGGCAGCATCAAGCGCTGCCGGGCGCTGCTGTGGACGGCGATCGACAAGGCGGGCAAGAAGCTCGCCGCCTCGCAGGGTCCGACCCCATCGGCGTGGCGCTCATCGGCCACGCGCGAGCGGATCACGTTCGTGCCGGGCCTGCTGCCGTTCACGATGCGCTACACCAACCGGCCAACCGGCATCCAGCAGATCGTCAGCTTCTCCGGCCACTCCGCCGAGGACACCGGGCGCTGATCAGGAGTTAGTGAGGGATCGGCGCGCCCGCGAGCGCGCCGATCGCTCCGATCGTCCCCGTCGCGACTAGTGTCGTGACGACCCCGAGCCGTCCGATCAATAGTGCGACGGCCGCGGCTGCGAGCAGGCCGAACTGCCACGCCTCGTCGAGCGCTGCCGCGAGCGGGATCGCCGAGCCGAAGATCGCCCCGACCGCCGCCGGGCCGGCGCCATCAAGGAAGCGCTGGGCGCGGGCGTCCCCGCGCAGCCGCTCGAAGTGCCTGCCGCCGATCATCACGACCGCGAACGACGGCAGGAACGCAACCAGCGCCGCCAGCGCGCCGCCGCCGACGCCGTGCGCGGCATAGCCAACCGCCGCGACCGTTGCGACCACGGGCCCGGGCGTCACCTGGCCGAGCGCCACGGCGTTGAGGAACTGGCTTGAGGTCATCCAGTGGTAGGTGTGAACGGCGTCGCCCTGCATCAGCGGCACGATCACGAAGCCGCCGCCGTATGACAGGGCGCCGACCTTGAACGCGACCCACACGAGCGCCGGGATCCCGCCGACCGCGGCGGCCGCGAGCGGCGCGATCACCGCCCAGCCGTGCGCCTGCATCCGGCCGCCGAGTCCGCCCGCGACCGCCAGCTCGATCACGCCGCACGCGAGCAGCACGAGCACGAGGTAGCGCCCGACGAGCGCGCCCGCGGTGGCGCCGAGCGCGACGTAGGCAAACCACCGCGCGCGCCGTTCGCGATTTTCCCCGATTCGCGCCCAGCTTGGACGGAGCAGGCCGATCGCCGCCGAGACCGCGACCGCGGCGACGGCGGAGCCGGCCCCGGCGCCGGCGCCACGCACCCACAGCGGCGGCGAGCCCCCGAGAAACAGCGCCGAGAGCACGAGCATCAGCACCACGGCGGGGGCGATGAAGCCGAGCCCGCCGACTACCGATCCCAGCGGACCGCCGACGCGCTGAGCACAGAAGATCGCAAGCTGGGTCGACGCCGGCCCGGGCAGCAGGTTGCAGGCGCCGATCGCCTCCTCGAACTCGCGCGGCTCGATCCACTGGCGCCGATCGACGACCAGCCGTCGCAGCAGCGCGATGTGCGCCGGCGGCCCTCCGAAGCCGGTGACACCGATCCGGGTCCACTCGAGCGCGACCGTCCCGAGCCCGACCCGCTCGGCGAGCGGCTCCTCGGTCACCGGTCCGAGCGCGATTCGCCGGCTACCCGCTCGAGCGCGGCGCCATCGAGCCGGCGCAGGCGCCAATCGTCGACGCTGTCGGCGCCGAGCCGGTCATAGAACCCAATCGCCGGTTCGTTCCAGTCGAGCACCGCCCATTCCAGCCGCCCGCAGCCGCGCTCGAGCGCGACCTGGGCGAGGTGCGAAAGCAGCGCCAGGCCGACGCCGGCGCCGCGATTGCGCTCGCGCACGAACAGGTCCTCGAGCCAGACCCCGGGCACGCCCTGCCAGGTCGAGAAGCTCGTGTAGAACAGCGCGAACCCGGCGGGCTCGCCGTCGTGCTCGGCGATCACAGCCTCGGCGACCGGGCTCGGGCCGAACAACGCTCGCTCGAGCAGTTCCTCTGTCGCCACCACCTCGTCACTCGCGCGCTCGTACTCCGCGAGCTCGCGGACGAGGGAGAGAATCAGCGCCACGTCCTCGCGCGCGGATTTGCGGATTCGCGTCCGGTCGCTCAATCCGGGTCGGGCGGCTCGATCTCTCGCTTGAGGATCTTGCCGGTCGGGCCCTTCGGCAGGTCGTCGACGAACCAGACGCGCCGGGGGTACTTGTAGGCGGCGACCTGGTCCTTGACGAACGCCCGCAGCTCGTCGGCCGACGCATCCTGCCCGTCCTTGAGTGCGACCGCGGCGCCAACCTCCTCGCCGAGCTGGTCGTCCTTGATCCCGACCACCGCCGCCTCTCGGACCGCCGGATGCTCGTAGAGAACCTCCTCGACCTCGCGCGGGTAGACGTTGTAGCCGCCGCGGATGATCAGGTCCTTCTTGCGGTCGACAATGAAGAAGTAGCCGTCCTCGTCGATCTTCGCCATGTCACCGGTGTGCAGCCAGCCGTCGATCAGCGTCTCGGCGGTCGCGTCGGGCTTTTCCCAATAGCCCTTCATCACGTTGTGTCCGCGGATCACGATCTCGCCGACCTCGCCCTGCGGGACATCCTTGCCGTCATCGTCGACGACCTTCATCTCGACGCCCTCGATCGGGATCCCGATCGAGCCTGGCTTGCGCTCGCGGTCGGGCGGGTTGAACGAGGCCACCGGCGAACTCTCCGAGAGGCCATAACCCTCGAGGATCTTGCATCCGAACGCCTCCTCGAACCCGCGCATCAGCTCGACCGGCATCGCCGAGCCGCCTGACACGCAGAGCTTGAGCGTCGACACGTCGAACTTCTCACGGTTCTCGCAGTGCAGCATCGCCGAGTACATCGTCGGCACGCCCTCGAACAGGTTGACCTTGTCGCGCTCGATGATCTCCAGCGCCTTGCCGGGATCAAAGCGCGGGATCAGCGTCAGAGTCCCGCCGCCGGCGACCGTCGCGTTGAGGCCGCAGGTCTGCCCGAACGAGTGAAACAGCGGCAGCGCGCCCAGGCAGATCGCCTCCGCGCCCTTGGTGAACAGCTTGCGCGACGCGTTCGCGTTGCTGGTGAGGTTGGCGTGGGTGAGCTCGGCGCCCTTGGGCTGACCGGTCGTGCCGCTCGTGTACAGCAGCACCGCCGTGTCCTCGTCCTCGACGTCGGCGATCGCCTGCTCCGGCGCCGCGGCCCCGACCAGCTGGGCGAAGCCCTCGAGCGTCACCACGATGCACTCCGCGCCGGCCTCCTCGGCGCCTGCCTGCGCCTCCTCGGCGAACCCCTCCCAGGCGAACAGCAGCTTCGCGCCGGAGTCAGACAGGTAGTAGGCCACCTCGCGCCGCTTGAGCAGCACGTTCATCGGGACCACGACGGCGCCTCGGCGCAGCGCGCCGTAGTAGCAGACGGGGAAGTGGGGGAGGTTGGGCAGCATGATCCCAACCCGGTCGCCGCGCACGATCCCGTGCCCGGCGAGCAGCCCGGCGAGGTGAGCGCTCGCGATATCGATCGCCGCGTAGTTGAGCGCGACCTCGTCGAGCCGCACCGCGATGTGTTCAGGGTCGTGACCGGCCGCCGGGCCGACGACGGTCGAGGCAAGGTTCATGGGTGGATCTCCTCCGGGAACGGCGTCAGGGGTACGGCTCCGTACCGCACGGATGCTACTCGCCGGTGAACGAGGGGGCGCGCTTCTGCGCGAAGGCGGCGGCCGCCTCCCGGAAGTCGCGCGTGACGGTGCGCTGCTGCTGCAGGACCGCCTCCAGGTCGAGCAGCTCCGCGAATCCCTCGTAGGCGCGGGCGTTGATCGTGCGCTTGATCGTGGCGTAGGAACCCGGCGCCCCGGCCGCCAGCCGCGCGGCCAGCTCGTCCACCGCCGGCTGCAGCTGCTCGTCGTCGACGACGCGGTTGATCATGCCCCACTCGAGCGCCTGCGACGCGGGGATCCGTTCGCCGAGGTACGCGATCTCGAACGCGCGGGCGTGTCCGACTCGCGCCGCGAGCGTCATCGAGGCGCCACCGTCGAGGCCGAGGCCGATGTTGACGAACGCGAGCAGGAAGTACGCCGAGCGCGCGGCGACGATCAGGTCGCAGGCGAGCGCCAGTGAGCAGCCGATCCCGGCCGCCGGGCCGTTGACCGCGGCGATCACCGGCTTGTCGATGGTCCGGATTCGCATCAGGACCGGGTTGTAGGACTCGCGCAGCGGGGTGAGCACGTCGACCGTGCCGTCGGGCCGGAACGACTCGGTGTCCTTGAGGTCCGCGCCGGAGGAGAACGCCCGGCCGGCACCGGTCACCACGATCGCCCGCACCGCGGGGTCGGACGCGAAGCCGTCCAGTGCCTCGAGCATGTCGTCGCCGAGCCGGCGGATCCACGCGTTGAGCTGCGGTGGGCGGTTGAGCGTCATCACGCCGATGCCGTCGGCGATCCGGCACTGGACCGTCTGCAGATCAAGGACGCTCATGAGCGCGGCGAACCATACCGGTCGGCCGCCGCGCTCACGCGCAGGCGCACGCGCGTCAGAATGCGTCCAATGGATCTGTCACCCCGCGCGATCCTGCGGCCGGCGAGCCGGCT
>DASXDD010000165.1:0-2994 GCA_036490775.1 Solirubrobacteraceae bacterium | reverse complement strand
GGATGTTCGCTCCGTCCACGGGAGCGAACGTCCCGTGGACGGCAGGCGGCACCTCAGGTGGGACGTTTGCACACGCCCTGCCTGCGAAAAGATCCCAGGTGCCGTCAGCCGTACCAGCCGAGCAGGCTGTCGCCGAGCCCGGGGCCGGTCGGAGCCGTGATCGTGCCGTTGTCGGCCGGAAGCGGGTCTTCGCGATCCGCGAACACCCCGAGCGTCGCCAGCCCGCACGGGCGGTCCGGTCTGATCGCGGCAGCGGCATGCAGCGCCGCGGCGATCCCGAGCGGTCCGTCGAGTGTCGAGGCGAGGTAGACCTCGTACCCGGCGGCGCGGGCGCGGCGCGCCTGCTCCAGCACGCCGGTGATTCCGCCGCCGCGGGCGATCTTCAGGCACACCGCGTCACACACGCGGCGGTCGAGCGCGCCCGGCTGCACCGTCGTCTCATCGATCGCGATCACGACGTCGGTGCCGGCGGCGACCTCGGCGGTCTCGTCGAGCCCGTGCACGGGCTCCTCGCAGAGCTCGACGCCGGCCGGGGCGAGCATCCGCAGATTGGCGGTTGCCTCTGCAACCGACCAGGCGCCGTTTGCGTCCAGGCGGATCTGCATCTTGGGCCCGGCCGCGGCGCGGACCGCCGCGATCCGCCCGGCGTCGTCGCCGACGCCGGCCTTCAGCTTGATCGCGCGAAACCCGGCCTGGCGCGCCGCGGCGGCCTCGGTCGCGGCGCCTGCCCGGTCGGCGGCGGCGATCGTCGCGTTGACCTCGATCGCAGGCGGTCCGGTCGCGCCGAGGAGCTGCCACACCGGACGGCCGGCACGCCGGCTCTCGAGATCCCAGAGCGCGAGATCGATTGCCGCAATCGCGTGCGGCAGCACCGCGACGCGGGCGCACTGCGCCAGCAGCGCCTCGCGATCGACGCCGTCTGACTCCGACAGCGGCGCACGGCAGTCCTCGAGCGCGGCGACAACTTCGTCGATCGAGGCGAGGTCGTAGCCCTCGAGCGGCGCCGCCTCCCCATGGGCGACGTGGCCGTCGGAGGTCTCAAGCCTGACGACCACCAGTCGCCGCGCTTGAACGGATGCACCCGCAGATACGAAAGGCGCGCGCAAGCGCGCCTCAATCAATCTGATCTCGACGTTCACCGGCTGAGCAGCAGGCCTGCTGACAGCAGCACGCAGAACGACAGCTGCAGCATTCCCGTCTGAGCGAGCGCCTGGTTGAGCGACGGGCCGTCGGTGCGGTTGCGCACGATCCGGACGACCTCGGCGGCGAGCGGCAGCGTCAGCCACGCGAGCAGCATCCACGCGGTCATCGGCCCGAACACCCAGGTGATCGGTGCGAGCAGGTACGCGAGGTAGACGATCACAGCGAACATCGTGCGCGTTCTCGCGCGTCCGAGCCGGACGGCGAGCGTGCGCTTGCCGGCACGGCGGTCGGAGTCTGAGTCGCGGTAGTTGTTGACCACGAGGATCGCCGAGGCGAGCAGCCCGACCGGTACCGCGAGCGCGAACGCCTTCCAGTCCAGATGGCGGACCTGGACGAAGTACGACCCGGCGACCGCGACGATCCCGAAGAACAGGAACACGAACAGCTCGCCGAGGCCCTCGTAGCCGTACGGCTTCGGTCCGCCGGTGTAGAGCACGCCGGCGAGGATCGAGGCGGCACCGACGAGCAGCAGCTGCCAGCCGGCGACGGCGACCAGGTAGACGCCGGCGAGCACCGCCACGCCGAACGACACGTAGGTCGCGATCAGCACCTGGTTGGGGGGCACGAGCCCGCCGGCGGTGACCCGGACAGGGCCGAGCCGGTCGTCCGCGTCGGCGCCGCGGCGCGCGTCGGAGTAGTCGTTTGAGAGGTTCGTGCCGACCTGGATGAAGATCGAGCCGACGAGCGCTGCGACGAACCGCAGCGGATGAAAGACGTTCTCCCAGCCCGCAAGCGCGGTGCCGACGAGCACCGGCGCGATCGCCGCCGGCAGCGTTCGCACGCGCGCGGCCATCAGCCAGATGCGGATGCCGCTCGGGGCCGCGGGCTGGGCTCGGGTGGCGGTCATCAGTAAGGACTTAGGCGCGGTGGGGGAACTTCTCGAACTCGGGCTTGCGCTTCTCGAGGTAGGCGTTGCGGCCTTCCTGCGCCTCGTCGCTCATGTAGAAGAGCAGGTTCGCGTCGTGGGCGAGTTGCTGGATCCCGGCGAGCCCGTCCTCGTCGGCGTTGAAGCTCGCTTTCAGCAGCCGCAGCGCGAACGGCGACAGCGCGAGCATCTCGCGACACCACTGGACGGTCTCGTCCTCGAGGCGCTCGAGCGGCACGACGGTGTTGACGAGCCCCATCTCGAGCGCCTGCTGGGCGTCGTACTGGCGGCAGAGGAACCAGATCTCCTTGGCCTTCTTGGGCCCGACCAGGCGAGACAGCACGGTCGCGCCGAAGCCGCCGTCGAACGAGCCGACCTTCGGCCCGGTCTGGCCGAAGCGCGCGTTGTCGGCGGCGATCGTCAGGTCACAGACGATGTGCAGCACATGGCCACCGCCGACGGCGTAGCCGGCGACCATCGCGACTACCGGCTTGGGCATCCGACGGATCTGGATATGCAGGTCGGTCACGTGGAAGCGCCCGACAGCCTGGTGGTGTCCGGCCTGCGCCGGATCAGCCCCGGTCACGTAGCCGCCGCGGCCGCCGCGTGTCCGCTGGTCGCCGCCCGAACAGAACGCGTCCGGTCCCTCGCCGGTGAGGATCACGACGCCGACCGACAGGTCCTCCCGGGCGCGGTTAAACGCGTCGGACAGCTCGATCACGGTCTCGGGCCGAAACGCGTTTCGCACCTCGGGTCGGTTGATCGTGATCTTCGCGATCCGGGCGTGCTCGTCGGGCGACAGCTCGTAGCGGATGTCTTCGTATTCGGCGGCCGGGATCCAGTCCAGTGGCAAAGCAGCGCTCCTTTGGGAAGCGCCTGAGACTACCGTTTCGGGGGTGAGCTCCTGGGTCGACGCCGCCGCTGCC
>DASXDD010000164.1:0-1598 GCA_036490775.1 Solirubrobacteraceae bacterium | reverse complement strand
GCTGCCAGCATCGGGACGGCGGGCGCGATCTATGTCGCCGGGGCGTGCATCGGTGCGCTCCTGTTCGGGCAGCTGACGGATCGCTACGGACGTAAGAAGCTGTTCATGCTCACGCTCCTCCTGTACCTGGTGGCAACCGTGGCAACGGGCTTGGCGTTCGCGCCGTGGTACTTCCTCGTCGTCCGCTTCCTGACCGGCATGGGCATCGGCGGGGAATACGCTGCGATCAACTCGGCGATCGATGAGCTGATCCCGGCCCGGAACCGCGGTCGCGTCGACCTGGCGATCAACGGCAGCTACTGGGTGGGATCGGCGATCGGGGGCTTCGCCGCCCTCCTCTTCCTGGACGAGTCGATCTTCGCTAGGGACGTCGGCTGGCGGTTGGCATTCGGGGTCGGTGCGATCCTCGGCCTGGGAATCATGATCGTCCGTCGTCACCTCCCTGAGAGCCCACGGTGGCTGTTCATACACGGACACGAAGAGGAGGCCGAGCGGATCGTCGATGCGATCGAAGAGGAGGTACGGCGGCAGAGCGGGACCGACCTTCCGGAGCCCGACGCCGACATCGCCGTCCGCCAGCGCGACGCGATCCCATTCCGCGAGCTCGCAAAGGTGGCGATCACGCGGTACCCGCGCCGGGCGTTCCTCGGTTTCACCCTGTTCGTCGGCCAGGCCTTCCTCTACAACGCGGTCGTGTTCGACCTGGGCACGCTCCTGCACGAGTTCTTCTTCGTCGGCAGCGGCTCGGTGCCGTATTACATGGCGCTGTTCGCCGTCAGCAACTTCTTCGGACCGCTGCTGCTGGGCCGCTTCTTCGACACGATCGGCCGGATCCCCATGATCTCCGGCACGTACCTCGGGTCGGCGGCACTCGTAGCTGTCCTGGGCATCCTGCTCACCACCAGCCACGTCACGCTGTGGGAATTCATGGGCTTCGTTCTGGCGGCATTCTTCCTCGCCTCCGCCGGCGCCAGCTCCGCTTACCTGACGGTCAGCGAGGTGTTCCCCATGGAGACGCGGGCACTCGCGATCGCGTTCTTCTTCGCCATCGGCACCGCGACTGGCGGGATCGTCGGACCGGTGCTGTTCGGTCAGCTGATCCACAGCGGCAGCCGTCACCTGGTGGCGATCGGTTTCTTCGTCGGCGCGGGCGCGATGGCCGTCGGCGGCCTGACCGAGCTGCTGTTCGGCGTCAGGGCCGAGGGGCAGTCGCTGGAGAACATCGCCAAGCCGCTGACCGTCGAGGAGGCCGAGGAACTGCTGACGCTGCCGCTGACCCCGGAGCTGCCCGCCAACCCGGGCGCATACCACGAGCGCCACGAGGCGGTGCGGGCGCGTGAGCAGGCCGAGAGCGAGCGCGCCACGGCCGCCGAGCGCCGAGCGGCGCTGCAGCAGCTTCGCCGCCAGGCCGACGCCGGGCCGGGGGTGGAGCAGCTGAGTCGTGATGACCGCGAGGCCGAGGCGGCGGAACTCCACGCGAAGAGCCTCGACGAGATGGCCGCCGCGCACGAGGAACGTGCCCTCGCCATGTGGGCCAAGCCCGAGGCTGAGCGGCGCATCCATCTCGAGCGGGCCGCAGCTGCCGAGCAACGGGCGCG
>DASXDD010000163.1:0-34533 GCA_036490775.1 Solirubrobacteraceae bacterium | reverse complement strand
GCTCGGATCCCACGGAGCGGCGGCGTCGGAGTGCACCGTGATCGGTCCCGACTCGGCCCCGCCCGCGGCCGGCCGGACCCGGTAGCCGGTGCCGGCCGGGACGTTGCGGAACAGCAGCCCGCCGAGCGAGTCGGCGGCCTGGGTGTAGAGCGTCGCCCCGTTCGCTTTCAGGAGCGACGCACGCGCGTTTGCAGCGAGACCGGTGACGTACACCTGCTCGGCACTCCCGTGCGCGCTGAACGTCGGCGCCGCCGCGTCGGCGACCGATGCCGAGCCGCCCGCGACCGCAACCAGCCCGGCCACCAACGCGCCGATCGAGATGGCACGGGCTCTGACACGACACCGCAGGACGGGGCCTCTCCGCACGCCGCCAATCTTCCAGATCGCGGTCGCGCATGCGCCGGTTGCCAGCGAGCCGTTCCTGGAGCCCGCTAGGCTCGCCCCGCCAACGAGATCAGGAGCACGGAGCGTGAACGTTTCCTCGCGATTTGACGTGGCCGGATTTGGCGTAATCGTCACCGGCGGTGCCAGTGGCCTGGGGCTTGCATACGGAGAGGTACTCGCCGCCCACGGCGCGCGAGTCACGCTGATCGACGTCGACGGCGACTCGGTCGCCGCGCAGGCGTCACGCCTCCGCGACGAAGGTCTCGACGTCAGCAGCGCGGTCGCCGACGTGACCGACCACGCCGCGCTCGATCGCGCGATTGACGATGCGGCTGCGACCTACGGCCGGCTCGATGTCGCGTTCGCCAACGCCGGGATCGACCCGGGCGTCGGCTTCGTCGGCGCCTGGGCCGGCGGCCAGCGGCCGCGAGTCGCCGACGGCTCGCTCGAGCGCTACACCGATGAGCGCTGGAACCGCGTGATCGACATCAACCTGAACGGGATCTTCGCCACGGTGCGCGCAGCCGTCCGCCATATGCGCCCGCGCAGGTTCGGCAGGATCGTCGTGACGACGTCGCTGGCGGCAAGCAAGGTCGAGCCCGCGATCGGCTCGGCCTACATGACCGCGAAGGCCGGCGCACGCCACCTGATGCATTCGATCGCGCTCGAACTCGCCGCCGACGGCATCACCGCCAACGCGATCGCTCCCGGGTTCTTCATCACCAACATCGGCGGCGGCCACGCCCACAACCCCGACATGCAGGCGGCGATCGCCAAGGACATCCCGATGCACCGGGTTGGTCAGCCCGACGACATCAAGGCGCTGGCGCTGTTCCTCGCATCGCCGGCGTCGGAGTACATCACCGGCCAGGAGATCGTGATCGACGGCGGTTGGGGCCTCGGCGTCGCTGACTGAGGCTCGGCCGGGCAATCACCCGCGGGGCTTGGCCATGTAGGTGCGCCCTGGCGAGAGCACGAACAGCCCGTGGCGGATCGCGTCCTTGACCACGACCGACCCGGCGACGTCGTGCACGCGCGTTCCGTCGCAACGGTCGGCGATCGTCCAGCGCGAGCGCTTCCCGGTTGCTGAGCCGTAACGCCCGCGCGTCGCGAACAGGCCCCTGGCGCTGACGCGCAGCGTCTGAAGCGTGCGCGTGGCGGTGGCCGCGGTGCAAGTCGAGAGTGTCGGCGCGCCCTTGAAGATCCCCTCGACGAGAGTCAGGCCGACGAGGCCGGCGGTCGGCCCGGTCGTCGTCTGGTTTAGCCGGAAGATCGCACCGGCGAACGTTCCCGACTGGATGCTGTGCCGGTGGCGCTTGGCGGCGTGCACGCGACCGGCTCCGTGACCACGGACCGGCGCCTTGGCGGCGAACACCTTCACGCCGCCCTGAAGTGCGTCGATCTGCGTGTTCGCCGGGACCTGCCGCGCCTGGGTCAACGGCACGACCTGGCCGTCGAGCACGAACAGCACCAACCCGTCGACGGGCGCGATGTTGACCGTCTTGCCAAGTGCCGGGGCACCGGGCTTCGCAAGCGCCTTGCTCCGGAACTCAACGTCGGGGCCGTAGGTCGTGCCCTTCCTGTTGGTCGCGACCAGCCTGGCGTGGTACAGCGCGTTCGGGACCAGGTTCGACACCGACGCGGTCACCAGGTGTGGCGAGAAGTCGCCGCCGATCGGCTGGGACGGCGTCCGATGGTCATACACGGGTCCCGACGTGCCCGGCGTGCTGTAGCGCGAGTCGAGGCCGTACTGGAAGTAGGCGTTGGTCGACAGCCCGTTGGGCTTGACGATCCCCGAGAAGCGGGCACCATCGCCTTTGACGGTCGGCGAGCCCGAGGAGTCGATGTCGACCGGTGGCGCGGCGGCGCTGATCGCCGCGGTCGGGGCCAGCTCGAGGCTGAAGTAGGTCGAGCCTCCGGGTGGAATCGCCGGCGAGAAGTTCACGACGCCCGAGCTCTGACCGGCCGACACGTTCGAGTACCAGTCGGTGGGGCCCTCGTATCCGTTCTGGGTGCTGTTAGTCAGCGCGCCGGGCTCGATCCACCCCGCCGGCTCGCCGGCGGGTCGGGGGAATGCACAGCCGCCGTATTCGGGTCCGCACGCGGGCGCGCCGGGCACCGCCACGCAACCGCTCGGCACCGGCGGCGCTCCCGGGTCGCATAGCCCGTCCTGGTCAAAGCCGAACAGGTCGATGTCCTTTCCGGTCGTCGGAATCGACACTGGGATCGAGGAGATCGGACCAGACGAGTTGTTCTGGACGCCGATCAGCGCGTCCTCGTCGCCCTCGTACGGCCCCTGGGTCGGATCGCGCAGGACCTGCGCGCCGCCGTTGGCGACCGCGATCAGCACCGCGCATCCGGAGTCGAGGCGGACCGGCGGGCACTGCGTGAACTGAGGCGGCGCGACGATCGTCGCCTTGAACGGATCGACCTCGCCGGCGCAGCTGCCGTCGCCGAACGTCAGCGTCCCCGCGTACGTACCGGTCGCGGCAAACGTGTGGTTGCCGGTCACAGCCGAGTTGAAATCCAAGGCGCCAGCCGTCGTCGCGCTGCCGTCGCCCCAGTCGACGGTGATCGAGGTGGCCGTGCGACATGCCGGCTTGAGCTCGATCTCGCCCGAGAACGGTGTTCCGGACGACCACTTGAAGTTGGCTTGCGCGGCCGGCGCCGCGATCGCGACGAGCACGACCAGCGCGCCCCCGACCGCGAGCGCGCGACAACGTACAGCACCAATGCGCAGCTTTGACACGTGTCGACTCCCTACCCAGGTCCACGCGCGGACATTTTCCACGCGCGAGACCGCGCGGCTTACGGGAGCAACGGCGCGGCTCCGGGATCGCTTCCGCGCGGACCGATCTCACCCGATTCGGACGACGCCGGGAGATCGCGGCAAGCGTAAGTTGCTCGCCGATGGCGTCCGATGGCCTCGATCTCGCGCTGATGGTGTTCGAGCACACGGAGGGCGCCGAGCGCGCCTTCTCGAGTGCGCCGGCTGAGGTCGACGGCATTCCCTGGACCCGTGAGGTTGCATTCGTCGAGCACCACGGACGCGACCGGATCGTCGTCCGTGGCACGTTCGCCGGCCACTACATCGACGCCGACGACGACGAGCAGTTCATCGGCGCCGGGACCGCCGAGGGGGCAGTCGCCGGTGCCGCCGCCGGCCTCCTCTTGGGTCCGGCCGGGCTCGCCGTCGGGCTGGTCGGCGGCGGCCTCGCCGGAAGCATCGCCGACGAGCACTCCGGCCCGAAGCTGCGCAGCGCGCTGTTCGACCTGGTCCGCAACGAGGTGCCTCAAGGCTCGTCGGCGGTGATCATGCTCGCAGCCGCCGAGCACGTCGATGCGATGGCTCGAGCACTCGACGGACACAGTGGACGGCTCGCGCGCCACCAGCTCAGCCCGGAGGCGACCCAGGCGCTCCAGGCGGCCGTCGCCTCGAGCCCGAGCGCGGCCCCCGCTACTTGAGCATCAGCGTCAGCGACGACGGCGCGGCAGCGGACCGGCCGATCGTGTAGACGCCGCCGGCGAGCTGCGGCAGCTGCTTGGGCAGCGGCGTCAGGTGCGGCGTGTCGGTCGTCGAGAGCGTCAACCGCAGGCGGTCACCGGCGGCGATCGTCGCCAGCGTCGGGAAGATCTGGATCTGGTACTCCGTGACGGCTCCCGGGGTTACCGGCTTGGCCGACGCTTGCGTGTAAGGGTGATATGGCAGCACGGTCATGGTGCCAGCCGTCCACGAGCGGCTCTGGTTGACCGCGCGCAACGAGCCGAGCAATGCGCCCTCGCTCAACGGGTAGGACGCGCCGCTGGGCGTGACGTCCTCGAGCTCGGCGACGAGCTGTGTCTCCGACGTGGTCGCGCTCGCGTAGATCGTCGCGGTGATCGGTCCGGCGACCGTCTCGGCCCTTGTCAGCGGAGCGGTGGTGTAGGTCGTCGCCCACGGCCCGGACTGCGAGGCCTGGTCGTCGCTGGCGCACGGGGCGAGGAACCCGGCGGTCCCGGCCGGGACGCTGATGCCTCCCATCGACCACTGGTCGATCGGCCGTCCACACGGCGTGCCGGTCGGGCTCCAGACGATCGAGTCGCTCGCTCCGGGAAGCGACGGCGCGGCGCCGACCAGCGTTCCGAGCGGTCCGGGGAGCGGCAGCGAGCCGGTCGCACCGGCGGGCGGCGTGGAGCTCGTGAGCGTTCCGCCGGCGCCGAAGTACAGGTGTGTCGGGCTCGAGCCGGTGAACGGATACGTCGAGGTCTCGTTGAAGCGCCCGGTGCCGAGGTCGTAGTAGTGAAGCGGCGTCGGTGTCGTGGCCATGCCGGTCTTCTCGTGCTTGAGCCACGTGTCGAACCATTCGAGCTCGAGCGGGTCGACGGCGACCGAGGAGCCGTTGAGGTGCTCCCACGGGCCGACGATCAGCTGATACCGGCCGGTGGTCCGCTGGCCGGGTGACATCGGTCCGGTGGCGCTGCGGCCCGCCCAGGCGTTCTGCAGCTCCGCGTAGTTCAGCGGCTCGCCGTTCTGGAAGATGTCGAACTCGCCGCCGACCATATACGCGGGAATGCCGTTAGCGGCGACACGCGCGAGCACGTTCTGCGGGTTGCGCGCCTGCCAGTAAGAGCCGTCGTACGCCTCGTCGCCGCCGCTCAATACGTTCGCTGTGGTGGCCGCGTGGTAGCTGGCTAGGCCGTTGGCGTGGTCTGACTCGATCCCGGCGAGGTCGGACAGCATCGCTGGGTCGCTGGCGGCGTCGGTCAGCGGGTTGGTCGTGTTGAGCGCGCCGGTCAGACCGAGGTAGGTCTCGCTGAACTCGAAGTCGAGCAGCCCGCCCATGAACGACGTGTCGCGATACAGGTCGTTGCCGGGGACCATCGGGAAGATCGCCTTCAGCGGGGAGTTGGGTCCGACCGCGCCGGCAAGCAGCAGCTGGTCGATCCCGAGGTACGACGGGCCGTAGGTCCCAACCCGGCCGTTGGAGTTCGGCAGCTTCGCCGCCCAGTTCAGCACCTTGATCGCGTCCTGCTGCTGGATCGGGTCGAACAATCCCCAGCTCCCGTTCGAGTCGCCCGTCCCGCGGACATCCTCGACGACTTCGATGTAGCCGCGCTGGACGAGGTAGGTGTCGGCGCCGCCGGTCGGATTCGCGCTCGAAGCCGTCGCTGACGATCCGGCACTGCTCGAGCCGCCCTGTCCCTTCCCGTAGGGCGTCATCGTCAGCAGCACCGGGAACGGCCCCTTCGCCGGCTGACCGGACGCCGTCGTCGGATAGATCTCGTTGACGCGGATCGTCGTCCCGCCGGCGCCTTTGACCGCGATGTCATTCGTCGACGCCGTCCCGTAGATCGCCTTCTCGGGCTTCCAGTGGCTCCCGTGCGCGGCGCTCGCGGCGATCACGCCCGGCGGCAGCTGGGGGCTCAGGCCGACGAGGCTCGACGGAGCCGACTCGACCGCCGGCGCACCGGCCGGAGGCGACGGCGTCACCGCAAGCGCCGGGGCGACCCCCAGACTCGCGGTAGCGAGCCCCAGACCCACACAAAACCTGACGATTCTGCGCATCGTGTTCGGCCGAATACCCGCGCGCGCGGGTTTCTAGACATCGGAACGAGAGTGTCTCGAGGGGCGCCGGTGGATGCGTCGGTCGTGTCGGCCCAGCCCTGGTAGAACTGGCGCAGAGCAGTGCCATCGTCGACAGCCACCTTTCTTGCTGTGCCGCTCGCGGACCGTGATGTCGCCGACGGGGCGCTGGCATCGGTGCGCGCGCTCGAGGACGAGCAGGATGTCTCCGTCCGAGATGCGGCGGTCGTCGTGCGCACCGAGCTCGGTCACATCGAGCTGCAGCAGACGCGCCAGGTCGCTGCAGGCGAAGGGATCGTCGGAGGCGGCGCGGTCGGCGTCATCGCAGGGCTACTGCTCGGCTTCCCGATTGGCGGCGCGCTGCTCGGCCTCGCTGGTGGCGCTGCGTTCGGATTGCGCGACACGGGGATCCCGGACGACCGGCTTCGCAAGCTCGGCGAGGACCTGGAGCGAGGCCAGGCGGTGCTCTGCGTGCTCGTCGAGGCGGGCGGGGTCGAGACCGCGCGCCGGACGCTCAGCGGCTACGGCACGGTGTTCGACGCCGAGCTGTCGTCGGACTCAGAGTCGTAACGTCGGCGGAACAGCAGGTACGCGACGCCGCCGGCGGGCAGCGGCAGCCAGAACGAGACGAGGCGATAGGCGAGCGTCGACACCAGCGCCTCCTGCGCGCTCACTCCGGCGGCCGTCAGCAACCCGGTCAGGCCCGCCTCGACGAACCCGAGGCCGCCGGGCGTGATCGGGATCAGCGAGAGCAGCGCGCCGGCGACGTAGGCGAGCAGTACGAGCGACGGGTGCGGGCGTGCACCGACTGCCGCCAGGCAGCAGACGAGTGCGACGTAGTCGAAGCCGACCTTGCCGACCGCACCGGCCAGCCCCGCCTGCCAGCGCTGCCCGAACGTCTCCTTCATCCGATTGCGCTGCGCCAACAGGCGCTCGGGGAGGTCAGCGGCTCTGTCGCGCTTGAATCGCTGGATCAGCCATCGCGCGGCCCGCCCGGCAAGCAGCAGTGGCGCGTTCCAGCCAAATGCAGCCGCCGCCAGCACGGCAACCGCGACAAAGCCGGCGACGCCGACGTAGGCGGTCTCGATCAGGCCGCGTGGCGCGGCCACACCGCCGATGATCGCCGGCAGCGCGAGTATCGGCATCGCGAGCAGAACTGCTGTGCTCGCGACCGCCGATGCGGCGAGCCCGGAGGCGACGTCGCCGCTGCGGATTCCCGCCCTCGTCAGCATCCGATACGCGAACGCTCCGCCGGTCGCCGCGCCGCCGGGGACGAGGCTTCCGACCGCGGCGCTGGTGAGCTGCGACGTACCGACCGCGAACCAGCTCGTCGCGTGCAGCGCCACGCGCTGCATCGCCCACAGCGATACATAGCTCAGCGCCTCGAACAGGATCGCGAGCGCGAACGCGGCGGGCTTCAGCGTCTTCAACTGCGGCCAGGAGGCCAGCACGGAGATCACCTTCGGCGCGAGCAGGTACAGCGAAAGCAGGCTGATCGCGAGCAACAAAACCCGCTTGGCGATGTACCACCAGCCGTGTCCCTTCCCGGCAGGCTCTTCGGCCGGCGTCTCCGTCGCCATCGCTGGACCTAGGTGCTGTCGGCGGGCAACGGGGCCCTCAGCGAGGCGAGGTCATCGTGAATCCGCACGGCAGCGGAGACCAGCGGCGCGGCGAGCACGAGGCCGACCATCCCGAACAGGGTGCCGGCGGCGATCGTGACGGTGAAAACGACCAGCGGATTGAGCCGCAGCGTGGCGCCGAAAACGATTGGCTGGATCACCTGTTGCAGGGGACCGTTGGCGAGGAACACGATCAGCGCCATGATCAGCGCCGACGACGTCCCCTGATCTGCGAGCGCGAGCGCGAACACGAAGATGCCGGCGACCCAGGCACCGACAATCGGCACGTAGCTGCCGAAGAACGTCACGATCGCAATCGTTCCGGCCAGCGGCACGCCGACGATCAGCGCGCCGGCCGTGACGATCGCGGCGTTGAACGCTCCGACGATCGTCAAGCCGAGGAAGTACCCGCGCAGCGCCCCGATCACGTCGGTCATCACGACCCGCGCTTCGGGCGGTCTCATCCCCATGTGCCGCTCGATCCACCGCCCGATCGTCGGTCCGTCCTTGATCAAGAAGAACGAGGTGAATGCCGTGAAGCCGACGAACACGAGCAGCGAGCCGAGTCCCGAGATGCCGCCCGCCACCCCCTTCAGCAGCGTGCGGGCGACGTCGGGCGCGGCCTTCTTGATCTCGTTCGCCGCATCGGAGGACGCGCTGATGTTGAGGTCCTTGCCCCAGACGCGGAGCTTGTCGACCGCCTCGGAAAGGAGTGTGTCGAGGTGCGAGGCCTGCGAACTGATGCCCGCCAGCACCAGTCCGACGACTAGGACCGCCACCGCAACCAGAGCGAGCAGCACAATTCCGGCGCCGGCGGCGCGCGGCAAGCCGCGGTGCTCCAACTTGTCCACGACCACGCCGGTCACGGCGGCCAGCACGAATCCGGCGATCAGCGGATCGACGATGCTCGACGTCTGCGCCAGCAGCCAGACCGCGCCTGCGACCACGACCAGGATCCCGACCACGAGCCAGGCGCCGATCCCCCAACGCTGAAACCATGCAGGGAGCGACGAGACAGACTTGTCCACGGCGCGACATTCTCCGCTCAGGCCCGGATGACGTCTCAGGACCGCTGAAGCAGCGACGCGAGCGCCGGCGCGTCACGTCTTGCGGAGGATCACTGCGAACTCGTGCTTGTGGTGCTGTGCATGGACAAGCTCACAGTCGAGATCGATCGCGCCGAGCAAGCCCACGAACCCTTCAAGCTCCCAGACGTGAAAGTGGTGGTGAGCGTTGGCGGCCGCGTACTCGGCCGAGCGCCGCGGGATGCCTGGAGGGCCGATCCCCTCGATGTACTCCGCCCACTCCGCGTAGTGGTGCATGCGCGACGTATGCGGTCCCTCCTGGTGATCGCGGAGGAGGTGCTCGATCGTCGTTCGCTCGCGCAGGTAGTCGAACGTGTGGCGCGCGTCCGGAAGGATCACGAAGATGATCCCGTCACGCCGCGTGATGCGCGCGAAGTTCTCCAGCGCCCCGATCGGGTCCTCCAGGTGCTCGACGACGTGGCAGGCAATGATGAAGTCGACCGAACCGTCGGCGAACGCGGCCAGCGTCTGGGCATCATCGATCACATCGGTGCGCGGGATCGCGGCCACCTCGATGCCGCTACCGAGGAACCCATCTCCGGATTGGGCGATCAGCGCATCGCGGTCGAGGTTGTCGACGTATCGCACGCGCACGCTGGGCGGAAGGCGCAGCGGCAGCGATGCAGCGCCGATCTCGATGCCCTCGCCCTTCAGGTAGCGGCGGGCGAGATCCTCGCGCAAGACCTCGAGATTGTTGCGCCCGATGTGCAGCACCAGATCGCGGAGCCGCAGATGCGCCGAGCTCCGCGCTATTCGCCTGCGCAGCTCGACGACGTGCGCACCGGGTGACCGCGCCATCGCGCGGATGCTAGAGCGAGTCGGTCAGGCTGCGGCTTTGGCCCTGTCGAAGACGTCGGCGAGCTCCTTCATGTCCCCAGGCTTTCCCTCGAGCTTGAAGGAGCTGCCACCGGCACTGATCTGCATCACGCCGGTCATACCCATCCGCTTGACGACCAGCGAATCGACGTCGCCCAATGGCACCACGCTCAGAACCTCGGTGACTTCCTTGATCGCGCCCATCGCGCTGACCTTGACCTTCATCGTCACGAGGCTGGTCGCCGTGATCGCCACCGCACCGGGGCTGCCGAGCGCAATCTCGGCGACCGCAGCGCCCTTCCTCTGCTTGCCCGCCCAGCGAGCTCCGATCTCGCTGGCGATCAACCCTCCGCCCGCCGCAGCCGTCATCGAGCCACGGGGCTTTGCCCACGCCGCGCCGAGGATCTCCTCGTCGAGCTTGCCCTTGGCCGCGGCGATGATCTGCTCCTGATGCTTGGACATATTGCCCCTCTCCCTCGTCTATGAGTGCGCGGAATTATTACTCACGCCCAGCGGCCAAAAAAGACGGTTCAGGAAACTGGAGCGCGGAACGGAGCGTCCAGACGGCGGCTGGCCAGAGCGCGGAGTCCGAGCAATGAGTAGCGTGGGCGGGTGGCTGGACTGACCCAAAGGTTCCACGTGCCGTCGGCGCTGCGCCGCACATCGCTGCGGATCCAGCCGACCGCTGCTCGGAAACTGATCGCCAAGGGCGCGCTCCTGGTTGATGTACGCCGCGGCGACGATGTGCTCGCATCGCCGGACGGCGCGCTGCGGATCGCCCCGGACATGGTGCCCGAGCGCCTCGGAGAGTTCGCCCGCGGGGTGCCGATCGTTCTCGGCTGCACCTGACTGCGCGAAGCCACCAGCGTCCGTGTGGCGCACTGGCTGAAGGATCGGGGCTTCGAGGCATACGCGATCGTCGGCGGCCTCACAGTCCTCGACAACGGGCACCGCTTGCCCGTTGAGATCGATACCGATACGCCGCGGTTACCCAGCGGCGGGAGCACGCCACGCCCCGGCGCCCTTTCGGCGCTGCGTCAACCGCGGTTCCGGATCTATTCGGCGGGCGTGTTGTTCTCCCTGACGGGCAATTGGGTCGAGGCGGCCGCGTTTGGCTACGTGGTCCTGCTGCTTGGCGGGTCACCGGCGACGCTCGGGCTGATCGGCTTTCTCAACACGATCCCGAACCTCGTGTGGGGGCTCCCCGCCGGTGTTCTGGCTGATCGCTATGACCGCCGCCGTCTGCTGCTCGGCTTCCAAGCGGCGAATATGGCCGTTGCGGTGCTACTGGCGGTGTTGTGGCAGACCGGATCGCTCACTGTGCCGCTGCTTGGAGCGATCGCGGTAATCGGCGGCAGCCTCGGCACGCTGAGCTACCCGGCGTTTCAGGGCGTGCTCGCCTCAACCGTCCCGCCCGACGATCTCGAGAGTGCCGTTGCGATCAACAGCCTGTTTCTCCAGATCGCGCGCTTCGTCGGCCCCGCGATCGCCGGCATCCTGTTGGCAACGCGCGGCCCCACGTGGGTGTTCGCGGTCAACGCCGTCAGCTTTCTGGGAGTCCTGATGGCCGTCGCTCAGCTTCCGGGCTCGCGCGGGGCCATCAGTGGGACGATTGGGAAGCTCGGCGGTTCGATGCGCGAGGCGATCACGTACGTCTTCGAGCAGCGGAGCATCGCGTCGCTGATGATTCTCACCGCCCTCGCCGGCGTGTTTGGCACGCCACCGATCGCGTTCATGCTGCCCGCTATCGCCCGGGTCCAACTAGATGGCGGCGGCGGCACACTGGGCGCGCTGACAGCGTCGATCGGCCTGGGCTCCCTGTTCGGCTCCGCCGTGCTCCTGGTCCTCGCTCGCCGCCCGAACAAGGGTGAACCAGTCGTGGCGAGCTTCCTCGTCACCGCCGTAGCCGTCGCCGCCGTCGGCGTCTCCCACAGCTTGGCGTTCTCGCTCTGCCTCGGCGTCGTGGGCGGCTTCTGCGGAGTCGTCTTCGTCGGCCTCTCCACCGTCGTCGTGCAGACGGCCGCATCAAATGCGATGCGCGCCCGGGTCAGCGCAATCTGGGCGGCGGCATTTGTTGGGTTGCTTCCGCTCGGTGGGCTGATCACCGCGGGACTGACCGCGGCGTTTGGACCTGGCGGCGCCGTGCTGATCGACGGACTCGTGATGCTGATCGGTGGCGCGGTCATCATCGCCCGCCGGCCAGAGGTCATGTGGCTGGGGTGCGCTGCGCTGCCCGAGGCTTGTATCGCCGCCACCGACCCGGGGTCCGTCGTGCTCCAGGTCACGATTCCGGCGGCGAACGCCGAGCAGTTGTAGGATAACCAATATATTCTTGCCGCTGATGGGAAGATGTCCGCGCCGGTAACGGACACGCACGTCCACCTCGACCGCCTCGACGACCTCGCAGGCGCGATGACACGCGCACGACGTGCGGGCGTCACGGTGATGTACGTCACCTTCTTGCCGTCGCAGTACGTCGAAGCTCGGGACTTGTTCGCAGAAGCCGACGACGTTGTCGTCGGGCTCGGATTCCACCCGATGGCCTCGCAGGGATGGTTTCCGTGGATGCCGACGATCGACCTCGACGCCGAGATCGAGCTCTACCCGACCCTTTCGGAGAGCGCGATTTGGATCGGCGAGATCGGTCTCGACTACACCAGCGATGGGGCGCCCCACAAGCAGCGGCAGTTGCAGATGCTCAACGCAGTCCTGGCGGCGCCAACGGTGCGCGACAAGTTCGCCACCGTGCACACGCGCGACGCCATGCGCGAGGCGGTCGACCGTCTTGCCGCCGCGGGGGTCACGCGGGCAGCGATTCATGCAAACGGCTTCACCGAAGGCGTGCCCGAGATCGAATACCTCCTCGACGCGGGCTACTCGTTCTCGGTCGTTCCCTCGATTTTCTTCAACGACGACGGGCGCCAGATCGTGGAAGCGATTCCTCCTGATCGCGTGCTGATTGAAACCGACGGCCCGTTCGGCGTGATCGACGACCGCACGCTCGAGCCCGCCGACGCGTGGATCGCGGTGACGGAGCTTGCCCGTCTGTGGTCGGTCGACGAGGAGCAGGTCACTCGGATCGTCGCCGACAATCTCGACCGCCTGAAGACCTGGTAGCCGGCCCGTGGCTGTTGTCAGCACGATCGACCCGGCAGCAATGACCGCGCTCGTCGACCCAGGCGCCCAGCTCGAGCTGGTCGCCGGCGGGTTCGGCTTCACGGAAGGCCCGGTCTGGCACGAGGATGGCTCACTGTTCTTCACCGATGTCCCGAACGACACGATCGTCCGCTGGCACTACGCCACCGGGGCGCGGGCCTGGCGGCACCCGGCGGGCATCCCCAATGGAATGACCCGCGATCCGCAGGGCCGCCTCCTCTGTTGTGAGCAGTCGACGAGCTCGCTCACCCGCTACGACGAGGACGGCGTGCGAAGCGTTATCGCAAGTCACTTCGGCGCCAAGGAGCTCAACAGTCCCAACGACGTTGTCTGCCGCTCCGACGGCGCGATCTTCTTCACCGACCCTCCGGCCGGCCGCGAACCACCGCACGGTCGCAAACGCGACTCTCCACGCGAGCTCGACTTTCAAGGCGTGTTCATGCTCGCGCCCGACGCCCGGGAGCCCGTTGTCCTGGTCGACGACATGGCGTTGCCCAACGGGCTCTGCTTCTCCCCTGACGAGTCGGTCCTGTACGTCAACGACACGCTGCGCGTTCAGATCGTGGCGGTTGACATTGCGCCCGACGGTACGGCCGGCAACCGGCGCGTCTACTTCCAGCAACCCGGCTCGCCGCCTGACCCGGAGGTCTTGGGGCGCGAGATGCACGAGCTCGGACGCGTCACACGCGGCCTGCCGGACGGAATGTGCGCAGACGCGCTAGGCAACCTCTACTGCGGCGGCGACGGAGGCCTGCTCGTCACAGACCCGCGCGGCCGACACATCGGCACGATCGCGACGCCCGCGTTCGTCGGCAACCTGTGCTGGGGCGATGCCGACTGGCGCTCGCTCTACATCTGTGCCTGCGACCAGGTGCTGCGTCTGCGGATGAGCGTCGAGGGCGCGCCGCCGGCGCATCCGCGATAACAGCTCTCTCTACTTCACGAGGCAGCCAGCGTCGACCGGAAGCGCCACCCCGGTGATGTACCGCGCCTCGTCCGACGCCAGGAACAGCAGCGCGTTGCTGATGTCGCGTGGCTGCACCCACGGGATCGGCAGCGTGTGCATCGCCTGCGAGATCGGTGCGAAGTCATCCTGTGTCGGGTTCTCGACGTCTGGGCAGAACAGCTTGAAGATCGTCGGGTTGAGTGCCATATCGGTGGCGACCTGGGTCGGCAGGATCGAGTTGACGCGGATGCTCTCGGCTCCGAGCTCGTTGGCCAGCGTCCGCATCAGGCCGAGCACGCCGTGCTTGGCGGCGTTGTAGTGGCCGTAGTTCGCGTAGCCGCGCACAGCGGTGACCGACGCGGTCAGGATCATCGCGCCGCCATTGCCGCCGGCGACGATGTGCGGGATCGAGGCCTTGCAGGCGTGGAACACGCCGGTGAGGTTGATGCCGATCATCTCGTCCCACTGCGCAGCCGTGATCTGGTCGATCGTGAACGGCTTCGAGCCGATTCCCGCGTTCGCGGCGACGATGTCGAGGCGCCCGAACTCCGCCACTCCCGCGTCGACGGCGGACTTGACCGCGTCGTAATCGCGGACGTCACCTTTCTGCACGACGATGCGGCGATCGAGACCCTCAATCAGGCGCACGGTCTCGGCCAGGTCCTCCTCGGTCGAGCCGTGGTACGGCGGGTTCTCCGGGATGTCCTCGCAGAGGTCGATGCCGATGATGTCGGCGCCTTCCTCGGCCAGACGCATCGCGTGACTGCGTCCCTGCCCACGCGCGAGACCCGATACGAACGCGACCTTGCCCCTCACACGATCTGCCATGTCAATGGTCCTTTCAGACTTTTCTTATCCTCATTATATTTGTTATCGCGACCGGGTCAAGCCGATCGGCCCCTGCGCTCAGGTCAGCTCGGGTCCCGCGGTAACGGCGAGAACTGGCTCGTAGACCGCCCTGCGGCTCGCGATCCGCCACTCCCCGTCGCGGCGCTCGAAGCGATCGAGGTAGCGGCACGGGATCAGGTGGTCCGGGGCGTCGCCCGGCGCGGGGTTGCGCAGCCGGTGGTGTCCGAGGCACGGCGTATCGACGTGCGCGACGTCGCCGTCGAGCTCGATCCACGGCTCACCGATCAGGTGCCAGCACGAGTGAAACCCGCCGAGTGTGTTCGTGAGCCACTCGATGAACTCCGGGATCGACCCCTTGAACCGCCCCCGGTCCTCATCGGCATCCTCGAAGTAGCAGGTGGCGATCAGCTCGAAGTCACTGCGGTCGATCGCGTGCGCGTAGGTGGCAAGCACCTTGCGGATCGCCAGCTCGTCGGCGAGCGCGTCACTCACGGCCGGCCTCCAGGAGGCAGGCGGCGGCTTCGCTGGCAGGTTGCCCGACTTTGACGCCGGCGCGTGCCGCCAGCACGTTGCAAGCGCTGATCACGCCGTCGTTGTAGGTGCTCAGGCCGTCGCCCATGCGCGCCGTCCGCGCGTCGACCGTGGCGCCCGCCAGGCCGTCCGCTTCGACCAGCCCGAGCGCGGCGACGCCAGCATCGTTCTTGCCCTTGCCGCCGTCGGAGCAGATGAACCCGCGCGGCCGAAACTTGCGCAGGTAGTAGGCAGCCGAGACGCCCGTGTGACCGGCCGTGCAGAGCACGTTGGTGCCGGCATCCTCAGGCAGCCCGAACGCGATCGAGTCGGTGCACACGACGCTGCCACGGTCGCCCTCGAGCACGACCGTGCGATTCGTCACCTGGGCGGCGGCCTTGGACGCCGGATCGACGTCGAGCAGTAGATGCGCGGCCTCTCGCACCGTCTGACCGGGGCTCAGGCCGCATGTCCGCGCGGGCTCGTTCACGACGGAGATCACGCCGTTCTCGAACATGTCGACACCGTCGCCGAGCTGCATCGTCTCCACGTCGGTCGCTGCAGCCGGGATACCGAGCGCCTCGAAGTACCAGAGCCCGGCGATGCCGGCGCCGTCCTTGCCAATCGCGCAATCGCACCCGATCGCGCCGCGTGGCGCGTGCTCAGCGATGAACCGAGCCGGCAGCACGCCGGTGTATGACGCGTTGACCGCAACGTCGCGTCCGCGGTTGGCCTCGGTCACGTCATAAGCCGTCTCGATCGCGACGATCCGCCCACGCTCGGACTCGTGCATCACCGCCTGGACCACGGTCCCGCGCATGCCGGGCACCTCGATCGTCGGGTAGCCGTTGCCTGCGCTCATGCCCGTGTGCGCGCCTCGCGGAAGCGTGGCTTCCGGTTCTCCATGAACGCCTGCGCGCCCTCGCGCATGTCATCGGAGCCGATCGCCTGGACGAGCATGCCGAGGCCGGTCACATAGGAGTCGCGCGCCGCGTTCCACCAGACGTTCGATGACACCTTCGCGATCTCGAGGTAACGCGGGCTCATCTCAGCAAGCTCTGCCACCGCAGCCTCCACGGCGGACTCGAGCTCATCGTCGGGCACGACGCTGTTGATCCACCCGAGCGCCAGCGCTTCCTCGGCGGTGTACTTGCGGCAGAAGAACGAGACCTCCTTCGCGCGCTTCTCGCCGATCGAGACCGCGAGCATGTTCGTGCCGCCGAGCACGGGTGCACTCCCTACGCGCGGCCCGCTCTGGCCGAAGATCGCGCTCTGACCGGCGATCGCGAGGTCACACGCGACCACGAGCTCGTTACCGCCGCCGATCGCGAACCCGTTGACCGCCGCGATCACGGGCATCGCGTGGCCGCGCAGCGCATCGAACAGCTTCAGCGATCCGAAGAACATACGACGAAGATCGGCTTCGCCGGCCGAGGCGAGGCTGCCGAGAAACCCGCCGGCACAGAACGAGCCTCCGGTCCCGGTCATCACCAGGAAGTGGTCGTGCGGGGTCTCGGCGATCGCCTCGAGCATCCGGGCGAGCATCTGCTCGTCGTAAGAGTTCCGGCGCTCCGGCCGGTTCAGGATGATCCAGGTGGCCTGCTCCCTGTGCTCGACGACGACCGCTTCCTCAGCTGCCATGGCTCAACCTGCTCCTTCGCGTCAGACGCTGGGCTTGATGTTCTTGTTGCCGCTGAACACATTGTCCGGGTCCCACCGATTCTTGAGCCCGACGAGGCGGTCGTATTTGGCGTCGCCGTAGGCGGTGCGCAGCCAGTTGCCGGCCGGGTCGTCGTCGACCATCAGGTTGATGTAGGCACCCTGGCTGGCGTATGGCTTCAGCCGCTCGTAGACCGCGCGGCACCAGTCGATGTAAGCGGGGTCGTCGTTGGCGTCGTTCCACATCGTGGCGACGTCCCACCAATAGGCGGTGTCGTTGCGGGGGAACGCCATCGCGTCTTCTGGCACGCGCGCGACCGCGCCGCCCATCGGCATCGCCGAGATCAGCGGCGTGGCGACCGAGCCCGGCGACGGAAATGGCGCGGTCTCAAAGCAGGCGATGACCTCGTCGATGAAGCCGTCCTCGATCGATGACAGGTAGCCCGCCTTCTCGTAGAAGCGCTTGTCCGGCGGCCAGTTCTGTTCGAGCATCTGCTGGACGACCGTGTAGGGCATCCTGTCGACCGCGTCGACGAGCGGGCTCCCCCACTCCCGCAGCGGCCGCAGCTCGGCCTCGGCCTCCTCCGGCGTCCCGACGTGGACGACCACGAAGCCGATCACCGGTTGACCCGCGACATCGGCCGGGAACAGAGGCTCCGCCGCGCGCATCACCATCAGCATCGAGCCGACCGCCTCGGGCGCGTCGTCCATGTAGTCGCGCCAGTGGCGGATCACGTCGTCGGCGTTGTCAGCCGGGTGAACCACCATCCCCGCGGTCACGTCGGGCCCGAGTGGCTTGAGATCGAACTCGAACGAGGTCACGACCAGGAAGTTCGAGCCGGCGCCGCGGACGCCCCAGAACAGCTCGGGCTCCTCCTCGGCGCTCGCTCTGACGATCCGCCCGTCCGCGGTGACGCCCGTGACCGCAACGAGGCTGTCGACCGTGACGCCGTCACGGCGCATGATCCAGCCGATTCCGCCCCCGAGCGTGAGGCCGGCCACCCCTGTGTCGGACACCGTTCCGCCGGTGACGCCGAGCTCGTGCGCCTGTGTCTCGCGGTCGACGATGCGCCACTTCGCTCCACCCTGGACGACGGCGCGTCGACGGACCGGATCGACATGCACGCCGTTCATCAGGCCGACGTCGATCCCGAATGTGCCGTCGACGAGGCTCTTGCCGCCCGCGTCGTGGCCGCCGCCACGGACGCTGAGGGTGAGATCGTTCTCGCGCGCGAAGCGAAGCGCCGCAACCACGTCAGCATTCCCCATGCACTTCGCGATCGCCAGCGGCTGGCGGTCGAACATCGAGTTCCAAAGGCGCCGCTCGACGTCCCAGTCCGCGGCGCCGGGTTCGACGAGGTACCCGTGCAGATCGTCGGTCAGAGACCCGATCAGGCGGGTGGGGATAGCTGCAGCCGTCATTTGGAGCGCCTTTCCTCGTAAGTGCCGCAATCATTATACTGAACGGCGTGGTACTCGGACACTCAGACCTGCTCGCGAGACCGCCGCTGCAGGTGGCCTATTCGGTCCCCGATCTGGCGCAGGCCGCGGCGGCATGGACCCGCACGGTGGGAGCCGGCCCGTTCTTCCTCGCGTCGGACGGACCGCTGCCGCTGGACGAGGTCACGTGCCCCGAGGGGCCCGGCGCCTGGAGTCACACGTCCTGTTTGGGCCAATGGGGTCCGCTGCTCGTCGAGCTCATGCAGCACCACTCCGCCGAGCCCGAAAGCCTCGCCGATCAACTCGGTGTCGGCCGTCACGGCCTCCACCACGTCGCCATCACCGTGCCCGATCCGGCGAGCGAGTCCGCACGACTTGAGCAGCTCGGCTGTCCGCTGATCGTCCGCTCCGGGACCGGCGGCGTCGCGTTCAACATCCACGACGCGTCGAGCACGCTCGGCTGCCGCCTCGAGATCATCGAGACGACGCCGGGCCTGATCGCCTTCAACGACGCGCTGCGCCGCGCGGCGTCGGGATGGGACGGCAGCGATCCGCTGCGGCCGATCAGCGCACTCGAGTTCGGATCGGGGACGACCTGACGCTGCTCAGCGAACGGTGATCGCTTCGCCGCCCCACGGGGTGGCGACGTCGCCATCGTGGAACCGCTCTGGCAGTTCCTCGATCATGTTCCACGTCGCGCTCAAGCGTCCGAAGCCCACGCAGAAGGCGCAGTAGGACCCGAGCTCGACGATCTGTGCCTCGGTGAAGTGCCGGCGCAAGTCGTCGTAGACGGCATCGTCGATCGCCAGGTGATCGGTCGCGAGCAGCTCGCCAAAGTGGATCGCCGCCCGCTCGGCATGGCTCAGATCGGCTGCCGTATACGGCTGCTCGAGCGAGCAGACGAGGTCCTCTGTCAAGCCGTCCGCGATCGCCCCGGGGTAACGGATCGCCATGCACGATCGGCATTGATTGAAGAACGCGATGCGAAGCCGGACGAGCTCAAGCAGGCGGTCGGGGAGTAGGCGGTCGGTCCAAAGTGCGTCGTGTAAGGCCACGATCGCCTTTGCGTGCGAAGGCCGGTGTGCGTGGATTTGCATCCCTCCGAGCTCCAGGAGAGTCTTGTCGTCGGCAGCCACGAGCGTCCGCAACTCGGGGTCGAACTCCTCGATCGGCACCATCTTCAGGCGCGTAGCGGGATCGGTCATACGAGGTACCTCCTCCTTCTCTTAGATTCTGTCGCGTCCGAGCAACAGCACGTTGTAGTACTGCGCGCCGGCGCCGGCACCGGCGGCCAGGGCGATCTCCGCGCCCGGGATCTGGCGGTCGCCTGCTTCACCGCGCAGCTGGCGGACGTTCTCGATGATCTTGAGCGTCGGCGCACCCCAGCCGATGTGACTGAAGGACATGATCCCGCCGTCGGTGCAGGTGGGAAGGCCGCCGTCCGGTCCGATGCCCTTCGCGAGGGCGAACTCGCCACCGTCACCCTCATCGCAGAACCCGAGCGCCTCGTACTGGCGCAGCACCTCGGCCGAGTTGACGTCGTAGGGCTGCATCAGGTCCACGTCGGCGGCCGTGATGCCGGCCATCGCGTACGCGCGCTTCGATGCCTTTGCCCCGATCGACCAGACCTCCTCGTAGCGAGGCGGGTCGACGTACTGCTGGCGCATCCATTCGGCTCCGCCGCCGAGTACGACGACCGGCGGCTTCGGGCAATCCCGAGCCCGCTCGACGCTAGTGACCACCAGCGCGGCGGCGCCCTCGTTGGCCAGGCATAGCTCGAGCCTCGTGAACGGGTCGACGACCTTCGGGGCGGCGAGCACGTCCTGTGCCGTGTAGGGGCCGCGGCCGTGCATGACCGCGTCGGGATTGGAGTGCCCGGTGTTACGGATCGTCGCGGCGACGGCGGCCATCGGCTCGCGCGCGTGCGGGAAACGGTGCAGGTAGCGCTGGGCCACGAGCGCGAACTGGACTGAGGTGAAGGACCCCCACGGCTCGACGAACTCGTTCGCCGGTCGCGTGTACGACGCCACCCTGCCCTGCTCGGCCGACATCACGCCCGCCTGACCGCCCGTGATCAGGACCGTCTCGCAGAGGCCGGCCGAGATCGCCGCGGCCGCATCGAGCACAGCCGGGATCCCCTGGGGGTACGTGTCCCCGATCCAGTTGACGTGGATTCCGAGCAGCCCGGCCCAGTCAGCCGACCCAGGCCCGAACACGGTCCCGCCCGGGCCCGGCCAGCGCGCTTCGATGCCGTCGATGTCCTTGACGGTCATGCCGGCGTCCGCCAGCGCGAGCTTGGCAGCTTCCAGGCTCGCCGCCAGCGAGTTGCACTCCAGGCGCGGCGCCTGGCGAGTCATCCCGACGCCGGCGATGGCGATCCCGGACCACGGAGCGCGCGTGCTCACACCTTCCGTTCGCCCTGCCAGAGGCTGTCGCGCAGCTCGCGCTTGGCGATCTTGCCGACGAGATTCTTGGGCAGGCTGTCGAGCACCCGAACTGCTTGCGGGACCTTGATCGACGGGAGTCCCTGATCGGCGCACCACGCGCGCAGCGAGTCACCGTCGGCCGCCTCGCCCTGCTTGAGCGCGACGAATCCGATCACCGCCTCGCCCCACTCCTGATCCGGGATGCCGACAACTGATGCCTCGAGCACCGCTGGATGCTGATAGAGGACGTTCTCGATCTCGCTCGGGACGATGTTGAAGCCGCCGCGGATGATCAGGTCCTTCTTTCGGTCGACGATGTAGATGTAGCCCTGTTCGTCGATTTGGCCGATGTCCCCCGAGTGCATCCAGCCGTCGATCAGCGCGTCTCCGGTCCGTACCGGGTCGCGGAAATACTCGAGCATCGTGTGCGGACTGCCAAACACGACCTCGCCGCGCTCGCCGGCCGCGACGTCGCGCCTGGCATCGTCGACGACGCGTACGTCCATCGCGAGCCCGGCGCGCCCGGCCGAGGCGAGCAGCCGCGTCTCACCTGCGAGCGCGCGGGCGTGGTCGTCCTTGCGCAGCATCGTCCCGATTGACGCGACCTCGGCCATGCCATAGAGCTGGGTGAAGATCGGACCGAAGCGCTGCAGCAACTCGAGCACGCGCTCGGGCGGTATCGGTGCGGCGCCGTAGCCGATCGTCGTCAGCGTCGCAATGTCCTCGCGTGTGATCCCGGCCTCGAGGACTCGAAACAGCATCGTCGGCACGAGGTAGGTGTGCGTCGCCTGCGTGCGCCGCACCTCCGCGGCGAACGCCACGGCGTCGAAGCCGCGGCTGTCGTTGAACCCGGTGGCGCCTCCGACGAGCAGCAGCGGCAACAGCGTGATCTGCACGCTGGAGTTGTGCGGCAGCGCCATCAGCCAACGCGACTGTTCGTCGAGCTCGTACTCGAGCGTCGCCACCAGCGCGTGATGCAGCACCGACTGGTGGTCGAACAGGACACCCTTCGGCCGACCCGTGGTGCCGCTCGTGTAGACGATGCAGAAGTGGTGCTCTGGCCGCACGTCGTGAACCTGCGGCGGGAGCGTCCCCGGCGCTGCGGCGAGCAGCGCCTCGTACCCGTCGGGGCCCTCGTCGTCGAGCGCCACGACCGGGACGCCGAAGCGCTCGGACAGGCGACCGGCGAGCTCGGCGAACTGCGGTTCGGTGATCAGGAGCCGCGGCTCGGCGTTCTCGAAGATCGCTTCGTACTCCTCCTCCCCAAGGCGGAAGTTCAGCCCGCAGTAGACCGCGCCGGCCTTCGCGCACCCCCCGAGGACCTCGAGCACCTCGAGCCGGTTCGGGATCAACAGCGCGACGCGGTCGCCGAGGCCAATCCCGCGCGCGTGGAGAGCGTTGGCGAGGCGGTTGGTGCGCTCGTCGAGCTGCGCGAACGTGCTCGTCCGGTCCCCGTCGAACACCGCCACGTGCCCGGGCCAGCGCTTGGCGCTGCGTGCGACCGCGATGCCGACGTTCATTGCTTGACCGGTCGGAACCCCGGCAGCGTGAGCTCTGCGTCGACATCGATCCACACGACCTCGACCTCGGTCCCGATCGGAGTCGGCACCCCAGGCGAGTCGACGAGGTTCGTCAGCATCGACCAACCCTCGTCGAGGTCGACGATCGCGACCTCGTAAGGGGTCGTCAGGCCCGGGAACGGAGCGCGGTGCACCACGGTCGCGCTGTAGACGGTGCCGCGACCAGCGCTGCGCTTGTAGGTCCACTCCACCGACAGGCACGCCGGACAGGCGATCTGCGGCGTGAAGAAGCTCTTGCCGCAGGCGCTGCAGACCGGCCGGACGAGCACGTGCTCACGTGCCGCCTCCCAGAACTGTGCCGTCAGCTCCGACGGCTCGGGCCGCGGCCGGGCGGCGACCGCTTCGCTCACTCGTCGCCCCCGACCAGCAGCAGGTGGGCGGCCTCCTTCACCGGCATCCCGACACGCACGCCACGTGCCTGCGCCGGCTCGTTGCAGACGCTGATCAGGCCCTCCGCGTAGCCGCGGAAGGCGTCGCCGATCGGGGCGGTGGTGCCGTCGATGCACGCGCCGGCCAGCCCGTGCTCGGCGGTCACCTTCAGGCCGGTCACACCTGAGCGGTTCTTCGACATCCCGCCGTCGTGGCAGATGAACCCCCACGGATTCGCCTCGAGCAGGAAGCTGGCGCCACTGCGGCCGGTGTGGCCGGCGGTGACAAGCACGCTGACACGCTCGTCCTCGGGAAGCGCCCAGACGATCGAGTCGGTCACGACCGTCCGCCTCCCGCTCGGGTGCTGCTCGACGATTTCACGCCGGATCTTGTTGCTGACCTCAACATCGGTCGAGTCGACGTCGCGCAGCAGCGCCGCCGCCTCGCGCACCGACATGCCGACCTGCACGCCGCAGCGTTCGGCCGGGTAGTTCAGGTACGAGATCACGCCGTTCTCGTAGAGGTCGGCGCCGTTGCCCATCTCCGCGCTCATGCCGTCCGCGGTCGCCGCGGGAATACCGAGTGCCTCGAGGTACCAGAGGCCGGCGATCCCGGCGCCGTCCTTCCCGACGCACGCGTCGTGGCCGATCACCCCGCGGGGCCGATGGATTGCGACCATCCGGGCCGGCAATACGCCGATGTAGGAGGCCGGCACAACCACGTCCTTGCCGGTGTTGCGCGGATCGACCCAGCGAGCCGAATCCATGATCACGATCGAGCGGCCATCGCGCTCTTCGACGACGGTCTGGGGGTGATTCTGTTCGCGTTCCAGCAGCGTCTTGCTCATCGTTCCGGGCTCCTCGTCAGTCGACCTGTCTCACTCATCGCGCAGGTTCGCCGGCGATCGCAGCGCGCGCCAGCTCCTGCGCCCGCTCGCGCAGCTCGATCTTGCGCACCTTGCCCGAAGGCGTAAGTGGAAGCTCGTCGACGATCTCGACGTATTCCGGTCGCGCGAAGGCCGGCAGCCGGAGCTCGCACCATTCGCGCACCTCGGCCACGTCGGTCGGGCTGCCGTCGGCCACCACCGCGAACACCGCGACCTCGTCCTCGCCGGCCTCCGAGGCTGCGGGCGCAGCGACAACCGCGCACTCGACGACGTCGGGATGGCCAAGGACCGCCTGCTCGACCTCGTAGGAGGAGATGTTCTCCCCGCGGCGGCGGATCGCGTCCTTGAGGCGGTCGACGAAGTAGTACCAGCCGTCGGCGTCGCGCTTGAGACCGTCGCCGGTGTGGAACCACAGGTTGCGCCACGCTTCCACGGTCTTCTCGGCCATGTTGTAGTAGCCCGTGCACATCGTCCACGGCAGCTTCGTGCGTACGACCAGTTCCCCGACCTCGCCGACGTCGACCTCGCGGTCGGTATCGGGATCGACGAGGCGGATGTCGTAGTACTCGTCGGCCAGCAGCCCGGCCGCGCCAGGGGGGCGGTCTTCACCGTAGGGAGCCAGGATCGGCATCGAGGTCTCGGTGAGGCCGAAGACCTCGACGAATGCTTCCACCCCGAAGCGGCGCTTGTAAGCAGAGAGAATCGAGGACGCGGTCGGGCAGGCGAAGATGCACCGCAGCTGGTTGTCGGCGTCGTCCGGGCGCTCCGGCTGCTTCCAGGTCCAATCCATCATCACACCCACGAAGTTGGTGACGGTGGCGCCCGAGTCGCGGATCTGATCGATCCAGCGGCTGGCGCTGAAGCGTTCCTGGAGCACGAAGCGCGCACCCGCGATCAGCGCCGGGTAGGCGGCCAGGAACTGCGCGTTGCCGTGGAACAGCGGGCCGACCGACATGAACGCATCCGCGTCGGTGAGGCGTGTCAGCGACACGCACTCGTCCGCAAACCACGTCATGTGCGCGTGGGGCATCATCACGCCCTTCGACAGACCTGTCGTGCCCGACGTGAAGAAGATCGAGGCCAGCTGCTCGGACGCGACCGCAGGCAGCTCGGTCGGCTCGCGGGTAGCCAGGTCGTCCCACGACTCGGCCTCGTAGCCGGCAACTCGAAGCCCGCGGATACATGCGTCACGTTCCGAGCCCGCGCCCAACACGTAGAAGCGCTCGATGCTCGAGTACGCCTCGCTGCGCTCCGCGAAGCGCTCGGCGAACTCCGCCTCGACCACGGCAATGCGCGGGCGCGTCGTCCGGACCTGATGCTCGAGGAACGACCCCGAATAGGCGGTGTTGATCGGCACCTCGACCATTCCCGCGAGCGAGGCGGCGAACCACGACAGGATGACCTCGGAGCGGTTGGACGACATGATCAGCACGCGGTCGCCCAGCTCGCCATGCGCGAGCAGCCCCGAGGCAAGCTCCTCCGCCCGGGCGAGTGTCTCGGCGTAGGTGAGCGTCAGGCCCTCTCGCGGGGCGTCGAGATACGTGCGCGCGCCATGCGTCTCGGCGCGGTGCCTGAGGATCCAGGGCAGGTTCCACTTGGCCTGGTCCGCGAAGGTCGGTCGCAGGTCCCGATACGTTCGCGCGCCCATAATATTGGTTATACTACATGGCGCCGGGGAGGCCGCGGCCCGCCGGGGGGCTGCGGCCCTTTAGGGGTCTACTTGATCCCAGCGCAGCGGCGCGTCCACGACCCGCGGGAACTTCCGCTCCAGGTAGGTCGCGAAGTCACCGATGTGGACCGCCATCGCGGCCGCGGCGCGGTCGGAGTCGCGGCGAGCGATCGCCTGGTAGATCCGCGCGTGCTCCTTGCACACCGCCTCGCGTGACGCGATCGGGTACTCGACCCCGAGCGGCGTACCGTCCGAGATCCAGTTCAGCGACGTGATCAGCAGCGCGAAGACCTGGTTGCCGGCGGCTTCGGCAACGAGCGCATGGAAGCGCTCGTTCTCCGCGAGGAAGAAGTCGACGTCGTCGATGTGCTCGCGCATTGACTCAAGCGAGTCGTGCAGCGCCTTCAGCGACTCATCGGTGATGCGCTCGGCGGCCCTGCGGGCAAGCGCCGGCTCGAGCACGGCGCGCGCTTCCAGCACCGACCGAAACGACGTATGCGTCAGCTGCAGCATCATCGCGATCGTGCTCGCAAGGTGCCGTGATTCGGGGCGTGCCACCATCGGGCCGCCGCCGGGGCCCGTCTTGATCGTGATGACCCCCTGGATCTCGAGGAACCGGAGCGCCTCGCGAAGGGTGCCGCGCGCAACGCCGTACTGCTCGAGCATGTCGCGCTCGGGCGCCAGCGGTGTGCCGACCGGTAGATCGCGATCGGCGATCTCGGCGACGATACGCTGCGCGAGCAGGGTGGCCGTCTTGCGCGGCCGGTAGCCGTTGCGTCCGCGGGAACGATGCGGCGTCGCCGGCAATGTTGGCGTGGTCATATTGCTTATCCTAGTCCTCGCAGCGGCGCGGTCGGGGCAGATCCGGTAATGCGTGGATCAAGATTTATGATTATAGTAGTCCTGTATGCCCCAGCTTGGCCGAGACGCCTTCATCGTCGAGGCGGTCCGCTCTCCGGTTGGGCGCGGACATCCTGAGAAGGGCGTTCTCCGCGACCTGCACCCCGCTGACCTGCTCGGCCGTACTTACGCGGGGCTGATCGAGCGCAGCGGCATCGACGCCGCGCACGTCGACAACGTCATCACTGGCTGCGTCTACCAGATCGCCGAGCAGTCGGCCGGGATCGCGCGCAGCGCCTGGCTCCAGAAGGGACTCCCGGAGTCGACGGGCGCGACGACCCTCGACATCAGGTGCGGCTCGGGCCAGCAGGCGCTCCACTTCGCCGCGCTGCGCGTCGCCGCCGGAATCGACGAGGCGGTCGTCGCGGCCGGGGTCGAGCACATGGGGCGCGTCGGCTTCCCGGTAAACGAGCAGGCGCAGGAGCAGTGGGGGCGCGGCTTCACCCGGGAACTGCTCGACCGCTACGCCCTCGTCCCCCAGGGCGAAGGCGCCGAGATGATCGCCGACCAGTACGGCATCGGTCGCGTACAGATGGACGAGCTGTCGCTGGAGTCCCACCAGCGCGCGCACCGCGCCACCGAAGCCGGGCTGTTCGCGCGTGAGGTGCTGCCGATCGAGACCGGCGGCACGACGGTCACAGCTGACCAGGGCATCCGGCCCAACTCGACGCTCGAGGCGCTCGCGGGGCTCAAGCCGGCATTTCGCCCCGATGGCCGCGTGACGGCCGGCAACTCGTCGCAGGTTTCCGACGGCGCGGCGGCCCTGCTCGTCATGTCCGGAGACAAGGCCGACGAGCTCGGAGTCAAGCCTCGTGCGCGGATCGTGGACCAGGTGACGCTGGGCGTCGATCCGATCACGATGTTGACCGGTCCGATCCCGGCGACGGCCAAGATCCTCGCGCGCAATGACCTGCAGATCGGCGACCTCGACGTGATCGAGATCAACGAGGCCTTCGCGCCGGTCGTGCTCGCCTGGCAGCAGGAGACCGGGGCCGACCTCGAGCGCGTGAATCCACGCGGCGGCGCGATCGCGCTCGGTCATCCGCTCGGCTCCACCGGGGCTCGGCTGATGACCACGCTCCTGCATGAATTGGAGGACCTAGACGGTGAGTTGGGCCTGGTGACGATGTGCTGCGGCGGAGGCCTCGGCACGGCAACCCTGATCCAGCGCGTGTAAATCCAGAGAGGAGGAACTGATGGGACGACTCGAAGGCAAGACCGCAGTGATCACCGGAGGCGCGCGGGGCCAGGGCCGCTCACACGCGGTCATCTTCGCCCGCGAAGGTGCCGACATCGTCATCTGTGACGTCGCCGAGCAGGTCGAAGGAGTGCCTTATCCGATGGGCAGCGAAGACGACCTCGCGGAGACCGTCGCACTGGTCGAGGCAGAGGACCGCCGCTGCGTGGCCGTGAAGGCGGACACCCGCAGCGAAGCCGACATGAAGCGCGTCGCCGACACCGCCATGACCGAGTTCGGAAAGATCGACAGCCTGGTCGTCAACCACGGCATCTCGGTGTTCGCGCCGAAGACGTGGGAGCTCAGCGAGGAGCAGTGGCACCTCACGATCGAGACGAACCTGACGGGCGTCTGGCAGACCTGCAAGGCCGTTGTCCCGCACATGATCGAGGCCAACAACGGCGGGAGCATCGGGATCACCTCGTCGACGGCGGGGGTCACGGGCTTCCCGTACATGTCTCACTACTGCTCGGCGAAGCACGGCGTGGTCGGGCTGATGCTGACCCTCGCGATCGAACTGGCGCCCCACATGATCCGGTGCAACACCGTGCATCCGTGCGCGACCAACACGCCGATGATCAAGAACGAGTACTTCGACCAGTGGATGGAGGAGCACCCCGACCTCTCGCAGGGCACCCTCGGCCTCAACCTCGGCAACCTGATGCCGGTCGAGACCAACGAGCCCTACGACCTCAGCTACGCGTACGCGTACCTCGCGTCCGACGAGGCTCGCCACGTCACCGGCGTCTCGCTCCCTGTCGACGCCGGGTATCTCGCCAAGCCCTGAGTGTCGGGGCTCGTCTGACAGTCAATCCATGAAAGTCCTTGTAACCGGAGGGCTTGGCGCGAATGGTGCGTTCGTGCTCAGGGAGTTGCTCGCCAAGGGAGTCGAGCCGGTCGTCTACGACAATCGCGCCGATTTCCGCCTCGTGAGTGACATCCGGGACGAGTTCGAATTCGTCCCTGGCGAGATCAACGATCTCGCACGGCTGACACGCATCCTGTTGGAGCGGCGAGTGCAGCGAGTCGTGCACATGGCGGCGCTGATTCCGCCGAACAGCGAGACGGACGCGCTGCGTGGCTTTCGCGTGAACGGGCTTGGGTCTGTACAGGTCTTCGAAGCAGCACGGATCGCCGGCGTGCAACGTGTGGTCTACATCTCCTCGCGGGGTGTCTACGGGGAGGTCGCACCGGTCAAGGGCCATCCGCGCTTCGAACCGATGACGGAGGAGGACCGAGTCAACCCGATCACGGTTTACGACGTAACGAAGGTCGCGAGCGAGCGAATGGGAATCAACTATCAGCGGCAGTACGGCCTGGAGTTCGTGTCATTCCGATTCGCGACGAACTACGGCCCGGGCAAGCTCGGTAGGCAGGGCGCGGCCGATCACCTGTCAGTTCAATGCATGATGATCGAGAATCCCCTGGCCGGCGAGGCCGTGCGCATCCCGCAGGGACGCGAGCAGCAGGAGGACATGATCTACAACGGCGACTTGGCGCAGGCCGTTGCGCTTGGGGTGATGACCGAGCGCCTGAACCACTCCGTCTACAACATCGGAGCGGGATACCTCGCCACGCTGGATGACTTCGCCGTGGCGGTCAAGCGCGTGATCCCGGAGGCTGACATCGAGATCGGCGAGGGTCTCGACTACCTGGGTATGGGAATCAGTTACTACTGCATCTTCGACCTCGACCGAGCGCGGAAGGATCTCGGATACGAGCCGCGATTCGATTTCGAAGCCGGCACGCGCGACTACATCGCCACGATGGAACGCCTCGGGCTCAAGCCAGTGGTGACCCACTGGCAGTCCTGATCAGCCGGCTCTCGTGACCAGGTCCGGCGTGAGCGCAGTCACGTCGGATTGACCGCAGAACGCCATGCACTGAGTCAAGTCGTGGCGGAGGACCTCGAGCACTCCCTGGACGCCGGCTTGCCCGCCGGCGGCCAGGCCCCAGAACACGGCGCGCCCGAGCATCACGGCATCTGCTCCAAGCGCGAGCGCCTTGAGCACGTCGGCGCCCGACCGCACGCCGCCGTCGAGCAGCACCGGGACACGTCCGTCCACCGCGCGAGCGACTTCCGGCAACGCATCGATCGTCGCCCGGCCGCCGCCGAGCGCATGCCCGCCGTGGTTGGACACGCTCACCGCATCCCCGCCCGCCTCGATGCAAAGGGCGGCGTCCTCGGCTGTCTGGATCCCTTTCACGATGATCGGAAGGTCGGTCAACGACTTCAACCAGGCGATGTAGTCCCACGACATCGCGGTCCTCTGCATCGCCTTGAACTCTGCGAGCGAATGCATGCGGAGGTTCGTATCGCGGTAGTTGGCGAGGCCCATGATCTCTGACTCAGGAGCCCGATCGAGTCCGCCACGCTCTCGCGTCGACTGCCCGAGGTTGTCGACGGTGACCATGATCGCGGAGTACCCCGCGTCCACGGCACGGCCCACGAAGTTCTCGTCGTAGGCCGGATCCTTCATCGGGTAGATCTGCATCCAGAGCGAACCCGGAGTCTCGCTCCTGATCTCCTCGATGGTCGAGCTCGAGTTGTGGCTGACGACCATGACCGTGTCGCACTCATTCGATGCGCGGGCAGTGGCCACCTCGCCTTCGCGGTGGCCGCGCCGCTGGTTCCCGGTGGGCGCGATCAGGATCGGCATGCTTGCGCGCTGGCCGAGCAACCCCACCTCGAGACTGATGGAGCTCGTGTCCCGCATCACTCTCGGGCGCAGTTCCCAACGCCCGAAGCCGCGGATGTTCTTCTGATCGGTTGACCACACCGGATGCCCGGGAGCGCCGAAGAAGAACTCGAAGCTCTGCGGGGCCATGTTCTTCCTCGCCATCTCTTCGAAGTCGGCGATCGACAGGCGCTCGGCGTCAGCGAAAGAAGCCATCAGGCGGTCCATTCCGACGGCGCCTGCACGATCGACCGATCGATCTCGGCGAGCGAAGTGACGCCCGACAGCGCCATCACACGACTGACCTCCGAGTTGAGGATCTCGAGGACCCGGCGTGCCCCGTCCTCGCCGGCGGCCCCGAGTCCCCACCAGTAAGGGCGTCCGACGGCGCAGGCACGCGCTCCCAGTCCGATTGCCTTGACGACGTCGGTGCCACGTCGGACGCCCCCGTCGAACAAGATCTCGGCGCGGTCGCCGACTGCGTCGACGATGCGCGGCAACGCTTCAATCGAGGCGCGGGCGCCGTCAAGTTGGCGGCCGCCGTGATTTGAGACCCACACGGCCTCCGCCCCACGCTCCACTGTGCGCTGAGCGTCGCCTACCGACATGACGCCCTTGACCGCGAGCGGCTCGTCCCAGATCTCGCGGAGCCACTCGAGGTCCTTCCAGGACTGCGTCGGATCGAGCAGATCGCGGTTGGCGTACTCGATCAGCCCCGTTCCCGAATCGCCCCCCGCGCCCGGAATGCCGCGCAGACTTCCGTGAATCGGGAGGGGGTGTCGGGCTATGCGGTACAACCACCACGGACGCAGCGCGACGTCGATCGCCGTCCTCGGGGTGATCCGGATCGGCACCGTCAGACCTCTTCGCAGATCACGCTCGCGCTGGCCGTTGACGGGAACGTCGACCGTCAGGACGGCCGCGCGGTAGCCCGCGGCCTTGGCACGCTGCAGGAGTTCTCGCGTGACGCCGCGGTCCTTCCACAGGTAGACCTGAAACCACAGAATCCCACTCGCCGCGGCCGCAACCTCCTCGAGTGAATAACCGCCGTAAACGCTCAGCACGTAGATTGACCCGGCCGCGCCGGCCGCCCGCGCGAGTGCCAGCTCACCATCCCGGTGGATCAGCGTGCTCAGCCCGGTCGGTCCGAACATGACCGGAGACTCGACGGGCATGCCAAGGATGCTGGTGGAGAGATCACGCCTACCGACGTCCACCAGGTAGTTCGGCTCGATCACGATCTCGTCAAACGCCGATCGGTTGCGCCGGAGTGTGAGCTCGCTCTCCGCGCCGCCGGCCACCAGATCAGTGACCATCTTCGGCACGCGACGTTGCGCCTTGCGACGCAGATCGTCGACCGTGAGGGCGCCGCGGAGGCCGAACGCACTCATCGGCGATTGTGGATCACGGGTCGATCAGCGCCGGCAGCGACAGCGCCTCGACGCCGGGCATCGGCGCAAGGAAAGAGGTCATCACGTCGCGGCGGGCAATCCTCCACTCGCCGTCGCGGCACGTGAACGTGTCGTCGTAACGGGCGCCGACCATGTATGTCAGCTGATCTTCGGCGCGCACGACTACGGCGATCACGCGTGAACGGCCGATGGCGGTGTCCTGACCTGTGAGCGTGATGTCGGCGCTGCCCACGACGTGGTGCGTGAGCGACCAGACCGACCACAGCACGTCCTCCCCGGCCTGCCGGATCGCGTCGATGCCTGCGACCTCGTCGAACGGCGGCCCAAGGTTCCAGACGCTGTCATCCCACCAGCCGGCCGCGAACGCGGCGCGATCGCCGGCGTCGATGCTCTCGGTCGAGCGCGCAACGAGCCGTTGGAGCGCCAGGATCGTGTCGGCGGTTCCAGTGTCCGCGACGTCAGCCATCCATTTCGACCTTCAGGTAGGCCGTCTTCCAGCCGGCGTCGGTCCGCTGAAGCGTGTCGGTGTAGCGCCCCGTCACGACGGTCACCGAGCGGCCGGTGTCGAGCACGTGGAACGCGCTGCGCGCGACCGCCCCGCCCGCGGTCGGATCGGTCGTGATGTTGGTGATGATGTGCCGCAGGCCCTTGATATTCGGCAGGCTGCCCGCCAGGAAAGCGGTGAGCGCGTCTGCGCCTTCGACGGTCGAGGGCATCTCCGACGCCCCACCCGGCAGGTCCAGCTCGACCGGTGGCTGCTCCAGCACCCCGTCGCGTGTGAACGTGTCGACCCATCCGGCAACGTCGGCCGTGTCCGAGGCGTAGCCGCGCCGAGCGAGCAGTTCGTGGATCTCGATCCGATCCTCGGCGGTCAGCGTCGTGTCAGTCATCTGCGTTGAATGCCTCCATGAAGATCAGCGGGTCAGAGAACTCGGCATAGCGCAGGATCAGCCCATTCTCGACGCGAGCTCGCGTCAAGTACCGGTTCCGGTACGGCTTGTCGGTCGCGAGCACACGAGAGTCGCCGCGATAGGCGGCGAACAGCTCCGCCGGGTCCTCCAGCGTCGAGATCTCGATCGCGAAGAAGTTCATCGGCGCGACGACGGACGGGACGTTGCGCATGAACTCCATCACGCTCGCCTTACCCCGGACAGTGTCAGGGACCCCCGGCGCCGCGTAACCGAGCTCGAGCTCGACCTCGGGATGCAGCGCAGTCTCGATTGCACTGATGTCGAGCACGCTCCACGCGTCGAGGTAGCGCTGGATCACGGTGACGTTCGCCCGCCGCAGCTCCGCGTCGGCGTTCCCCTCAGCGGTCACGCGTCTCGGTGATCGACGGGTATATCGCGACGTTTGCCAGCGCCTCGAAGCGCGACCGGATCTCAGCGGAGATCGGGCCCATGAGCTCGATCCGCTCGACATCGATCAGCTTGAACAGCTCGTCGAAGCCACCGCCATCAAGATGGGCGATCAGGACGTCGGAGTCCTCGAAGACCTCAAGCGCGACGACGTGTTCCTCGTCCTGCTGGAAGAAGTCGTAGCCGATCACGCCGAGGCGCTCGAGGCTGCGCGCCTTGATCTCCTTGACCTGCTCGACGACCGGGTCCAGCGATTCGGCCGTGACGCGCGAGATTGCCTTGATGACGATCATCGATCCTCCCCTGCTCCGGTCGTGTTCGCCGACGACAGGGCCGCCTGGTCCTCGCGGATGAAGTCAGCCATCCGCTCGCCGATCATGATCGCGGCCAAACCCGGCCCAACCGTCGGAATCGTCGGGCAGATCGAGATGTCGCCGACGCGCAGCCCGGAGACGCCGTAGACACGCCCGCGCTGGTCGACAACCGCCTGCGGATCGCTCGAGGGTCCCATGCGGGCCGTGCACGCCGCATGGAACGTCGGCGCCAGATGGCTGCGAATCCAGTCGTCGAGCAGCGCGTCGTCTGCAAGCACGCGATCCGAAAGCTCGGTGATCCGATCGAACAACGGCTCGAACGCCTTGGACTTCAGGATCGACGTCGCGGTGCGCACGGCCTGGCGGATGCGGCGACGGTCCGAGTCGTTGGTCATGTAGTTGTATTCGATCGTCGGCAGGTCGTCGGGGTCTGCGCTCGCGAGGGAGACCCGCCCGCGTGAGTCGGGCTGGTTGAGTGCGGCGACAACGAACAGGTCGTTGCGCGTGACCGCCTGCTGGCGGATCCGCTTGAGGTTCGCGCCCTTGAGCGCCCGCAGCGCCTCGGGCGCACGCCGCACGAACGTCGCGAGCGCCTTCAGACCGGAGTCCTCGCGCGCGAGCAGCATCGCCGCGATCGGCTTGATCAGCGGGATGATCTCGATGTCGCCGTTGTAGGTCGAGTCCTCGGAGGTGAAGTTCAGGACGCCCTGGAACGAGTCGCGCTGATTCTTCGATGCGAGCTTGCGCTTCGGTCGCCAGGTGATCTCGACGTCGGGGTGATCCATCAGGTTCTTGCCAACGCCCGGAAGGTCACTGACCACGCCGATCCCGTGTTCGTCGAGCTCCTCCTTGGAGCCGATGCCTGACAGCAGCAACAGCTGCGGCGTCTGCAGCGCGCCCGCGCAGAGGACTACCTCGCGGCCGCGCACGACGGTGCCGCCCTCGACCTCGACGCCCGTGGCCGTCGGACCGTCGAACACGACCCGTTTGACGACCGTGGTCGCGCGGATCGTCAGGTTCGAACGACCGCGGATCGGGTTCAGATACGTGATCGCGGTGTTGTAACGGAGCCCGTCGAGGGCATTGCGCGGCATCGGTCCGTAGCCGATCGGCTCCCCCGCGTTCTTGTCACGCTCATGGACGAAGCCGAGCTCCGAGCACGCCTCGTAAAAGGACGTGGTCACCGGATGAACCATCCCGAGGTTGCGACTGACCGGCATCGGGCCGGCGTTGCCATGGACCTCGTCGGAGCCGTAGTCCAGATCGCGCTCGAGCTTGATCATGTAGGGGAGCACGTCGTCGTAGGACCACTCCGGGTTGCCAGCGGCGACCCACCGGTCGAAGTCCGACTTGCGCGGGCGCTGGAAGCCGGTGCCGTTGATCGACGTCGAGCCGCCGACGATCTTCCCGCGGGGGACTGGATACGACAGATCGGAGGTCAGCTTGCCCATGAACGTCCAGTTGTTCGGATTCCCGGGCAAGGCCCCACCGATCGCTCCCGAGTAGCGGACCTCGAAGGGAAAGTCCTCGGTGCGGGTGAAGTCGTTGCCGGCTTCGATCAGCAGGACCTGCCGCTGCGGGTCCTCCGAAAGCCTCGCCGCCAGCGGCGCGCCGGCCCCTCCGGCGCCCACGACGATCACGTCATACGTCGTCGAGTCAGTCATTGCCTGACTCCGC
>DASXDD010000162.1:0-19161 GCA_036490775.1 Solirubrobacteraceae bacterium | reverse complement strand
CACCTCGACTACTTCCGCCGGCACGCGCCGGGATTCGAGCACGCGTGGATCTTGCTCTCAGCGCCGCAGATCGGCGTCCGTCACACCGGCCGCGCCGTCGGGCGCAGGAAGATGCGCGCCGAGGACTGGAAGCGCGGCGTGCATCACCCCGACGAGATCGGCGTGTCGCCGTCGCCGTCGCAGAAGTTCGACAACGTCTCGGTTCCGTATGGGGCACTGCTGCCGGTCGGGCTCGACAACGTGCTCGTCGCCGGGCGCCATATTGCGACCGACCCGCAGACGCAGTCGTTCATGCGCGAGATCCCGCAATGCTGGGTCACCGGGCAGGCGGCAGGCGCCGCTGCGGCGATGTCGGCAGCCTCCGGCACCGATCCAGCGGCGCTGGACGTGCGCAGGCTCCAGGACGAGCTGCGCCGCCAGGGGGTCTACCTGCGGCGGGCCGGCTCGCGCGCCTCCGCTGCCGCCGTGTGAGGTTCGGGGTTGCGCGCCGCCGAGGTCACGAGGTCTAGGATTGCGGCGGCTGTGGCCAGCGAGGCAAGGGTCTCTGAGGAGCGTCCGGTTGCCGGGCTTGCGAAGCTCGATCTAAACCTGCTCGTGATCCTGCGCGAGCTGATCCGCGAGCGCAACGTGACCCGCGCCGCCGAGCGGCTCGCTGTCACCCAGCCGGCGGCGAGCGCCGCGCTCGCGCGGCTTCGCCGCTACTTCGACGACGAGCTGCTCGTGCGCTACAAGGGCCATTACGAGCTTTCGCCGCTCGCCGCGCAGCTCGCCGAGCAGGTGGAGCTCGCGTGCGCGGCCGCCGAGCGCGTGTTCACGACCGACGCCGAGTTCGATCCCGCGACCACCACCCGCGAGTTCACGCTGATGATGGCCGACTACACGATCGCGGTGATCGGCGAGCAGATCTCGCAACTGTTCGAGCGCCTGGCGCCGGGCGCGCGGCTGCATATGCGGCTCGTACGCGAGTCACTGGCGATCGAGGCGGCCGAGACGATCCGCCAGATCGAGGGGATCGTGGCGCCGCCGATGAGTCCGCTGATGCTCCCGCACGTACGTTCGATGGAGCTGTTTCGCGACCGCTGGGTGTGCGTCGCCGCGTCGGGCAACCGGGTCGTCTCCGGCGACTCGCCGACGCTCGACGAACTCGCCGGCGTCACCTGGGTGGCGCCGTTTCTGCCCGAGCACGGACGGCCGTGGGCGGCCCCGGTATCGCAGCAGTTCGCGATGCTCGGGATCCATCCGCACGCCGCGATCCGGGTCGAGAGCTATCAGGCGGTGCCGTATCTCGTCGCCGGCACCGACCGGGTCGCGCTGATCCAGGAGCGGCTGGTCTGCCCGCTCGCCGAGCGACTGGACCTGAAGGTGATGGAATGCCCGGGCGCGTCAGAGACGATCGTCGAGGCGCTCTGGTGGTGTGACGAGTTCCACGACGATCCGGCGCACGTGTGGCTTCGCCAGACACTCGCCAGGGCCGCGAGTGCTTTGTGACACGGAGTCGCGACGCATGAATGCCATTTATGGCGAGAAGTTCAAGTATTGATTTTTTGGACAGGGGCTCCGCGGTTACCTTCACCGTAAGGTGAATCACAAAGGCCGGGAGAGATGAAGGTTGTAGTTGCACCCGAACGGAGCTTCGCATCGGGCACCCGCCGGGTCGTCAGCGTTGGCGGCCGCTCGATCGGCGTGTTCCACGTCGGTGATCGCTTCTACGCGGTGCGTAACCGCTGTCCGCATCAGGGCGGCCCGCTGTGCCTCGGGCGCGTTCACCAGCCCGCCGAGTCGCGTACGCCCGGCGATCCACAGCTGCGCGAGCTGCCGCCGATGATCGCCTGCCCCTGGCACGGCTGGGAGTACGACCTCGAGACCGGCCAGTCGTTCATGGGCGGCTCGGCGCCCGGCGTGCGCAGCTATGACGTGCAGCTCGTCCCGGGTCCGTACCTGGCCGAGACGTTCGACGTGTTCGTCGAGGACGACTACGTGGTGCTCGAGACGTCGTGACCGATCTCGCGCAGCCCATCGCCTCCGAGGCGCCATCCGCGAGCGCCCGCGCCGTAACCCTGATCGACTGCGACGTGCATGCGCAGCCGGCCCCGGCGATGTTGACGCCGTACATGAGCCAGCGCGCGCGCCGCTATATCGAGCGCTACGGGCGCCAGACGCCGAGCGAGAAGCACACCTATCCGCGCGCCCGGGGAAGCGGCAACCGGCTCGATGCGTGGCCGCAGCGGCCGGGGGTGCCGCCCGGCGGCGACCCGGAGCTGCTGCGCTCGCAGCTGCTCGACGAGTGGGACATCGACTATGCGGTGCTCGAGGTGATGGCGAGCCTCGACTCCTACGACGAGCCGGCCGTCGTGACCGAGGTCGCGAGCGCGGTCAATGACTGGCTGATGGCGGAGTGGCTTGACTTCGACGCGCGGCTGCGCGCGGCGATCGTCGTCGCGCACGAATACCCGGCCGAGGCGATCGCGGAGATCGAGCGCCGCGCCGCCGATCCGCGGTTCGTCGCCGTGTTCATGCCCGCCGGCCTGCAGGAGCAGCTCGGCTCGCGCAAGTACTGGCCGATCTACGAGGCTGCCACCGGGCTCGGGTTGCCGATCGCGTTTCACACCGGCGGTTACACGAGCCTGAAGGGCGCGGGCCCGCAGTCCTACTACCTCGGCTACCACGTCCAGATCTCGTGTGCGATGCAGAGCCAGCTCGCGAGCATGGTCGCCGGTGGCGTGTTCGAGGCGATCCCCGACCTGCGCGTGATCCTGACCGAGTGCGGCCTCTCATGGGCCACGAACCTGCGCTGGTCGCTCGACGCCGCGTGGGAGCTGATGCGCGAAGACCATCCGCAGGTCAAGCGCCGCCCGTCGGAGTACATCCGCGACCACGTGTGGTTCACGACCCAGCCGATCGAGGAGCCCGACGACCCCAAGCACCTCGTGTACGCGATCGAGGAGGCCCAGCTCTCCGACCGGCTGGTGTTCGCGACCGACTACCCGCACTGGGACTTCGACTCGCCGGCGCAGGCGCTGCCGCGCACGATCTCCAAGGAGCTGCGCGCCGCGATCTTCGCGGGCAACGCGCTCGACCTGTACGGGCTGCCGCAGGAGGTGATGCGGTAGATGCCGGCGATCGACTGCGACGTCCACTGTGCGCCCGAATCGATCGAGGCGCTGGCGCCGTACCTGAGCGACTACTGGCGCCACTACATCGAAGAGGCCGGGATCCCGCTGCACGGGCTCGTCAACGCCTACCCGCCGGGAGCGCCGACGACCGGCTCAGCTCCCCCGAGCAGCTATCTGGCGCTAAAGCAGGGGCTGCTCGACGAGGCCGAGCCGTCACACGTCGTGCTCAACTGTCTGACCGCGCTGGAGGCGCACCGCAACCCGTACTACGCGGCGGCGCTCGCGACCGCGGTCAACGACTGGGTCGCCGACGAGTTCCTCGACCGCGACGAGCGCCTGCGGGCGAGTATCGCCGTGTCGAGCGTGTCACCCGAGGACGCCGTCGCCGAGATCGAGCGCCGCGGCGACGATCCCCGTTTCGTGCAGGTGCTGCTCCCGGTCCGCAGCGATATCCCCTGGGCGCACAAGAACAACCACGCGATCTTCGCGACCGCGGCGCAGCGTGGGCTGCCGATCGGGCTGCACGCCTGGGGGCGCCCCGGCAGCGCGCCGACGCCGAGCGGCTTCACGACCACATACCTAGAGCAATACGTCGCAAACCAGGCGGTCGCGCAGGCCCAGCTGATCAGCTTCGTCTGCGAGGGCGTGTTCGAGCGGTTCCCCGAGCTGCGGGTGGTGCTGATCGAGTGTGGGTTCGCGTGGCTGGCGCCGTTGCTGTGGCGCTTTGACAAGGACTGGAAGGGCATCTGGCGCGAGGTCCCGTGGGTCAAGCAGCGGCCCTCGGAGTACGTCTACCGGCACGTCCGCGCGTCGACGGCGCCGACCCACGTCCCAGCGGACGAGCAGACCGTCGGCCGGCTGCTGGAGATGATCGACGCGCCGGCGTTTCTGACCTTTGGTAGCGATTACCCCCACGTCCACGGCCCGGGCCCCGAGGCACTGCTCGAGCAGCTGAGCCCCGACGGCCGCGAAGCGGTCCTGCACGGCAATGCCGTCGCGCTCTACGGGCTGACCGACTGTTGATCACAAGGAAGGAGAGCCGAGATGGCCTCACTGACTAGCGAAGCGACGCAACTGATCGTCCACGATCCCCGCGGCTACCCGCCGAAGGTGACCGGCAAGGCGCTGGCACCGCGCCTGGACCGGCTCGACGGCAAGCGCGTTTACCTGGTCGACTGCCTGTTCGACAACAGCCGCGAGTTCATGATCGAGCTCGAGGACTGGTTCTCCGAGCACCTGCCGGCGGTCGACGCGAAGACGATCACACCCCGCGAGAGCTGGGTCGACGATCCCGAGATGCGCAACGCTATCGCCCACGACGGCGACGCCGCGATCCTCGGGGTGGGCTTGTGAAGCACCTGTAGCCCGACGGTCGTCGGGCTCGCGCTGGCGCTCGAGGAGCAGGGCGTCCCCACGGTGGCGGTGCACACCAAGCCGTTCGCGCGGCTCGCGAGATCGGTCGCGCGGGTCGACGGGCGCCCGGCCCTGCGCCAGACGTTCGTGCCTCAGCCGGTCGTCGGCGTCTCGACCGACACGCTGCGCTCCTACATCGAGGGCGCCGACGCGGTGCAGGAGCGGCCGTTCATGCAAGGGCTGATCGAGGGCCTGACGGCGCCGCTCAGTGCCGACGACACCAAGGGCCTGAGCTTCGATCGCTCGATCCCGCGGCTGCTCGACCCCGACTCGGAGGACAGCCTGCGCCAGCGGTTCGAGGACAACGCGTGGACCGACCATCTGCCGATCGTGCTTCCGACCGAGGAGCGCGTCGAGGCGATGCTCGCCGGGACCAGCCACGCTCCCGACGAGGTCGTGGGCAGATTGCGCCCGACGGCATTTCGCGAGTTCTGCGAGTTCACGGTTGAGAAGGTCGCGGTCAACGCCGTGATGGCCGGCGCGAAGCCCGAGTACCTGCCGGTGATCCTCGCGATCGCTGCGAGCGAGGTCAGCTCGCGGTCGAGCTCGACGACGTCATTCGCGGGCGGCGCGATCATCAACGGCCCGATCCGCTCAGAGCTCGGGATGAACGCGGGAATCGGCGCGATGGGCCCCTACAACCACGCGAACACGACGATCGGCCGTGCCCAGAACCTGCTCTCGCAGAACCTCCAGGGCGGCTCGCTGCCCGGCGAGACGTACATGGGCTCGCAAGGCAACCCGTTGAACCTCGCGTTTGCATTCCCCGAGAACGAGGAGCGCAGCCCGTGGGAGCCGTTCCACGTCAGCCGCGGATTCGACGCCGACGCGAGCACCGTGAGCGTGTTCATGGGCGGCTGGTACACGATCTTCGGCGCCGGCCCAAGGGAGCTGTGGGAGAACCAGTTCGCGCGCTCGCTGCTCGCCTGCGAGCCGTTGCTGACGCCGATCCTGGCGCTCGACCCGCTCGTCGCCAAGGCGTTCGTCGAGCGGGGCTTTGACACCAAGCGCAAGCTCGTGGAGCGCCTCGCCGAGCTGACGATGATCCCGGCGCGCGACTACTGGGACAACATGTGGTCCCAGACGCTCGTGCGCCCGCTCGCGGTCTCGGGGATCGAGCCATACGCGTCGCGGCTGGCGGCCGGGCCCGACGAGCTGATCCAGATGTTCGGCCCCGACAACATCGAGGTCGTGGTCGTCGGCGGCGAGACCCAGCCGACCTGGCGGATCCTCGCCGGCGAGCCCAACCGCCGCAAGCTGACGACCGTCTCGATCGACGACTGGAGGTAAGCGTGGAATACGAGGTAGCGGTTGTAGGAGGCGGCCTCGCCGGGCTGACGTCGGCGCTGTTCGCCGGGCGCAGCGGTCGGGCGACGGTCGCGTTCACCGGCGGCGGCCTCGGCGGCCAGCTGCTCAACATCGGCCGGATCGAGGACTACCCGGGATTCCCCGAGGGGGTCGCCGGGTTCGAGCTGTGTCCCGGCGTCGAGGAGCAGGCGGTCGCCGCCGGCGCGGCGTTTCGCGACGAGGCCGTCGAGGCGATCGAGCGCAGCAACGGCTCGTGGCTGCTATCGGCCGGCGGTGAGCAGCTCGAGGCAGGCGCCGTGATCGTCGCGACCGGCCGGCGGTTCAAACGGCTGGAGGTCGACGGCGAGGAGCGGCTGGCGGGCAAGGGCGTCTCGACCTGCGCGACGTGCGACGGGCCGCTGATGCGCGGCAAGACCGTGGCCGTCGTCGGCGGCGGCGACTCGGCGCTGCAGGAGGCGCTCGAGCTCGCCGATCACGTCGAGCGCGTGATCGTCGTGCACCGCGGCGACGAGCTCGACGGCCAGGAGGCCTATCGCACGCGGGTGCTCGAGCACGCGTCGATCGAGGTCCGCTACGCGACGATCGTCGAGCAGATCCTCGGCCAGCAGAAGGTCGCGGGGATCACGGTGCGCGACCAGGGCAGCGGCGCCGCCGATCAGATCGAGCTCGACGCCGTGTTCGTGTACGTCGGGCTCGCGCCCGACGCGGAAGTCGTCGGCGACGCGCTGTCGCTCGGAGACGACGGCGGCGTCCCGACCGATTCGTCGATGCGGACCGAACTGCCGGGGCTATTCGCGGCCGGATCGGTCCGCTCGCTTGCCGAGGTGCAGGCGGCTACGGCAGCCGGCGAGGGGGCGATCGCGGCGCGGGCGGCCGACCGCTACCTGCGCGATCGCGAGTGGCGCTGAGGCTTCAGCGGCCCTTGCGAACGACGACCACTCGCACCTTGCCGGTGCTCGCCGCGGGCAGCTTCAGCGTGACGGTCTTGCCGTTCAGCGAGACCTGACGCGTGCACGGCGGCGGCGCGTGGCCGCGCTTGGCGCTGACCGGGCACGCCCAGACGCGGAGCTTGCCGCGCACGCCTCGCGCACGACGGACTTTGACCAAGCGCGCGCGGGTGGGCTTGGAGACGCGACCGTGAACGACCGCCGCGCGGAAGCCGAGCTCGGAGGTGATCGCGAACGTCTGGATCTGCGCGAACGCCAGCGCGTCGCCGGCCGAGTTGCGCAGCGCCGACTGGCCGCCGGCGAGCACGGCCGAGCCTGAGGCCACGGAGGTGACCGGCCCGACGTACTGCGCCGACCAGACGGCGGTGCTGCCGCCGGAATCCGACGCGGTCTCGCGCAGCCGCAGAACGGCGCCGGTGTCCGCGGAAGCGATCGTGTAGCCGGACGACGACGTGATCGGCGAGCACGTGTTGGTGCAGCGCATCACCTGCACCACGTCGGTGTCGAGCGCCGGGCCGCTCCAGGTGCCGGCGGTGATCGTCAGGGCCGTTCCGACCTGGGCGTTGGCGGCGGACAGGACCGGCAGCGTCCTCCATCGCGGGGCGGCGGGGAGCACGACCACCGAATGCGCGGAGGTCGAGGAGACGGGGCCGTCGAGGTTCGTCGCGGTCACGATCGCGACCAGCGTGTGGCCCACGTCGGCGGCCAGCGGCGTGAACAGGCTGCCGGTCGCGCCGCTGATCGCCTGGCATGAGCCGCCACTTGCATCGCAGCGTTCCCAGGCGGTCGTGAACGCCGTGTCCGGAGTCGTGTTCCACGTGACCGCGGTGACGCCGACCTGGGCTCCCTGCTGGATCGAGGTGCCCTGAACGACCGGGGGATGGGTGTTGACCGGGAGCAGCTGCGCGATCGGCGTGGTCGCACGGGCGGTCGCCGTCGCGGTGCCGGAGGTGTTGCCGGCGGTCACCTGCACGGTCACCGCCGAGCCCTCGTCGCTGCGGGCGAGGAGATAGCTCGAGGCGGTTGCGCCGGCGATCGCCTGGCAGACCCCGGTGCCGGCGTTGCAGCGCTCCCACTGGTACGTGAACGATGACGGGTTGTTGGACCACGTGCCGCGGCTTGCCTGCAGCGTGTTGGTTCGGATCGCGGTTCCGGTCACGATCGGAAGCGCCGTCGACTGCGGCAGCGGCTGGTCCTGCACGGTCAGCGGTGCGCTCTGCGCCGTGGCGGTGCGACCGGGAGAGGTGGCGGTGGCGACCAGGACAATCGTGTGACCGCGGTCGGCGGCGCTGAGCGTGTACTGCGGGACGTTGGTGGCTACTTGAGCGCAGTTCGAGCTGCCGTCGGAGTCACAGCGCATCCAGTTGTAGGAGATGCCGGTCAGCGGCACGCTCCACGACCCCGGACTGGCGGTCAGCGAGTTGGGGACCTGCGGGTTACCGACGATGCTGGGCGCCGCCGTCGAGCTGAGCACACGTCCTGTGACCGCACTCGTCAGCGGGCTCGTGACCGAGGCCGTACCGCCCGCCGAGATGGCGGTCACGGTGACCGCCATCGGGTGGCCGATGTCAGCGGTCTGCAGCGTGTACGTCGCCGAGCTCCCCAGGTTGGTGCAGGTGCCGTCGACGCTCGTCGCACCGGCGGGGCATCGCAGCCACGTGTAGATGAAGCTCGCCTGCGAGTCCCAGGTGCCGCTGTCGGGCGTCAGCGTGGAGCCGTCCATCAGCGTGCCCGTCGGCGCGATCGGCGCGGTGACGTTGGTCGGTGGCGGGATGATCGCGGTGGCGGTCGGCGTGCTCGGCGTGCTGGTCGTGCCGTCGACGTTGGTCGCGGCGACGATCACCCGAATGTTGTAGCCGACGTCTGCTGACGCCACGGTGTAGTTCGCAGCGGTCGCGCCGGCGATGTCGGCGTAGGCGTGAGTCGCGTTGCCGCGCTGCCAGTGAAACGAGAAGGTTGCGCCGTCGGGCGCCCAGTTCCCGGTGACGGCTGCCAGCGTCGCTCCGATGCGCGCGCTGCCCGAGACCGTCGGCTTGACGGTGTTGACCGGTAGGGCCGCCTGCACGGTCGGGGTCGCCGGGCTGGGAACGCTGAGGCTTCCATCGGGGTTGGTGGCCGTCACGAGCACGCGCACGTTGGCGCCCTCGTCGGCGATGTCGAGCAGGTAGGCGGGGTTCGTGGCGCCGCCGATCGATGTCCACGTGCGACCGCCGTCGGTCGAGCGCTGCCACTGGAACGCATAGGTGTTACCGGCGCCGCTCCACGCCCCCTGGTTCGCGACCAGCGTCGAGGTCCGCTGCGGGCTGCCGCTGGCGATCGCCGGCGCGGTGTTGTCGACCGGCGAATCGGCCGCAACGGTCGTGGTGGGGTCGCTCGTGGCGCTCACGGTGCTGTCGGGGTTGGTCGCGGTCACGACCAGGCGCAGCCTCGATCCTTCGTCGGCGACGCCGAGCGTGTAGCTCTGATTCGTGGCGCCGGCGATGTCCGAAAACCCAGAGCCGGTGTCGTGCTGCCACTGGTAGGAGTAGGAGTTGCCGATGCCGCTCCAGGACCCCAGCGTCGAGGTCAGCGTGACCGCGCGTGTCGCGCGGCCGACAACCGTCGGCGGCGCGGTGGCCACCGGCGGCGCGCTCGGCACGGTCGCGGTCGGGATGGTCACGGCGGCGGCGATGCCGTCGGGGTTGCTGGCGGTGAGCGACAGCCGGACGATGTCGTGCTCGTCGGCGGTCGTGAGCGTGTAGGTCGGGGAGGTCGCGCCGGCGATGTTCGTCCAGGTGCTGGCGTCGGCCGAGCGCTGCCACTGGTAGGCATAGGTGTTGTCGGCCCCGGTCCAGACTCCCTGGTTAGAGCTCAGGGTCGAGCTGCGCTGCGCGGTGCCGGCGACGCTCGGGGCGGTGATGTTCGCCGGCGGAGCGCCACTCACGGTCGCGGTCACGTTCGATGGGGCAGAAACGATGCCGTCCGGGTTGGCGGCGATCACGAGCAGGCGCACGACCGCGCCCTCGTCGCCGAGCGCGAGCGCGTACGTCGCGTTCGTCGCGCCGGTGATGTCGGTCCAGGTGCTGCCGTCGGTCGAGTGCTGCCACTGGTAGGTGTACGTGTTGCCAAGCCCACTCCAGGTGCCCTGGGTCGAGGTCAGCAGGACCGAGCGCTGAGCGGTGCCGGTGATCGTCGGCGCGGTCGTGTTGACGGCCGGGAGGCCTGCGACGGTCGTCGTCGCCGCGCTGGCGACGCCCGCGATTCCGTCGGGGTTGGTGGCGGTCACGACCAGGCGCAGCCGCGCGCCCTCGTCCGATACGCCGAGCGTGTACGTCAGGCCGGTCGCGCCGGCGATGTTCGCGAAGCCAAGGCCGGCGTCGCGCTGCCACTGGTAGCTGTAGGTGTTGGTGTTGCCGCTCCATCCGCCCTGCGTGGCGGTCAGCGTCGAGCCTCTCAGCGTGGTGCCGGTGACCGTCGGCTGTGACGTGTTGGCAGGCACAGAGCCGGTGACCGTCGAGCTCGCCGTGCTCGTCACCGTTGCGGTCCCGTCGGAGTTGTTGGCGGTCACTTCGAGGCGGATCACGTCGCCCTCGTCGGCCAGCGCCGGCGTGTAGGTCTGTCCGGTTGCGCCGCCGATGTCGTTCCAGGTGCTGCCGTCGGCCGAGCGCTGCCACTGGTAGGCGTAGCCGTTGCCGTTGCCGTTCCAGGCGCCCTGCGTGGATGTCAGCGTCAGCCCGCGCTGGGCCGTGCCGACGATCGTCGGCACCGAGGTGTTGACGGGCGGTGAGCTCGGGACCGTCACCGTCGCGGTGCTCGCGACCGTCGCCGTCCCGTCGTCGTTGGTAGCCGTGACGAGCACGCGCATCTGGCGGCCGTCATCGGACGTAGCCAGCGTGTACGTCGCGCTGTTGGCGCCGGCGATGTTCGTCCAAACGCCGGCTCCGGCCGAATGCTGCCATTGGTAGGAGTAGCTGTTGGCGATGCCGCTCCAGGAGCCCGGGCTCGCGTTGAGTGCAACGCCTCGCTGCACCACGCCGACGATCGTCGGCGTGGTCAGGTTCACGGGTGGAGCCGTGGGCACGCTTGCGGTCGGCTGAGTTGAGACGGTGAGCGTTCCGTCGAGGTTTGAGACGGTCAGCGACAGGCGAACCACGGAGCCCTCGTCGGCAGCGGCGAGCGTGTACGTCGTGTCGGTCGCGCTGGTGATGTTGGTCCAGGCGGTGCCGTCGGCCGAGCGCTGCCACTGGTAGGCGTACGTGTTGCCGATTCCGGTCCATGAGCCCTGCGCCGCGGTCAGCACCGAGGCGCGCTGCGCGTTGCCGGTGATCGACGGCGCGATCGTGTTGACCGGCGGCGCGGACTGAATCACCGGCGTCGGCTGCGAGGCGACCGTGACCGTGCCGTCGGGGTTGGTGGCGGTGACCGAGAAGCGCACGGCGGCGTGCTCGTCGGCGACGGCGAGCGCATAGGTCGGGGCGGTCGCGCCGGCGATGTTCGTCCAGGTGGTGCCGCCGTCGGCCGAGCGCTGCCACTGGAAGGAGTAGCCGTTGCCGAGGCCGTTCCAGGACCCCTGGCTGCCGGTCACGGTGGCGCTGCGCTGCACGGTGCCGGAGATCGCCGGAAGCGTCGTGTTGACGGGCGGTGCGGTCGGGATCGTCGCGGTCGGGCTGCTGGCGACGCCGGCGGCGCCGTCGGAGTTGCTGGCGGTCACGAACACGCGCACTGCATCGCCCTCGTCGGCGAGTGTCAGCGCGTAGCTCGTGCCGGTCGCCCCGGCGATGTCGCTCCACGAGTTGCCGTCGGCTGAGCGCTGCCACTGGAACGAGTAGACGTTGCCGACCCCGCTCCAGACGCCGAGGCTCCCGGTCAGCGCGGAGCCTCGCAGCAGCGTGCCGGTGATGCTGGGCCGCGCCTGGTTGACGGGGATCGCACTCATCACGGTCGTCGTCGGCTGGCTGGCCTGGACGATCGTTCCGTCGGGGTTGGTCGCGGTGACGACCACCCGCACGGTCGCGCCCTCGTCTGCGTAGGTCAGCGCGTAGGCGTTTGTCGTCGCGCCCGTGATGTCGACGAAGCCCTCTCCGAAGTCGCGCTGCCACTGGTAGGAGTAGGCGTTCCCGGGGCCGGTCCAGCTGCCCTGGGTCGCGGTCAGGATCGACGCGCGCACCGCGGTTCCGCTGATTGTCGGCGCGATCGTGTTGGCCGGCGGGAACGGGGAGACCGGCAACGTGGGGGCGCTGGCGCTGTTGACGAAGCCGTCGATGTTCGATGCGGTCACGAGCACCCGCATGAGGTCGCCCTCGTCGGCCGGTGCGAGCGTGTAGCTCGAGGCGGTTGCGCCTGCGACGTTGGTCCAGGTGCTGCCGTCGGCCGAGCGCTGCCACTGATAGGCGTAGGTGTTGCCCTGTCCGTTCCAGGTGCCCTGCGTGGCCGTCAGCGTGAAGGTCCGCTGCGTGGTTCCGGTGACAGTCGGGGCGACGGTGTTGATCGGCGGGTCAGACAGCACCGGCCCGACCGGAGTGCTCGTCGTCGACGACTGCCCGTAGGGGTTGGTGGCGGTGACGCTCGCCCGCACGACGCCGCTCTCATCGGCGACGGCGAGCGTGTAGCTGGCGCTCGTCGCCCCGGCGATGTTCGCCCAGGTGGCCCCGCCGTCGGTCGAGCGCTGCCATTGGTAGGTGTAGGACGTGCCGGCCGGATTCCACGACGAATTGACGCTCAGGATCTGCCCGGCGTGGGGGTTGCCGCTGATCGCGGGCGGGCTCGTGTTGAGCGGCGCGCCAGAGCTGACCGGTCCGACCGACGCGGTGGTCGCGCTGGCCGACCCGAAGCTGTTGGACGCGGTGACGAGGACCCGGACGTCGGCGGCGATGTCTGCGCTGATGGGGGTGTAGCTCGCCGCGGTCGCGCTCGCGATGTTCGTCCACGTGGTGTCGCCGTCGGTAGACCGCTGCCACTGGTAGGCGTAGCTGGTCGGGTTCGGGTTCCACGCCCCCTGCGACACGGTCAGCGTCTTGCCCTGTTGCGGGGTCCCGCTGATCGCCGGCAACGTCGTGTTGGCCGGCGGCAGCGAGCCCGAGGGGGCGGTGGTCAGGGAGTAGTCGTAGCCGTAGGTGGTGCCGGCGCTGTTCTGCGCGACGAGGCGGTAGTGGTAGACGGTGCTCGGCGACAGCCCGGTCAGCGTGCCGGGCGACCCCGCCGGGGTTGCGCCGGACCCGACGTCGGTGGCCGGGGTCTGCTGCCCGTATGCGGTGGTCGCGCCGTACTGCCAGGAATAGGTCGTGTCGAGCCCGTTGGGATACACGCCGCCGACCAGCGTCGCGGCGTTCGCGCCGGCCGCCTGGACGTAGGTGGTGCCCGATCCGCTGGGGATCGCGGGGCCGCCTACCCCAGGGGCGCCGGTGACGACGTCGCCCGAGATCGAGCCGATGCCGGTCGGGCCGTCATAGCCGGTGCCGGAGTTGCAGATGTAGAGGATGTTCGAAGGGCACGAGCCCGACGAGCCCGAAGCCGGGTCGTTGAGCAGCGAGCTGACTCCATAGCCCCATCCGGGAGAGACCGCGTTGACGCCGGTGACGGCGTAGTAGGCCGCGATCAGCGGGCTGGCGAGGCTGGTGCCGCCGTACAGCAGCCAGCCGCCGTTGCCCGCGTCGTAGATCACGAGCCCGGTGGACGGGTCGGCGTCGGCGGACAGGTCGGCGTAGGCGCGGCCGGTACAGCCCCGGTCGGTCTGGTAGGCGGGCTTTGGCTCGAGCGTGTCGCAGCCCGAGCTCGCACCCCAGCCACCACTGAGCGACCAGGCGCTCTCGGCGAATCCGCGGGCAGTGTGGCCGTCGGTCGCCGCCGCGAGGCTGGTGCCGCCGGCTGCGGTGACGCCGGGATAGGCGGCCGGGTAGGCGTCGGCTCCGGCGCCGAACATCTGCGGGATGTAGCCGTGGTCGCCGGTGGATGCGACGACCGCGACTCCGGGGAAAGTGAACGTGCCGCCGATCGGGCCGGTGGCGTTCGCGCTCCAGCTGTTTGAGATCTGCCGGGCTCCCTTGGCCGCGGCCTCCTGTACGGCCTGGTCGAGGTCGGCGAGCGAGTTGCTGCTCGCTTCGACGAGCGTGATGTGGCAGTTGGGGCACAGCGCCGAGACCGCATCGAGGTCGAGCGACTCCTCTGACTCCCAGCCGCTGTCGTGGGCCGGCAGCGGCGAGGTCTGGCCGTTCTGGTTGAGCTTGGAGAAGCATCCGTTGGCGGTCGTGCATGCGGGCAGTCCGTACCTGCTGCGGTAAGTCGCGAGGTCGCTCTCGGCGTTTGGGTCGTCGTACGCGTCGACGACCGCGACCGTGTCCCCGACCCCTCCGGTCTGCGACAGGTACGTGAGGTCGTAGGCCTGCTGCAGCCACGCGGGAGTGCTCGTCTGCGGCGGCACCACCGCGCCGCCCGACGTCGCCGGGGCGATCCCGTGGCGCTGCGATGGGAACACCTGCGTGAACGATTGACGGCCGCCGATGTGGGGGCGCACGAGGTGGTGGTTTGAGCGCAGCACCAGCCGTTGCGCGTCACACGTCGCCGTACCGGGGCTCGGCGCGGGACAGACGTTCTCCGTCGTGACCTGCGCGGGCTCGAGTCCGGTCGCGTCTGACAGCGTCGCTGCGAGCGACTGTGTGCTGGGCGCCGGGGTGCGCAGGCCCGGACGCGCGTGACCGGCGCCGACCGACAGCGGCTGATTGAGGTTCAGCGACGCGGTTCTGGCACCGGCGGCGGGCGCCGGCGCGAGCAGCACGCCGAGTAGCAGAAAGAGAGAGCCGGCGGCACGGGTATGGGCCCGCAGACGCCCCACGCAGTAGCGCATGTTCGTCTCATCGGAGGCTCCGGAGCAATCACGAGCCCTACGCGGCGGCGCTGGCCGGATATCCAGGTCGCCCGGGAAGGCATCGGTGCGATCCTGAAGCTGTGAGCGTCTACGACCAACGGCCCTGGCTCAAGCACTACGGCGAAGGGCGCCCGCGCGAGATCGAGGTCGAGCACCCCAGCATGCTCGCCGCGTTTGACCGCACCGTCGCCCGGTTTGCGGACAAGCCGGCGATCGTCTACTTCGACACGCCGATCTCGTTCGGCGAGCTCGACGAGCTGACCGACGCGCTGGCCGGTGGGCTGCGGTCGGAGGGGTTCGCCGCCGGCGATCGGCTTGCGGTGTGCCTGCAGAACGTGCCCCAGTTCCTGATCGCGATGCTCGCGACCTGGAAAGCCGGCGGGATCATGGTCTCGGTCAGCCCGATGCTCAAGCACCGAGAGCTCGCTGCGCAGCTGACCGACTCCGGCGCCCGGGCACTGATCACGTTCGAGTCGCTGTGGCGCGAGGTCGCGCGCGATGTGGTCGGTGAGACCGAGGTAGCGATCAGGATCACGACCTCGGAGCTCGACTTCCTCGATCAGCCGCCGGCGCAGCTCGCCGGCTCGCGGCGTGATCGCGACCCCGAGACGCTCGACCTCGTCGAGCTGATCGACGCCCATCGCGGCGTCGAGCGGCGGCCGGCCTCGCCGCCGCTGACCCTCGGCGACGTCGCGTTTTTGACCTACACGTCGGGCACGACAGGGCCGTCGAAGGGCGCGATGAACACGCACGGCAACGTCCTGTTCACGGCCTCGGTCTACCGCGAGTGGTTCGAGCTCGACGAGCACGACGTCGTGTTCGCGCTCGCGCCGTTGTTTCACATCACCGGCCTGATCGGGCACCTGTCGGTCGCGACGCTGGTCGGGATGCCGGTGGTGATGAACCATCGCTTTGACCCCGACGGGTCGCTCGAGCTGATCGAACGCCACGGAGCGACGTTCACGATCGGCGCGATCACCGCGTTCATCGCGCTGATGAACGCCGGCTCGGCCAGCGATCGCGACCTCACGAGACTCACGAAGATCGCCAGCGGCGGCGCGCCGATCGCGCCCGCGACGCTGGAGGCGTGGGAGACGCGGTTCGGCGCCTATATCCACAACATCTACGGGCTTACCGAGACGACCTCGCCGTCGCACTGGGTGCCGTTGGGCAAGCGCGCGCCGGTCGATCCCGACTCGGGGGCGCTGTCGGTCGGAGTGCCCGTGTTCAACACCGACGTGCGCGTCGTAGGTGACGACGGGGATGACCTGCCGCCCGGCGAGATCGGCGAGTTCGTCACCTCCGGGCCGCAGGTCGTGCCGGGCTACTGGAACAAGCCCGAGGAGACCGAGCATGCGATTCCGGGCGGAGCGCTGCACACCGGCGACGTCGGGCTGATGGACGCTGACGGCTGGTTCTACCTCGTCGACCGCAAGAAGGATCAGATCAACGTCTCGGGCTACAAGGTCTGGCCGCGCGACGTCGAGGACGCGCTGTACGGGCACAGCGCTGTGCGCGAGGTCGCGGTGGTGGGCGTCCCCGACGACTACCGCGGCGAGACCGTCAAGGCATTCGTCAGCCTCAAGCCCGGCGAATCAGCGACCAGCGACGAGCTGATCGCGTTCTGCAAGCAGCGGATGGCTGCCTACAAGTACCCGCGACAGATTGAGTTCGTCGACGAGCTGCCAAAGACCGCCAGCGGCAAGGTCCTGCGCCGCGAGCTGCGCGACCGTCAGTCGTAGGCCTCCGGCACGTGCTTGAAGGTCGGCCAGGCCTCAGGATCGTGCCCGGTGACGACGGTCGCGTCAGAGCGACCGGCGATCCGGTGCAGCTTGCGGACCGAGCGGACTGCGTCGACGACCGACGTGAGGAAGCCGGGCAGCGCCTTCTCGTTCCAGTGGTCGCTGGTGTAGGCGGCATCGACGGTCAGCAGGATCGCTCCCGAATTCGGAAGCGTCACCTCGAACGACTGGTGGCCGGGCGCGTGCCCAGGTGTGCGCCAGCAGCGGATCGCGCCGTCGCCGAACACGTCGTAGCCGTCCTCGGTGCTCTCGAGCAGCGACCAGGGAACGCCGGGCTTGTTGAAGTCGGCCTGGATGTAGCCGCCGGCGGCGAACCAGTCGGGCGCGTGCGCGTATTCGTACTCGTCCCGTGTCGCGATCACCTTGGCGTTCGGGAATTGGTCGATCGAGCCGAGCGCGCCGGTGTGGTCGAGGTGCAGATGTGACTGCAGCAGCAGCACGACGTCGGCCGGATCGAACCCCGCGGCCTTCATCGCCGGCACGCACGCCTGCTCGGGCTTCATCTCGGGCCAGTACACCTCGGTGATCCCGCCCCAGTGGGCGACCGGGTCCTCGGCACACTCGGCCGCGTTGCCGCCGTCGATCACCACCAGCCCGCGAGGGTGCTCGATCAGGTACCACGGGACCGGGATCTCGTATTCATCTCCAAGCCCCTGGTTCATCTTGATGTTTTCGACGTGGCACTTGAGCGAGCCGCCGTCGAACATGTGCAGCTTCATCGTGTGCTCTCCCTTCCTCCGCTTATCGGGGACTACCAGTTGCTCATCGACGCGGTGATGATGTGGCGCAGGTCGTCGTCGGTGACCTTCTTGGGCGCGACCGCGAGCAGCCGCTGCTGCTTGAGAGCCCCGTCGACCAGCGCTGGAATGTCGTCTTCGGCGTAGCCGAGCTCCGCGACCCCGCGCGGCGCGTCGATGTCCTTCATCAGCGCGAGCAGGATGTCGGGCAGCGTGTCGGGACCTGGATCGGCGATTGGCTCGCCCGCGAGCAGCTGCGCGACCTGATGGTGGCGCTCGGGCATCGCGTCGTAGGTGAAGCGAAACGCAGCAGGCGCGGTCACGATCACCGAATGTCCGTGGGGGACGAACGGGTGGTCGTCGGGGTATCCGGGAGGCTGGTACTCGTGCTTGACCGAGGCGATCGGGTACGCGCACGAGTGCGGGATGTGCACCCCGGCCGAGCCGAAGCCGACACCCGCCATCGTCGCGGCGAGCATCATGAACCCGCGCGCCTCGACGTCGTCCGCATCGGCGACGGCGCGGCGCAGATAGCGACCCCCGAACTCGAGCGCCTTCGCCGACCACACGTCGGCGATCGGGTTCGATCCCTGGTACGGCGGTCGGTCGTCGGGCGACGCCGGTCGCTCGCGGGTCTCATACGGTTTCGACAAGTAGGACTCGGCCGCGTGGCAGACGACATCGAGCCCGGTCGACGACGTCACCTCTGCCGCCAGCGACCGCGTCAGCTCTGGATCGACGAGCGCCTGTGTGGCGCGCAGGTAGCGGTGCGAGATCCCGGTCTTGACCTTGATCTCGGGGATGTCGAGCACCGCCACCGTCGTCGCCTCCGAGCCCGTCCCCGACGTCGTCGGGATCGCTAAGTGTGGCTTGAGCGGCGACGGCGGCTTCTTGCCCTCGCCGACGGGCGGGTTGACGTAGTCCATCACGGGCGCCGGGTGCGTCGAGACCAGGTTTGCGACCTTCGCGGTGTCCATGCTCGAGCCGCCGCCGACCGATACGAAGCCGTCGACTTCGTGCTCGATCGCGAAGTCCGCCGCGTCCTGGAAGGATTCGATCGTCGGCTCGACCCGTGCGCGGTCGTAGAGCACCACCTCGATCCCCTCGGCCTCGATCAGGCCTTTGATCCGCTCCGGATGACCGAGCGCGGCGACGCCGGGATCGGTGACCATCATCACCCGCTTGACGCCTAGGCGCTTGAGCTCCCATCCCGCGTCGTCGGAGGCGCCACTGCCAAACTTCACCGGCGTGGCCTCCATCGTGAAGATCGTCTCGTGCTCGGAAGCCATCGCTCTCTCCTCCTGTTTGCGTCAGCAGGTCCTTAGGTAGGGCTTTCCCGGGATGGACCTTCAGCAAGCACTCGGAGAGGTCGTCGGCGCTCAGCAGGTGCTGAGCGATCCGGACCTCAAATCCTCCTACGAGCGCGACTACACCGGCCGTTACGGCGGGCCGGCGCGGCTCGTCGTTCGCCCGGCTGACACCGCTGAGGTCGCAGGCGTGGTGGCAGCATGCGCTCGCGCGGGCGCCGCGATCGTCCCGCAGGGAGGCAACACGGGGCTCGTCGGCGCGAGCGTGCCGCGTGATCACGAGGTGCTGCTGTCGATGACCCGCCTGAGCGAGATCGGCGACGTCGACATCGCCGTCGGTCAGGTCACCGTCGGCGCCGGCGCGACGCTCGCTGTGCTCCAGGACGCTGCGCGCGCTGCGGATCAGGACGCGACGCTGGACTTCGGCGCGCGCGACTCGTGCACGGTCGGTGGTGTGGTCGCGTGCGACGCCGGCGGCGCCCGCGCGCTTCGCCACGGAACCGCACGCGCGCACGTCGCCGGGCTCGAGGCGGTGCTCGCCGACGGCTCGGTCGTGTCGCGGCTTGCCGGGCTGACCAAGGACAACGCCGGCTATGACCTGCCGGAGCTGCTGGTTGGCTCGGAGGGAACGCTCGGTGTGATCACCCGTGTGCGCTGGAAGCTCGCGCCGCTGCTTTCCTCGCGGGTCGCCGCT
>DASXDD010000161.1:0-20435 GCA_036490775.1 Solirubrobacteraceae bacterium | reverse complement strand
GGCGGTGTTCGGCTGGTAGCCGCCGCTGCCGTTGGACTGCGCCGCATAACCCTGCACGTACTGGCCGGTCTGGGTGGTCAGGTAGCCGCTGGCGTTGAACGTCAGGTCGCCGGCGCGGGTGTACTGGGTGGCGTCGAACGTCGGCGGGGTCGTGGCCACGTTGCCGTTGGCGACGCGGAGCCACCCACTGCCCTGAATCGCGACGTTGGTCGCGTCACCGGTCGACTCCACGCCGCCGGCGGTCATCACGTTGTCGATCGAGCCGACCTGCGTCCCGAGACCGACCTGGAGCGGGTTGGTGCCGGCGCTGAAGCCGTTCGCCGTCGTGCCCGCGGCGACGAGTTGGGAGAGCTCGTCGGAGAACTGGGTGGTCTGGGCCTTGTATCCGACGGTGTCGACGTTGGCCAGGTTATTGGCGGTCACGTCGAGCATCGTCTGATGAGCATCCAGGCCGCTGATCGCGGCATACATGCCTGACATCATCGAAGCATCACATCCTTTGCGGGCCCCCGGGGCCGCTCTCGAGATAGGTCCCTGCAGCCCTGGTAGTCGGCACATCCGTGCTCACATCCAGTGGTGCGAGCACCACAACTACCGCAAACTGCGTAGGGCGTCCGGCTAGCGCACCCGCGCCGTCAGACCCGCGCCGCCTCGCGCACGAGCACGTCCCACGCCCGGCGGACGTCCGCCTCGGTCGTGGTCAACTGCCCGACGGCGAGGCGGAGCACGTAGCGGCCGTTCAGCACCGCGTGCGAGATGAACAGCTCGCCGCTCGCGTTGACCCGCTCGAGCAGCACACGGTTGCGGTCGTCATCGCCCTCGAGGCGGAAGCAGACGAGCGAGAACGGCCGCGGCGCGCACACCTCCCAGCCGTCGGTCTCCCGCACCCAGCCCTCGAACCGCGACGCGAGCCCGATCCCGCTGCGGATGTGGCGCTGAAGGCCGCTGCGGCCGAAGCAGCGGAGCACCGCCCAGAGCTTCAGCGCGCGGAAGCGCCGGCCGAGCGCCGGCCCGTACTCGCTCAGACTGAGCGAGTCCTCGGCATCGGGCGTGCGCAGGTATTCGGGGACGACGCTGAACGCGCGCCGGAAGTCCTCGCGCCGACTCGTCCACAGCAGCGAGCAGTCCATCGGCGTCAGCAGCCACTTGTGCGGGTTGACGACCAGCGAGTCGGCGCGGTCGACGCCGGCGAACGCCCATCGGTACTCCGGACAGACCATCGCCGACCCGGCGTATGCGGCATCGACGTGCAGCCATGTCCCGGTCGCGGCGCACGCGTCGGCGATCGTGGGGACCGGATCCACCGCCGTCGTCGCGGTCGTGCCGACGGTGGCCACGATCACGGCGGCATCGGACAGGTCGCCGAGCGCGTCGGCGCGCATCCGGAATTGGTCGTCGACCGGGACCTTTCGCAGCCGCATCCCGAGCATCCGGGCCGCCTTCTCGATCGACGAATGCCCGTGCTCGGCGCACACGATCAGATCGCGCCCGGTCGCCTCCCGCGCGGCCACGCAGGCCGCGAACGTCGAGGTCGAGGCGCTGTCCTCGATGTGCCCATGCCAACCCGACGGCAGTCCGAGGAGCTCGGCGGTCCAGTCAAGCACCACGCCCTCGAGCTCGGTCGCCGCCGGCGCGGTCCGCCACAGGATCGCGATCGAGTTGAGCGTCGCGGCGAGCAGCTCGGCCAGGATCCCCGGCTCCGAGGCGGTCGTCGCGAAGTAAGCGAAGTAGCGCGGGTGCTGCCAGTGCGTGACCCCGGACAGCAGGATCTCGTCGAGATCGCGCAACACCGCGGAGAACGGCTCGGGCTCGTCCGGAGCGCTCGCCGGCAGGCGGGCGCGAATGTCCCCTGGCGCGACCTGCGCGAGCACCGGCAGCTCCCCCACCCGCTCGAGGTAGTCCGCCGCCCACTCGACCGCGGCATGACCGTCTGAGCGGAAGTCGCTCACGCCGCCGCCCGTGTCGCGTCGAACTCGTAGTGAACGCCCGTGAGCGTCTCGGACACCTCCCACAGCCGGGCCCACGCCTGCTCGTCGTACGCCTTGCCGGCGGCGCCGACCACCTTCGGATAGCCGCGCTGCTCGCTGCGCCCGCCCGGCCCGACGTACGTCCCGCCGGGAAGGTCGGGGACCGTGGCCGCGTACAGCGTCGGCAGCGCGCCCATGTCCGCACTCTGGGCCAGCAGCTTGTTCCCGATCGCCATGTACCACCGCTCGTAGAAGCGGTCGGTCGCGTCCGAGTGGAGGTTGGTCGCGGCGTATCCCGGGTGCGCCGCCAGGCTGAGCAGCGTTGTATCCGCCGCCACCGCGCGCCGCTGGAGCTCGAAGCAGAACATCAGGTTGGCGAGCTTCGACTGGCCATAGGCGCCCCAGCGGCTGTACTTGCGCTCGCCCTGGAGGTCGTCGAAGTCGATCGTGCCGGTCCGGTGCAGCGTGCTCGAGACCGTGACCACGCGCGGGGCCGGCGCGGCCAGCAGATTCCCGAGCACCAGCCCGGTGAGCGCGAAATGACCGAGGTGGTTGGTGCCGAACTGGCGCTCGAAGCCGTCCGCCGTGAGACGTCGGGGCGTCGCCATCACGCCGGCGTTATTGACCAGCAGATCGAGACGATCGGGCGCGGTCGCGGCGAACGCTCGGACCGACTCAAGGGCGGTGAGGTCGAGCACCGCGGGCTGAACGTCGGCGCCGGGTACCGCGGAACCGATCCGCGCCGCGGCCGTCTCCCCCTTTTCCTTGCTACGGCACGCGAGCACCACTCGCGCTCCCGCGCGCGCGAGTTCGCGCGCGGTCACGAGGCCAAGCCCGCTGTTGGCGCCCGTGACGACCGCGACCCGCCCGTGCTGGTCGGGAATGTCCGCCGCCGTCCACTTAGACCCGGCCATCGAGCACCTTGAACTCGATCCCCGCCGCCTCTAGCCGACTGCGGAGCGCCGGCCCCATCGCCACCGCGGGCGTCACCTGCCCGCCGCGCTCGGGGAGGTCGTCGTAGGCCAGGCACAGCGCGGACTCCGCCAGCATCTTCGAGGTCTCGCTGTAGCCCGGATCGCCGCCGCGGACCTCCGTCCGGATCTCCCGAGCAGCAGAGCCGCCGGCACGGGCCACGAACCTCACCCGGAACCACGACTTCGCGCGCTTCTGCTCTGTCGGCCCCTCCCCCGAGCTCTTGAGCTTGAGCAGCAGGTTGCGGGTCGGCGCGACCTGCGCCAGCGCGACCGCCACCCCGGCCGCGGCGCTCACCCCGACGAGCATCGGCAGCGGCCCGACGACCGCGTAATGGCTGTACGTGAAATCGGGGCCATAGCGATCGAGCGCGCGCGCCGAGCGGAGCACGGTCGCGGGATCGATCGTGGGGAATGGGACGACCCAGCCGCCGGCGAAGTCATCGGGATGCGGCCGCCCCGAGACGCCCTTGACCCGGCGTCCGGCGGGATCGCCTTCGCGCCGGCGACGCTCGCGCGCGACCTTCGAGCCCGACCGCAGGCGGCTAAGGACCTCGATCGCCGACTGGTAGGTGCCACCCGAGAACGAGCCGTTCGAGCGCACGAACCCTTCGACCGAGATCGGCACCCCCTCGGGCAGTTGCTCGACCGCGAACTGCACCCCGAGGTCGTACGGGATCGAGTCGAAGCCGCAGGAGTGGACGATCCGGGCGCCGCTCTGCTCCGCCTGCCCGTGGTAGTGCAGATACATCCGGTCGGCGAACTCGGGCTCGCCGGTGAGGTCGACGTAGTCCGTCCCGGCGGTGGCGCAGGCTGCGACCAGCGGCTCGCCGTACCGGGTGTACGGGCCGACGGTCGTGATCACGACCTTCGTCGCCTCGGCGAGCTCGCGCAGCGATGCCACGTCGCCGCTGTCGGCGCGCAGCAGCGGCAGCTCGGCCCAGGCCGGGTCGGCCGCGGCCAGCCGCGCCCGCACCTGCTCGAGCCTGCTCATGTTCCGTCCCGCCAGCGCCCAGCTCATCCCCGCGGGGGCGTTGCGCGCCAGGTACTCCGCGGTCAGCGCGCCGGTGAACCCGGTGGCGCCGAACACGACGATGTCGAAGCGGCGATCAGCCATCGCCCGGGCGGTCAGTCATCCGCCCCGATCTCGCGCGCGATCCTCAGCGCCTCGTCGAGGTCGACGCCGGCCTTCGCCGCCACCCAGGTCGCCGCCGGCGCAGCGACGCGCTCGGAGGAGTGAGCCGCCGCGCCTGCCATGTCAAGGATTTTCTTGAACTCGTCGGTCGTCGGCGGGTCGGTTCCGACGCGCTCGGCAAATGCCGCCAGCCATTCGTTCGCATTCATGGCGCCTCGGACTCTAGATGGTTGCGTCTCGTCGCGATTCGGCCGTGCCGCGCGTTCGATCGCCGATCGCGACGACGGGTAATTGGTACATTTGTACCATTATGCTCGCCAGCACTCCGAACCGCACTCGGCCCCGGGGAGCGGCCCGCCGCGAGGCGCTGCTCGATGCGGTTCTGCGGGTTGTCGCGGAGGTCGGGGTGGATGCCGTCACGCACCGGCGTGTCGCCGAGGTGGCGGGGCTGCCGCTGGCCTCGACGACGTACTGGTTCGATTCCAAGGAACACCTGCTGACGGCGGCACTGGAGAGCGCTGCCGAGCGCGACATCGAGCGCCTGTACGCGTTCCTCGGCGAGCCCCCGGATCACGCCGCCGACCCGCTCGGAATGGCAGTGGGCGCGATTCTCGGCCCTAGCGAGGACTCGGGTCAGACCAGCCGCGGCTGGCTGCTCGCGACGTACGCGCTGGTGCTCGAAGCCGCGCGCCGGCCGGCGCTGCGCGACGTGACCATGCGGTGGACCGGCGCCTACCTGGAGGCACTCCCGCCGCTGCTCGCGGCGGCGGGCTCGCGGCACCCGCGGTCCGACGCAGAGCTCCTGCTCGCGGCGGCCGACGGCCTGCTGGTCGAGCAGCTCGCATCCGACGACGCCTCGGACCTCGCACCACGGCTGCGGCGGCTCGCGGACGCGCTGGTGAAATCGTGACCGCACTCGGGTCCCGCCGGCCGCGCCCGGAGCGCCGAGCGTTCGACCGCGACCGGCGCACGGTCGTCCTGATCCGCGTGCTGCTCGGCTTCGAGGCAGTCCTGTACTCAGCCCTGACCCCGATACTGCCTCACTACGCGAACGCCTTCGGGGCCTCCAAGCCGGCGATCGGTGTGCTCGCGGCCTCCTACCCGGCGGGGATGATCCCGGGTTCGCTGCTTGGCGCGTGGATCGCAACCCACGCTGGCGTGAGGCGCACAACGGTGGTCGGCTTGCTGTTGTTCACCGGCTCGATCGTCGCGTTTGGGTTCGGCTCCGACATCATCGGCCTCGACGGGCTCCGCTTCGTCCAGGGAATGGCATGCGGCTGCGTCTGGGCCGGCGGCCTGGCGTGGGTGATCGCGATCTCGCCTCGAGAACACCGCGGCCAGATGCTCGGATCGGTGCTCGCCTCGGCGATCTTCGGCACGCTGGTCGGCCCACTGCTCGGTACGGTGGCGGTCGCAGCCGGGACCGAGGTCGTGTTCGCGTGCGTCGGAGCCGTATCGCTCGCGCTGACGGTGTGGACGCTCCAGCACCCGGAGCCTCCTCGCGCCGCGCTCGGCGCTGGAGCGCCGCTGCGTGTGCTGGCGCGAGACCCCAGGATCGCGCTCGGCTGCTGGTTACTTCTGCTCGAGGCCTGCACGATCGGCGCAACCGGCACCCTGCTTCCCCTGCGACTGTCGAGCTTCGGCGCCTCGGGCGTGGCGATCGGCGTCACGTTCCTGCTCGCGTCGCTGTTGAGCCTGCTCGTGAACCCCGCGATCGGCCGCGTCGTCGATCGCCGCGGGGTCCGGCTGCCGCTCAGCGCCGGCCTCGGCGCGATGGCGGTTCTGCTCGCGTTGCTTCCGCTGCCAGAAACGCCGCTGTCGCTGGCGGCGCTGACCGTGCTCGCGCTCGGCGGACCGCTGACCGCATTCGCGACTCCGGCAATCTCGATCATGACGGACGCGATCGAGCAGATCGGCGCCGCGCTCGTGTTCGGCTCGATGCTGTTCAACCTGGCGTGGGCGACCGGGGAGACGATCGGCGCGCCGGCAGCGGCGAGCCTGTCCCGGGCAACGAGCGATGCCGTCCCGCTGGCGATCCTGGCGGCGCTGATGCTGGCGACGCTCGTGCCCGTGCTGCTGTCGCGCTCGCGCGTGCTCAGGCGAGCGCTCGACTCGGGGCGCGAGCAGCCGTCGCCCGAGGCCGGCGATCAGCTCGACGCCGGCAACCCGCTGGTCACGTCGAGCGGCTGATCGCCGAGCGTCTCGTCGCGAATCTCAGCGACGCTGACGCCCGGATCGGGCAGGACCCGCAGCGCGTCGGCAGGAAGATCCACCTTGACGGGCGTTCCCTGGCTGTAGGGAACCGCGCTCCCCTCGTTGCGCACCAGCGCCTGAAGCGCCGAGCCGGTGGCGAGGCGGATGTAGATGTGCGTGGTCGAGCCGAGGAACACCAGGCGCTCGACCATCCCCGGTACGCAGTTGACACCGCCCGTCTCGTACGGATGCAGGTGGACGCGCTCCGGTCGGATCGCGACCTTGACAGCGCCTGTTGCGTCGAGCTGGCCCGCCTGCGCCTCGAGTGTGAAATCGCCCAGGCGCAGTCGGCAGGATCCCTGCCCGTTCCCGCTCTTCTCCACTCGAGCGTCCATCAGGTTCGACACGCCCAGGAAGTCGGCCACGTAGGCATCGGCGGGCTCGTTGTAGACCTCTTCCGGGGTCCCGAGCTGGGCGACCCGTCCGCGGTTCATGACGGCCAGGCGATCGGACATCGTGAGCGCCTCTTCCTGGTCGTGGGTGACGTACAGAAAGGTGATTCCCACTTGCTTCTGCAATGCGCCCAACTCGACCTGGAGTGTGCGGCGAAGCTTGGCGTCCAATGCCCCCAGGGGCTCATCGAGCAGCAGGACCGACGGACGCAGCACCAGTGCCCGCGCCAGCGCGACGCGCTGCTGCTGGCCGCCCGAGAGCTGGTTGGGGCGTCGCTTCTCGTAACCGGTCAGCTGGACCATCGCGAGCGCCTCCGCCACCCGGCTGTCCCTCTCGGACTTCGGCACCGATTTGTACTTCATGCCAAAGGCGACGTTCTCGGCGACGGTCAGGAACGGGAACAGCGCATAGCTCTGGAAGACCGTGTTGACGTTGCGACGGTGGGGCGCCCACGTTCCGACGTCTGTTCCGTCGAGCAGGATCTTTCCGCTGGTCGGCGGCTCGAAGCCCGCGACCATGCGCAGCGTGGTCGTCTTGCCACATCCACTCGGCCCGAGCACCGAGAAGAACTCCCCGGCCTGGATCTCCACCGAGATCTCGTCGACCGCAGTGACACCGTCGAACTGCTTCGTCAGTGACTCGAGCTTGACATGTCCTCCACTACTCATGTTCCGTCCTCTCAGATTCCCGCGATGCCGGTCAGTGCCTCGGCGCCGCCCTTGGTGCGTTCGCCCCGGCTCATCCACCTGTAGCCGACGTACCCGATCAGCGCTGCGACGAGCGAGATGAACAGCATGATCGTGGCCAGCGCGTTGAGCGCCGGCCCACTCAGCCCAGCATGGACGTTGGAATAGATCAGCACCGACATCGGTTGCGTGTTCGCGGTCGACGACAGCTGCTCCACGATCACGAAGTCGTCAACGGTGCTGGCGAAGACGAGCACTGCACTCGCGAAGATCGCCGGCATCAGCAGCGGAAGCAGCACTCGCCGGATCGCCCCCAGTCGCGAGGCCCCAAGGTCGCAGGCCGCCTCTTCGTAGGTCCGTCCGATCGACACCAGCCGCGCGCGGACGATGATCGCCGGCCAGCTTATGTTCCATACCACCAGCCCGGCCACCTCGGCCGGCGTGCCGAGGCTGATGAATGTCAGCGCCTGAGTCACGAGCAAGAACAGCGCGACCGCGAGCAGCAGCTCGGGGATCACGAACGAGAACACCATCACGACGTTCAGCCCGTTCGAGGTCCGGGTGCGCCAGCGATCGATGCCGATCGCGAAGCACACTCCGATCGGCACGCAGATCAAAGTGGTCACGACCGCGAGCACGAGCGTCTGGATCACGGCCTGATGGAGGCTCGGGTTGTGGAGCACCGAGGTGACCCCGCTGCCGACGTACCACTTGGTCGAGAAGCCCTGCCAGGTGGCTTGGGATGCGCCCTTGTTGAACGAGAACAACACCGCGATCGCAATCGGCACGATCGACCAAACGATGTACAGCCAGGTGAAGCCCTCCATCGCCCACGGCCGGCGCCACGGGTTGCCCCGCGGGCGCCCGCGCCCGGTGGATTCCGCCTCGCTCGGTGCAGCGGTGGTGACGGATTCGTCGACTGCGCTGGCCATCAGGCGTTCTCCATCGAGGCACGAGCGGTGCTGACCACGTAATAGATCATCGGGACCAGCAGCACGACCAGCAGCATCAGCGACAGCACGGCACCCTGTCCAATCTCGCCGGGCGAATTGAGCTGGCCCTCGATCGCGTTGCCGATCATCGTCGTGCCGGGTGCCCCCGACAGCAGCTGATTGGTGTAGTAGTCGCCGAGCATCGGCAGCACCGTGATGAACGTCGCAGCGATGAGCGCGGGCTTGCTCAGCGGAATCGTCACGTGCCAGAACGTCCGCCATTTGCTGAGGCCGAGATCTCGCGCCGCCTCGATCATGCTCTGGTCGATGCGGTCGAGGAAGGCATAGAGCACCAGGATCACGTACGGGATGTATCCGTACACGAGCCCGAGGATCACGGTCACCGATTTCCCGCCGAGCCAGTTGGTGTTGCCGGGCAGGCCGAAGAAGGACAACGCGCTGTTGAAGAAGCCCCCCTGCTGCAGGAGATCGATCCAAGCCAGCATGCGCATCATGTAGCTGACCCAGAACGGCGCGATCAGCAGAACCAGGAACAGCGTCTTGCGCCTGCCCGCGTAGCGGGACACGAAATAGGCCACCGGGTAGGAGATCGCCAGCGAGATCACCGTGGCGATCGCGGTGTAAACCAGTGTCCGCAGCGCCGGCGGCCCGAGGAACGCTCCGCTCCCGAAGATGTCATGCCAGACCGCACTCAGGTTCCAGCTCGACCAATGCAGCGGATTCCACACAGGGACCACCGTCTGGAAGAACTCGTTGACGCCGCCGCCGGCCACGGACAGCATCACGTAGAACGGCGCCACGAACAGAACGAGAAGCCAGATCGCTCCGGGGATGGCCAGCGCTATCCACAGACCGCGGTTGCGCCGGTCGCGGGTGTCGGTTAGGCCAGCCATCGTCTTACCCTATAGCCCCTTCGAGAACGAATTCCAGGTGGACTCCCAGACCGCGTTGGCGGGCCCGGGCAGTTCGAGCTGGAACAGACCGTGGCGGAAGTAATCCGGTAGCACCACCGTCGAGGCCAACTGCGGAGGCAGCAGCTTTTCGGATGTCAGCTTGGCCGGGGTGACCTCGGTCAACGGCTGCATGTAACCGACGTAGCTGTAGTTCTCGAGCGCGTTGTTCACCTCGAGCATGTAGTCGATGAAGAGATGTGCGAGCACCGGATTGGAGCCGCCGGTCAGATTCACCATCACGTCATTCGCGACCGGACCCTTCTTGTCGGCCGGGAACCAGTAGCCGATCGTGTCGATGGAGGTGCCCTTGGGCAGGTAGTCGGCCGCGGTGGCCATGTCACCCGACCACGCGTGGTGAATCCACGTCTTTCCGGTCGGCACGTCGGTGTAGTCGTTGTTGTCGATCCGCACGTTGGTGAGTGCCGAAAGCTGCGAGAGCGCTCTCCCGGCAGCGTGGATCTGCGCCGCGCTGGTCGTATTCAGGTCCAGGTGGCCGGCCCGCAGGAGCGCCAGGCTGATCGTCTCCCGGTAGTCGTCCAGGACGGCGACCTTGCCCGCGTACGGCGCCCCCTGCCACGGCATGTTCCACGAGGGGGCGAGGTTCACCTTGTCCTTGCGCCAGGCCATCCCCGTGGTGTAGATCGAGTACGGCGTGGTGTACTGCCAGCCCTGGTCGTAGAACGGGTCCCGATAATCGGGCCAGGCGTTGGCCATGTTGGGGATGTAGCCGTGGGTCAGCGGCCGGATCATCTTGGCCGCGACCAACTGACCGAGCACAGCGACAGTCGGGAAGAACACGTCGAATTTGAGCTGCCCGCTGGACAGCTTGGCGAGCGCCTCTTCCATCGTGTTGTACGTCGTCAGCGAGTATTTGCAGTTGTATTTCTTGCAGAAGCTCTTGACCACCGACTCGTTGATGTACGCAGCCCAGTTGTAGAGCCGCAGGGTCGCGCCCTCTTCGGGCGCAAGCCCCGCGGCGATGGGCTTGTTGTCGGCGTACACGGGCCACTTGACCGGGCTGTTCTGACGTGGGAGCGGAGGGCCGCTGCTTGCACCGGCGGGGTTCGTTGTGCTGCAACCCGCGAGCATGCCGCCGAGCACGAGCCCGGCGCCCGCGGTGATCAGCTGGCGGCGAGAGATCGCACTTTGGTCTGGTTCGGGTCTGCGCCGGATCCCTCGTTCCGACCATCCCTCACGTGGATGCATCGACGCTCCCGACTTCACGAGACGGCCCCGACCCGCGAAGATCGCATCCGAGCTCGACCGACGCGAGCGCCAGACAGCGCTCGACCATCCGGTCGGCTGTCACATCGGGTTGACCCAACGTCACCTGGACGCCGAGGCCGTCCATCAGACCGCTCAGCGCCAGCGCGAAGTCATCGGGGTCGGCATCCCGGTCGAACGTTCCCTCCGCCTGACCTTCGCGAACGATGTCAGCGATGAGCTTGCGCTGGCGACGGTCGAGCCGGAAGTAGGCGTCCCGCACGGCGTGATCGCGGCGGGCCCGGACCCACATCTCCATCCACAACGTCCAGTCGCTGAGGCCGCCCGGACCGAGGCTGGTCTCCTCGATCAGGTGGACGAGCTTGTCGGCCGCGCCCTCCTGCCGTGCCTGGCCCTCGGTCAGGCGCTCGTAGAAATCGCGGTCGGTCTGATCGACCGCCTCCTCGAGTAAGCGGTCCTTGGACTCGAAGTAGTAGAGGATCGTCGGCGCGCTCGTCCCCACCCGCTCAGCGATGTCCCCGATGCGGGTGTCGAACATGCCGCGCTCGTACAGCACTTCGGCGGCCGCGGCGATGATCTGCGGCTTGCGCAGATGCTCGACCTTTGGGCGCGGCGACATCGTCAGTCCACCCAGCGACCCTTCACCACTCGACCTGCTCTCTCCACCTGAACGGCCCTTCGCAACCTCGAACGAATTCGTATACTGAACGGCGATTCAGAAAACTACCGTGATCCCGTCGTCGCTGTCAAGCACACCGGGGAGGAGTCACCCAAGTGTTCGATGTGGCGGTGTTGGGGGCAGGACTGGCGGGCCTGAGCGCCGCGCGCGACCTGAAACGCTCGGGCGCGGAGGTGATCGTGCTCGAGGCGCGCGACCGCCCGGGCGGCCGCGTCGAGGCGGTGACGCTCCCAGATGGCCGCGTGGTCCAAGCCGGCGGCGAGGTGTTCGGCTCCGGGCACTGGGCGTACGGCGAGCTCGTCGACGAGCTCGGGCTGACCGTCGAACCGAGCTACGTCGCGGACCCCGGCGAGATCAGCTGGGGACTCGTCGACGGCGTCTACGTCGGCGACGATCTTCCTTGGATGAGCGAGGCCGAGCGCGCCGACGCCGAGCGGGTGCGGGAGAAGTTTGTCGAGCTCGCCGACACGGTCGACCCCGATGACCCGTGGGCCCACCCGGACGCCGCGCGCCTCGACGCCACCAGTGTCGGGGCATGGCTCCGCGACCAGCGCGCGCTTCCGGCGGTCAGGCGGCGGCACGAGCTGGCGTCGCTGTCGCTCGCGTGCGACGGCCCCGATCGGACGTCGCTGCTGGCCGAGCTGCGCAAGCACGCGGCGCTCGGCGGCGACGACTTCTACGACCTCGAGCAGTGGGAGGGCCTCCGCGTGGCCGAAGGGTCGGCCGCGGTGGCGCTCGCGATGGCCGCCGAGCTCGAGACGCAGATTCGCTACGACGCCGCGGTCCGCCGGGTCGAGCTAGTCGCCGGGCGGACGCGCGTCGTGCTCGGCGACGGTGACCAGATCGAGGCCGACGCCGTCGTATGCACGATCCCCGCCGGGCCGCTGCGGGCGATCGAGATCGCCGGCCTCAGCGACGCGCGGCTGCGATCGCTGCGCGCGCAGCGCCAGGCACTCGCGGCCAAGGTCGTCGCCGCCTACGAGGCGCCGTTCTGGCAGGACGCAGGGCAGAACGGGCTATCGGAGTGCGAGTGGCTGTTCGGCTCCACCTGGCCGCAGGGGCCGGGCGTGCTGTCGCTGCTGGTCCCGCCGGAGCGGCTCGCGGCGTTCCTGGCCACGCCGGAGGCCGTTCGCTCGAGCACCGTCCTCGACGGCCTGGTGGCGCTGTATGGCGAGCCGGCCCGGTTCCCGCTCGCGATGCTCGAGCGCGCCTGGGGCGTCGATCCGTTCACGCAGGGCTACATCTCGAGCTGGGCGCCCGGCGACCTGACCCGGGTCGGGCCGCTCCACGGCACCCACGAGCCGCCGTTCTATGTCGCCGGCTCGGACCACTGGGTGGCCGGCTATATGGAGGGCGCGGTCCGGACCGGCCGCGAGGCGGCACGAGCGGCCTTGCGCACCGGCTCGCGGACCTGAGTCAACGTCTCCCCGAGCCCGAGATCGCGGGCCAGCGCGGTCGCCACGGCCTTTTGTGCGCGGTCGAGCGGAATCGCACCGTCCCCGATCAGCGTCCTGATGCCATACCCGTCGATCAGCGCCATCGTGCGGTCCGCGACCTCGTCGGGATCGCAGCGCACGAACTCACCGGCGTCGGCCCCGGCCGTGATCTCGTTCGCGAACCACGCGTGCAGGCGGCCGTAGAGCTCCTCGGCGACCGGGCGCAGGTCCGGATGACGCGCCGCGCGCAACCACAGCTCGACCCACAGCACCCAGTCCTCGGCCAGCGCCGCGGTCGTCGGCAGGCACTGCTCGATCATCGACTGCAGCCGCTCGGCATGCGAGGAGTCCGGCAGGTCCTCCTCGGCCGCGATCCGGGCCTCGCCCGCGTGCACGTAGGAGTAGTCGAGCGCCTCGGCGAGCAGGGCGTCGCGGGTCTGGAAGTGGTAGTGCACGAGCGCGCTCGAGACCCGCGCCTCCATCGCGATCCGGGCGATCCGCACGCCGTCGATTCCTTCGCGGGCGATCTGTCGGACCGCCGCGGCGAGGATCCGCTCGCGGGCGCTTTCGCGCTTGGGAGCACGGTCGGCCTTGGTCACGCCGCGGCAATCTCCCCGAGGTCGGCCCGTATGCGCTCGGCGAACCACGCCACCGCGCTCTCGCGGCCCGACAGCGGGCCGCACCGGTAGCCGCGCGTCCGCAACCCGAGCTGGACGTTCTTCACCAGGTCGATGTCCTCCTTGAGCACGAGCGTGTTCAGCCAGTTGTTCAGGCGCTGGACGGCGCGGGTCCGCGGTCCGCTGCGGGCCGAGCGGTAGCCCGCGAACACGTCGCGCGTCCGCCCGATCCCGTCCGGGACCATCTGCCAGGTGTTGACCTGGTCGGGATACAGGTCGATCGTCGTGTTCGGGTAGATGAACACGTACCGCCAGGCGCGGCGATCTTCCTCGTCGAGCCCTGGCATCGGCGTCGCGAGCTGCGCGTACAGGCGCTCGAGCCGGTTGCTCGACGGCTTGCTGCGCAGCGGCGCCTCGATCCACGCCCAGTGCTCGTGCAGCTCGGTGTCGTAGTGCTTGTAGTCGAGCATCCGCATCAGACCCGGATGTGCGATCGGGATGTGGTACCCCTCGAGGTAGTTCTCCGCGACCACCTTCCAGTTCGCCGGCTGGTGGCCGCCGGACGGCGAGAACGGCTCGAGCGACTCGAGCCGGTAGCGGGCCAGGCGCGCGGGCAGGTCGCCGACGAGCTCGGCCAGCGGCGTGGCATCCGGATCGAGGTTGACGAACACCAGCCCGCACAGCTCCTCGACCCTCGCCGGCATCAGCCCGAGCGCGGACTTGTCCAGGCGCTCGCCGAACTGAAGACCCTCGGGGACGCCGATCAGCGTGCCGTCGAACTTGTACGTCCAGCCGTGGTAGCGACAGCGGATCGCGCCCTTGCACTGGCCCGACCCGCTCAACAGGCAAGACCCGCGATGGCGGCACACGTTGTGGTACGCCTGCAACTGGTGGTGATCGTCGCGGAGCACGAGCACCGGTTGGGAGCCGGCGAACCCGGTCGTGTAGCTCCCGGATCGCGGGAGCGCCGATACGTGACCGATCAGCTGCCACGTCCGTTCGAAGATCCGCTCCTGCTCGGCCTCGAGGACGGCCGGGTCGAGATACAGGCGCGGCTCGAGTGCTTCACCCGCGACAGCGGTCATCACAGCTGACATGGACACCATCCTGACTTTGTGATCAGTTTGCGTTAGTCTACCGCCCATGGTCAAGTCCGCGCCCTGGCTGTCGGTCACACCCGAGCCCGAACGCGAGCTTCCGGCTGCGGTGGCGACGCTGCTGTGCGGCGGTCATCCGTCCGAAGCAGCCGTCGCCAAGGAGACCGCTCTGGTCGAGCGACTGGTCCTGCGCGGGAGCGAGCGCCGCTGGAACCGTTACCTGCACCAGGTGGTCGAGCTGATCGACGCCCGAGCCGGCGATCGCGACCCCGACGTGGCGCAGGCACGCGATGTCGCGACCCGAGTGATCGCCAACCACCACAACCTGCTGCTGGCGTTGCCGGGTCGCGGCGCGCGGCGGACCGAGACAGACAGGCGGCGGCTCGCGCAGCTGCTCGCCACGAGAAACGAGGAGCCAACATGAGCACCGCCGTCTTTCCCACGACCACCGGCCACGAGCTCACGTCCGATCAGCTCGAGCTCCAACAGCGCGCGCGGACGTTTGTCGAGACGGTGCTGATGCCATTAGAGCTCGAGGCCGAGGAGCTGGGCGGACGGCTGCCGCACGAGACGATCGATGCCGTCAAGCGCGAGGCGATCGCGGCGCGGCTGAACGGCGGGCGGTTCGCCCCGGAATACGGCGGCCAGGGGTGGTCGATGTTCGAGTGGTTCCTGGTCAACGAACAGTTCGGCCGCGTCACCAACGGTCTCCACTGGCACGTGCCGAGCGCGTACAACGTGCTGCTCCAGGGCACGCCCGAGCAGGTCGAGCGCTATCTGCTCCCCGCGCTCCGCGGCGAGGGCGGCGACGCCTACGCGGTCACCGAGGCCGAGGCCGGCTCGGACCCCGGCGGCATCGCCTCGACCGCGGTCCCGTCGAACGGCGGCTGGCGGATCAACGGCGAGAAGTGGTTCGTGACCTCGGGCGACGTCGCCCGCGTGCTGATCGTGATGGCCAACGTCGTCGACGGCCCGGATCGCCTTCCGACGCTGTTCCTGATCGAGCCCGACGCCGCCGGCGTCGACTTCGTCGAGGACCCGAGGTTCACGCACAATTACCCCCACGGCCATCCGACGATCAGGTTCACCGACGTCGAGGTCGCAACCGACGCGGTGATCGGCGGGGTCGGCAACGGCGAGGCGCTCCAGCGCGCATGGTTCACCGAGGAGCGGCTCGGAATCGCTACGCACGGGCTCGGCGCGATGTGGCGACTGCTCGACGAGACAACCGCGTGGGCGCTCGAGCGCCGTCAGGGCGGCGTGCGGATCATGGATTACCAGGGGATCTCGTTCCCGCTGGCCGACTCGGCGACCGACGCAACGCTCGGCCGGCTGCTCGCGCTGCACGTCGCCGGGATGATCGACGCCGGCGCCGACGTGAAGCTGATCCACGCCAAGGCGTCGATGGCCAAGCTGTTCGTCTCCGAGGCGGCGGGCCGCTGCGCCGACCGGGCCGTGCAGGCCTTCGGCGGCCGCGGCTACCTCCGGAGCAACGTCGCCGAGCGTTTCCTGCGCGAGCTCCGGGTCGACCGCATCTGGGAGGGCACCAGCGAGGTGCAGCGGCTGATCATCGCGCGTGCGCTCGAGCGCCGCGGGGTCGAGGCCACGATCCACTGAGGTTTGCCGTGGATCTGAGCCGCCTGCTGCGCCCGCGATCGATCGCGGTCGTCGGCGCCACCGACCGCCCGGCGAGCTACGGCGCGCAGGCGCTGTTGAACCTCGACGCGGTCGGCTACCCCGGCACGGTCTGGGGCGTGAATCCCCGGCGTTCCGACGTGCTCGGGCGGCCGTGCGTTCCGACGCTCGCTGATCTCCCGGAGGCTGTCGATGCGGTGGTGGTCGCGATCCCGGCCGCGGGCGTGCCGGCGGCGGTGGAGGAGGCCGGCGCGCGCGGCTGCGGCGGCGCGGTTGTGTTCAGCGCCGGGTTCGCCGAGGTGCCAGAGGGTGTCGCACTGCAGCGCGACCTGGTCGCCGCGGCGGCGCGTCACGGGCTGCCGGTGTGCGGGCCGAACTGCAATGGGATCGTCGCCACGCACGGACGGACCGTGCTGTGGGGCGACGCGCTGACCCCGCAGGAGCCCGGCGCGGTGGCGCTGGTCTCCCAGAGCGGCAACGTCGCGGTCAACGCGCTCGCGACGCGCCGCGGGCTGCGGTTTCACACGGTCGTCGCGAGCGGCAATCAGGCTGTGCTCAGTGCCGCCGACTATCTCTCGTTTCTGGCCGGCGATCCCGGGGTTCGGGCGGTTGCCTTGTACCTGGAGGACGACGGCGGCCCGCGGCTGTGCGAGGGGCTGGCCGCGTGCGCTTCGGCCGGGGTGCGTGTGGTGGTTCTGAAGGTCGGCAGCTCGGCGGCGGGCGCGCGCGCCGCCGCGGCCCACAGCGCCGCGCTGGCCGGCGACCAGCGGATCTTTCGCGCGCTGATCGAGGAGGCCGGGGCGGTTTGGGCGTCCGACGTCCACGACCTCTTGGAGGTCGCGAAGACCCTCGCGGTCCGTCCGGCTCGCCCGCGTACCGGCGGCGGGCTCGCGATCATGACCTGCTCGGGCGGGGACTCCGCGCAGGGCGCCGACGAGGCGGCGCGCCTCGGACTGGAGCTGCCGGCATTGTCGCCGGCGACTCGCGACCGGCTGCGTGAGCTGCTGCCGTCGGCCGCGACCGTCGCCAACCCGCTCGACTACACCGCGATGATCTGGGGCGACGGGGAGTTGCTCGCCGAGCTCGTCCGTGTGGTCGGCGAGGACCCCGCGGTCGATGACGTGCTCGTGTTCTACGACCAGTTCCCCGGCTTGACCGGCGCAGTGGCCGCGGCGTCGGATGCGGTCCGCGAGGGGGTCATTGCCGGCGCGGCGCTGGCCCCGGCGGCGACGATGATCTGTTCGACGCTCCCGGAGCTGCTCGACGACGATGCGGCGTGGCAGTGCGTCCAGGCCGGCATTCCCGCGATCGCCGGCCTGCGCACCGGCCTGGCTTGTGCGGCGGCGCTGCGGAACGCGCCCGGCGATCCGGCGCGGCTGCTCGACATCTCGCGCGCCGCGCAGTCCTCGAGGCGACCAGATGAGTGCGAATGGCTTGGGGAACATGAGTCGAAGCAACTGCTGCGCGAGGCCGGGGTCGAGGTCGTTAGTGGCCGGGCGGTCCGAGACGAGGACGACGCGGTGCTCGCGCTCGGCGAGCTCGGCGGGAATGTGGTGCTGAAGCTGAGCTCGCCGGCGATCCAGCACAAGTCCGAGCTCGGCGCCCTCGAGCTGTCTCTGCGGTCCGACGTCGAGGTCCGGGCCGCGTTCCGGCGCCTTCGGTCGCTCCGCGCCGGGGCCGGCGCAGTGGTGCTCGCCGAGACGATGGCCGCGCCCGGGGTCGAGTTGATCGTGGCCGCACGCGCCGACGCGATCGTTCCGGCGTTGGTGATCGGGCTCGGTGGCGTATGGACCGAGGTTCTCGGCGACGTGGCGATCGTGCCCCTCCCCGCCGGCGCCACCCGGATCGAGCAGGCGCTCCGGTCGCTGCGGGGCGCCCCGCTGTTGACCGGCGGGCGCGGCACGGCGCCTGTCGACCTCGCCGCGGCGGCACGGATCGCCGAGCGGTGCGGACAGATCCTGCTCGAGCAGTCGCTCGAGCTGATCGAGCTGAACCCGGTGCTGGTCGGCCCGGCGGGGGCGCTGGCGGTTGACGCCACCGTGCGCCGGCGGCTCCCGGTCGCGTCCGGTGCGGTGGCGGTGACGTGAACGACATCATCGTCGTCGGCGGGGGCTTTGCCGGCGTCACCGCCGCCCGCGAGCTTGCGCTGCGCGGCCGATCGGTGCTGCTGCTCGAGGCACGCGACCGACTTGGCGGACGTACCTGGACCGCGCCCTGGAACGGCTCACGGATCGAGTACGGAGGCGCCTGGGTCCACTGGCACCAGCCCCACACGTGGTCCGAGATCACCCGCGCCGGGCTTCGTGTCGAGGTCTCAGGCGGCGCCGGCGTCGCCGGCTGGTACGTGGGCTCCGAGCGCCGGAAGGGGACGATCGACGAGCGCGACGAGATCGCCCGGCGCGGCTGGGACCGGTTCGTCGATGGCGTGCGGGAGGCGCTGCCGGTCCCGCACGATCCGACCCGCGCGCTCGACGCTCTCGCGGGGTTCGACCGCCAGACGATTGCCGACCGCCTGGACGCGCTGAGGCTGTCTGAGGAGGAGCGCGACGTGTTGACCGCGGAGCTCGAGTCGCTCGCGCACGCTCCGCTCGACGAGGCCGGTGCGGTGGCGGTCCTGCGCTGGCATGCCCTGTCGGGGTACAGCCTCGAGTTGACCCAGTTCACGGGCGGGCGGGTGACGCTCGTCGAGGGCACGCAGGCGCTGCTCGGCGCGATCGCCGGCGGCGCCCCATTCGAATGCCGGCTCGACGCCCCGGTGGCGGCGATCCGGCAGAACGGCGAGGGCGTCGAGGTGCAGATGCGGGATGGGTCGGGGTTCTCGGCGCGCGCGGCGGTCGTCGCGGTGCCGCTGAACGCGCTCGGGGCGATCGAGTTCGCGCCGGCGCTCGGCGACGACAAGCGGGCGGCGATCGCACTCGGCCAGGCCTCGCGCGGGATCAAGATCTTCATCCGCGCGCGGGGCGAGCCGGTGGCGCACAACAGCATCCGCCCGGGTCACCCGTTCGGGTATCTGGACACCGATTGGATGGACGGCGACGGCTCGCAGCAGCTCATCGGGTTCGGGATGGACGCCGAGCGCTGCGATCCGGCCGACCTGCCCGCCGTCCAGCGCCAGCTCGAGGCGATCCTGCCCGGCTACGAGGTGCTGGACGCCACCGCGCACGACTGGCTGGCCGACGGGCTCTCGCGCGGAACCTGGGCGATCCACCGGCCGGGCTGGTACGAGCACCACCACGCGGCGATGCAGGTGCCGGAGGGACGCGTGGTGCTCGCGGGATCGGACATCGCCAACGGCTGGGCCGGGTTCATCGACGGGGCGATCGAGTCCGGGCTTCGCGCCGGCGCGCGCGCGGCGGCGATCTCAGGCTGATCGACAAGTCAATCGGTCCGCCGCGCTGGCATGATGGCGGGCCTCATCAACGGAAATCGGAGGCCCGACATGGCAATTCTCGACGACAAGGTGGCGATCGTCACCGGCTCGGCGCGCGGGATCGGACGCGCCACCGCCGAGCTGCTCTCCGGACAGGGCGCGAAGGTCCTCATCAACGACCTCGACGGCGACATCGCCGAGCAGACGGCGGGCGAGATCGGCGGCGAGACGCTCGTGTTCGCCGGCGACCTGACGGAGCCAGGGGTCCCGGACGCGCTCGTCCAGAAGGTGATCGACGAGTGGGGCAAGGTCGACATCCTGGTCAACAACGCCGGCTACACGCTCGACGCGCCGATCCACAAGATGAGCGACGAGTGGTTCCAGAAGATGATCGACATCCACTCGGTCGTCCCGTTCCGGATGTGCCGCGCGGTCGCACCCCACATGCGCGAGCCGGCCAAGAAGGAGCGCGAGGAAGGCCGCGAGGTGTTCCGCAAGATCGTCAACGTCTCCTCGATCTCGGGCACAATGGGGAACGCGGGGCAGGCGAACTACGCGAGCGGCAAGTCCGCTGTGGTCGGGCTGACCAAGACGCTGGCCAAGGAGTGGGGTCAGTTCAAGATCAACGTCAACGCGGTCGCGTTCGGTTTCATCGAGACCCGGCTCACCGCCGTCAAGGACGCCACTAACGTCGCCGAGATCGGCGGCCAGACGGTCCAGCTCGGCATCCCCGAGCAGATGCGCGCGCTCGGCCCGGCGCTGATCCCGATGGGCCGCCCGGGCACGCCGCAGGAGGCCGCTGGTGGCGTGTTCCTGCTGTGCACGCCGTGGGCGAACTTCATCACCGGTCAGGTGCTGAGCATCACGGGCGGTCAGTTCAGCGGCATGACCTCGTAGACGCTCACCGCGACGCGGACTTTGGCGATGCCCCCCCGTATATGTCATGTGCAGCGCCAAAGTCCGAGGCGGCGCCAACGAACCAGTCGAACACGGAACGGAACCGCGGGTCGACGCGCGGCTCCTCCTGGAGCTCCCACTGCACGGCGAGCACCGGCCGCCCGGGCAG
>DASXDD010000160.1:0-4793 GCA_036490775.1 Solirubrobacteraceae bacterium | reverse complement strand
TGACCGGCACCAAGCAGCGGACCTCCGACCAGACGGTGGTCGCGTTCTTCATCGCCACGCTGGTCGTGATGCTGTTCGCCCGCCTGTGCGGGAGCCTGATGCCGAAGATCAGGCAACCCCGGGTCATGGGCGAGGTGCTCGGCGGCATCATCCTCGGGCCGACCGTGTTCGGCGCGATTTTGCCCACGCTCCAGGGCGACGTCTTTCCCACGGACATCGTGCCTTACATCGGCGTCGCGGCGAACCTCGGACTGGTCTTCTACATGTTCCTGATCGGGCTCGAGGTCGACCTCAGCCAGCTTCGCGGCCGCGTCGGGATGACGCTCGCGATCTCGAACACGAGCCTGCTGTTCCCGCTGATGCTGGGCCTGCTCGCGGCGGTGCCGCTCTATGCCCTGCTCGCGCCTCCGACGCGCTTCCTGGCCTTCGCTCTGTTCATCGCCGTGTCGATGTCAATCACGGCCTTTCCGGTCCTGGCCCGGATCATCTCCGAGCGCCGGATGGTCAAGCGCCCGCTCGGCGTGCTCGCTCTGTCGGCGGCGGCCCTGAACGACGTCTCGGCCTGGTTTTTGATCGCGCTGGCCACGGCGCTCGCGGGCGCGGGCACGGGCCTCGACGTGCTCAAGACGATCGGCGAGGCCGGTCTGTTCGGCGTGATCATGTTCACCGTTGTTCGGCGGATTTTGGCCCGCGCGGCGGTGGCCTACGACGAGCAGGGGCGGCTCCCGGGCACCTGGTTCACGGTCATCCTCTCCGGAGTGCTGCTGTCGGCCGTCATCACCGACAAGATCGGCGTGGCGGTGATCCTGGGAGCGTTCCTCATGGGGCTTGCCATGCCTCGCCACGCCGGGCTCAGCAACGAGGTCACCAAGCGACTAGAGGACTTCGTGCTGACGCTCCTGCTCCCCCTGTTCTTCGCTTACACGGGGTTGCGGACCAACATCGGCGCGCTCGGCCAGACGGAACTCATCCTGATCACGCTCGGACTGATCGCGATCGCAATCATCGGCAAGTTCGGGGGCACCTTCATTGCGGCGCGCACGATGAACCTCCCCGTGCGACAGTCCTCCGCGCTCGGAGCATTGATGAACACGCGCGGCCTGACCGAGCTGATCGTGCTCAACATCGCCCTCGACGAGGGGGTTATCTCGCCTGCGCTGTTCACCGCGCTCGTGGTGATGGCGCTCGTCACGACGTTGATGACAGGCCCGTTGTTGCGAGTGATCGATCCAAAGAACGGGTTCGGAGAGCGTCCGGAAGAAGAGCTCGCCACGGCCACCCGCCTGACCATTGCGGACACCCCCGCTCCGTCGCACTCGATCCTCGTCGCGCCGCAGACCGAGGCGTCGCTAGAGCCACTGCTCGCGATCGCCGCCCCGCTCGCCCGCTGGGAGCCCCCCCGTGAACTGATCCTCCTGCGGCTGGTCCCGCCACCGCGCGGATCAGCCGTTCGTGGAGGGCTCCAGACCGAGCAGTTCGAGGTCCGCGAAGCGTCAGATCACATCCAGCGGGCTCGGCTCGGGCTGCTCGACGACGGGATCGCCACGCGCGCCGTGGCCCTCCCCTCCAGCCACCCGGGCAGCGACCTGGTGAGGCTTTCGCGGGGCGACGAGGTCGACCTGGTGCTGCTGGACGGCCGGCGCCCGCTGCTTGGAGACGGCATCCCCCGGGGCGACGTCGGCGAGGTCCTCCGGGAGGCGCCGTGCGACGTGGCCGTGCTCGTGGCCCGCGAAGGACAGCCGGTGGCGCCCGCACCCGGGACGCGCGTGATCGTCCCGTTCGGCGGGGCCGAGCACGACTGGGCCGCGCTCGAGCTCGCATCATGGCTGTGCGCGGCGACAGGCGCCTCGCTCGAGCTGCTCGGGGCCGGCGGCCAGACCGCGGAGGGCAAGCATGCCGGGCACCTGCTGGCCGACGCCGCGTTGCTCGCTCAGCAATTCGCCGGCGTGGCCACGACCACAGCGCTGGCTGAGCCCGGGCGGGCCGGAATCGTCGCGGCGGCCTCCCGAGCCGACCTGCTTCTGATCGGGCTGTCTGAGCGCTGGCGCAAGGAGGGCCTGGGGGAGACCCGGCGCGCGATCGCGAAAGCGGCCCCCGCCCCGATCGTGTTCGTCAGGCGCGGCGAGCGACCCGGCGCGCTCGCGCCGGCCACGGACGCCACTCGATTTGCGTGGTCGACCGCGGGCCTCGGCAGCACTGGCGCGCGCGGCTTCAGCCGGGCATTCAGCTCCTCCGGCCTGCACGCGCCCTCGGCGGAGACCGTGGTCGATCCCCCCGAGCCGCCGGCCACCGACTGACGGACTGCTGGCCTTGTACCGGCAGCGCTGAACGACGAGCCTAGTACGAGCCAGGCCAGGAACCGCGTGATTGTCGATCAGCCACGTGGTCGCTTGAACGTGCTTCCAGGATCGCTGAGGAACCACTCAAATAGCGATCCTCCGGTCCATCCTGGGCCGTCGCATTCGACCGTCGTGGCTCTCGTAGCAGAGCGGAAAGAGTGCCGCGGGGGCGTGCCGATGAACTCGTCCGATTCGTCCTCGCGCCTCGGCGGCCCACGCTTTTGTCAGCGTCTCGATCGCGCCTTTGGTGGAGGGGGACACCGCGGTCAGTCTTGGCCGGTAGCCGGCGCCGCCGAAACATAGAGCGCGGGCGAAGCCCGGCATCGAGCCGCGCGTGCGGGCATCGGCGATCGCGAGACGCTCGACTTCAGCTCCCCCGCTGCCACCGGCACGGAGCGCATGACCGTAACCGAGCCGGTCAGAACCGTCGCCGACCGCCCAAACGAACACCTGTCAAGCCGCTAACAACACGCGGTTACCGCATGTGACCGTCCCGTTAGAGCGACCGACGACAGTCTCAGGCACATGCACAGAGCGGAGCGCATTCCTGTTGCGCGGCGGCTCTGAGGCGCGCTGAAGGCGACGCGCGCCAGCAGACCATCGACGCCCAGATGTGACCGGGGGCGCCAGGAGCACTCATGGCTGTTCACACTCAGCCCGGGCGACGCCCGGGCGCGATCACCCCATGCCTGAACCGTGGCCGCGCGTTCGCGCTTGGCGCTGTGCACCGGTTGCCGCGCGGGCGAGCGCTGTGCGAACGGGTCTCGATCGTCGTCGCGTTGGTCGGGTTGGCGTGGTCACCCGCGGCTGGTGCCGCGACGGTGGCTCGGATCAGCGTGCGCGGTGATCGGCTGTATGCCGGCGCCAAGCCGTGGCGCGCCTGGGGCATGAACTGGGGTCTCGGCGACCACGCCCCAGTCATCTCCTACTTCGACCACCCCACGGCCGCGAATCTCGCGGTGCTGCGAACGGAGCTTGGTACCGCACGGGCGATCGGCGCCAACAGCATGCGCATCTACCTCGAGCTCGGGCAGGTGATGGCCACTCCGACACGCCCGCGCGAGCAGACACTCGTCGCGCTACGGCGGTTGCTCGCGCTCGCGCAACAGGATCGCGTGTACCTCGACATCACCGGCGATCTCGTCTGGAGGCCGTCGCGAGCCCCCGCGTGGTACGGGCGCATGTCCTGGCAGGCGCGATGGCGCGTGCAGGCCCGCTTCTGGAAGTTCGTCGCTCACACGGCGGCAAGCTCGCCGGCGGTGCTCTGCTACGAGCTGACTTCAGAGCCGATCGTTGCGCCGACCTCGGGCTATTACTACGGGCAGATCGGCAACTGGTGGTTCGTCCAGAGCATCGCGACGGCGACCGGCCGTCGCGCGAACTCACTCGCCCGCTCCTGGACCCGCATGATGGCCACCGCAGTCCGCTCCCAGGACGACCGGCCCGTGACGATCGGGCTGCTGCCGGAGACGACCGGGCCGTTCGCGCCCGCCAACATTGCCGACCTACTCGACATGCTGATCGTCCACGAGTACCCCACAACAGGCCAGGCCCCGGCGGCCATTTCGATGGTCCGGTCGTTCGCGGCTCGGCACAAGCCGGTTCTGATCGGCGAGACGTTCACGCTCGACGACGACGAAGCGACCCAGGACGCATTCCTCACCGGCGCCACGCCGTCCATCGTGGGCGCCTTTGAGTTCTTCGACGGCAGTGACCCCGCCACGATGGCGGTCCGCACCATCTACGACGCGATCTACCAGGAAAGCCTCGAGCAATTCAGGTCGCTCCGACCCCTGCTGCTCGAGGGCTAGCGCCGGATCGGGCGTCGGATAGATCGGTACCAACGCTCATGTTGCGTCGGGGGGTCGCAAGCGCGTTGTGCTGCGCCGACCCCGGGCGATCTCGCCCGTCTCGGCCTCGCGCCACGCTCGCAGGAGGAGCGCGACCCAGGCCCGATAGGGGCGCCACGATTCGGTGATCTGGTGGATCGCAGAGTCGTCGGATGTGCTGTAGGCGGCGCGGATGGCGTCATCGAGCCGTGTGTCGTGGTCAGGTAATGCGTCGGGGTTGCCGGCACCGCGGATGAGGATGAGTTCGGCGGAGAACGGTCCTATGCCGGGCAGCTGTTGAAGGTGCTCAAGCCCGTCCTCGTGGGTCATGGCCCGAAGTCGCTCACGCGTGAGCGCGCCGTCCTCAGCAGCCGTCGCAAGCGCGCGGAGCTGACCGATCTTGCGGTCGGTCAGGCCCGGCTGGGGTGCGGAGAGCTGAGCGAGCAGTGCCGGCGCGGGAAACGCCCCGGATTTGCCGAGCTCGTCACTCAGACGCTCCTTGATTGTGGCGGCCTGCGTCATCCGGATCCGTTGCCCGATGATCGCCCAGGCTGCGGCCTCATATGGGGTGTAGAACAAAACCGGTCGCAGTCCAGGAAACCGTCGCTGCAGCGCTCTGACAACA
>DASXDD010000159.1:0-55472 GCA_036490775.1 Solirubrobacteraceae bacterium | reverse complement strand
CGACCGGGGTAGGGTCTACAGACCGGCGTCGGCGCGTTCCCTAGGGGGTTACTCAAGTGGCATCCGAGAAGTGGGTCTATGAGTTTTCCGAGGGCTCCAGGGACATGCGTGACCTGCTTGGCGGCAAGGGCGCCAACGTCGCCGAGATGACGCGCGTGCTCGGCCAGGATCACGTCCCGCCTGGGTTCACGGTGACGACCGAGGCGTGCGTCGCGTACATGCGCGAGGGTCACGAGCCAGAGGGTCTCGAACAGCAGGTCGCCGATGCGATGGCGCGGCTGGAAGAGACCGCCAGCAAGCGCTTCGGCGACGACCAGGATCCGCTGCTCGTTTCGGTGCGAAGCGGCGCGCGCGAGTCGATGCCGGGAATGCTCGACACGATCCTCAATGTCGGCCTCAACGACACTTCGGTGCAGGGGCTCGCGACCGCGACCGAGAACGAGCGCTTTGCCTGGGACTCCTACCGCCGGCTGGTGCAGATGTTCGGCAACGTCGCCAGCGGCGTCGCGGGCGAGAAGTTCGAGGACGCGATCGCGGCGATCAAGCGCGACGAGGGCGTCGAGACCGACACCGAGCTGTCGGTCGACGCACTGAAGAAGCTGGTGGAGCAATTCAAGAGCTTCTACGACTTCCCCGAGGACCCGCGCGAGCAGCTCGCACGGGCGATCCGGGCGGTGTTCGAGTCGTGGACGGGCGATCGCGCGGTCAGCTACCGGCGGATCAACCGGATCCCCGATGACTGGGGCACCGCAGTCAACGTGCAGCGGATGGTGTTCGGGAACATGGGCGACAGCTCCGCGACCGGGGTCGCTTTCAGCCGCGACGAGGTGACCGGCGCGCCCGAGCCGTCGGGCGACTTCCTCGTCAACGCCCAGGGCGAGGACGTGGTGTCGGGCGTGCGCACGCCGCGCGACCTGCGCGAGCTCAAGGACGTGATGCCCGACGCGCACGAGCAGCTGATGGACATTCTGCGCACGCTCGAGGGCCACTACAAGGACATGCAGGACATCGAGTTCACGGTCGAAGAAAGCCACCTGTGGATGCTCCAGACACGCAACGCCAAGCGCCCGGCGCAGGCGGCGGTGCGGTTCGCGGTCGACGCCGAATCCGAGGGTCTGCTGACCAAGGAGGAGGCGATCAAGACGATCGACACCAACGCGCTCGACGCGCTGCTGCATCCGACGTTCGATCGTGGCGATGGGTACACGGTGCTGGCCGAGGGCGTCGCCGCGTCACCCGGCGCTGCGGTCGGCGAGCTCGTGTTCAGCGCTCCGGACGCGGTTGCGGCGGCGGCCGAGGGCCGCGGAGTGATCCTCGCGCGCCCGTTCACCGAGGCAGAGGACGTCGCCGGCTTTCACGCGGCCAAAGGGATCTTGACGTCTGAGGGCGGCAAGGCGTCGCACGCCGCCCTGGTCGCGCGCGGGATGGGCGTACCGGCCGTGACCGGCGCGCATGTGGCGATCGACGTCGCCGCCGGCGAGCTGCGGATCGACGGGCGCGTGTTCCACGAGGGCGACGCGATCGGGATCGACGGCAGCGTCGGCAAGGTCGTCGAGGAGGGCGCGACGCTGATCGAGCCCGAAATCAGTGACAGCTTCGACCGCGTGCTCGAGTGGGCCGACGAGATCAGGCGCCTTCGAGTGCGCGTCAACGCCGACACACCGAAGGACGCGGTCCGCGCCCGCGAGCTAGGCGCCGAGGGGATCGGGCTGTGCCGCACCGAGCACATGTTCATGGCCGAAGACCGGCAGCCGAAGATGCAGGCGATGATCATGGCCCGGGACGGCGACGGCCGCCGCGACGCGCTGGCGGAGCTGCTGCCCCTCCAGGAGGAGGACTTCGTCGGGATCTTCGACGCGATGCAGGGTCTGCCGGTGACGATCCGGCTGCTGGATCCGCCGTTGCACGAATTCCTACCCAACCTCCAGGACCTGAGCGTGCAGGTCGAACGGGCGCGCGCCGAGGAGCACGATGACCTCGAGGAGCTCGAGACGCTGCTCGCCCGAGTCGAGGACATCCACGAAGGCAACCCGATGCTCGGGACGCGCGGCGTCCGCCTCGGGATCCTGTATCCGGAGATCTATGAGATGCAGGTACACGCGATCATGCGGGCCGCGAAGGCCGTCGACGACCCGCCGCATCCGGAGATCATGATCCCGCTCGTCGCCTACGAGCACGAGATCGAGATCATGCGCGAGCTGGTCGTGCGCGTGGCATCCGAGCACGGCCTCGAGGAACGCACGGACTACACGGTCGGGACGATGATCGAGCTGCCGCGCGCGTGCTTCATCGCCAACCGGATCGCGCGGCACGCCGACTTCTTCTCGTTCGGCACCAACGACCTCACGCAGACGGCGCTCGGCTTCTCCCGCGACGACGCCGAATCGAAGTTCATGCCGACCTACATCGAGCGCAAGATCCTCGACCGCTCGCCGTTTGAGACGATCGACAGCCCGGGGGTCGGATGGCTGGTGCGGCTCGCCGCTTGGGTGGGCCGCGAAGAGCACCCAGGCTTGAAACTTGGCATCTGTGGGGAACATGGGGGAGATCCCGATTCGATCGCGTTCTTTGACGCGGCCGGTCTGGACTACGTGTCGTGCTCGCCGTTCCGGGTGCCGATCGCGCGCGTTGCGGCCGCCCAGGCGTCGATTTCAGGCTGAGCGGCAGGTCGCGGGCCAGGGCCACGGCAAACGGCCTGCAACGAAGGCTTTCGTAAGACCTACGTCGAACGCTTGTAACCCTGGGCGCGCGCCGTCGTAGGAATAGCGGGACCAGGAAAATTCGGCGCCCTAGCATAGTTCGATGACCGTCGAACCATGCTATAATTCGACGTACGTCGAACAAGACTAATTCGGAGATTGAACTGAGCAATTTTGAATCACAGCGTCGCGACGCCGTTTCGCGCGCGCGTGGCGACCGAACAGAAACCAATACACGAGCTCGTGCCCGCCGCCCGGCGGCCACGACGACCACCCAGCGACAGCGCCGTCGCCGGGCCGCCCACGCGGACGGACCGGTAGTTGGCGGTGCGGAGCTGCGCGCGGTCAAGGCTGACGACACCGCGGGCGGCACCAGGGATTCCCTGGAGCTGTTCCTGCGCAGTGCTCGCCAGCACCCGCTGCTGACCGCCGCCGAGGAGGTCGAGCTCTCTCAGCGGATTGAGCGCGGCGACCTCGAGGCCAAGGAGCGGATGATCAACTCCAACCTGCGCCTCGTCGTGTCGCAGGCTCGTCGCTATCAGGGCCACGGCCTGCCGATGGAGGACCTCGTCCAGGAAGGGATGCTTGGGCTGATCCGTGCAGTCGAGAAGTTCGATTGGCGGCGCGGCTTCAAGTTCTCGACCTACGGGACACTTTGGATCCGCCAGGCGATTCAGCGCGGTCTGCAGAACCACGGCCGCACGATTCGCGTTCCGGTCCATGTCGCGCAGCGACAGGTCAAGGTGCGCAAGGTCGAAGGTGAGCTGAACACGAAGCTCGGGCGTGAGCCGACCGACGAGGAGATCGCCGAAGTGGCGAAGCTCACCGTCGACGAGGTCACGGAGCTTCGCGAGCTGAGCCGCGGTCTGGCGAGCCTGGACCAGCCGATCAGCGATGACGGCGAGACCGAGCTCGGCGATCTGCTCGCGAGCGATCGTCCCGAGCCGGTGGAGGAAGTTGCCGCGGCAGACCGCGACCAGCGCCTCACCGCCGTCGTTGAGCAGCTCCCCGAGGCCGAGCGCAACGTGATCCGCCTCCGGTTCGGACTTGCCGGAGACGAGCCTCGCACGCTCCGTCAGACGGGCAGCGAGCTCGGCTTTTCAGCCGAGCGTGCGCGAGAGCTCGAGGAGCGCGCGCTTGCCCGCCTCGCGGGTAGGCCGGAGCTCGACGGGCTCCGCTCAGCGGCGTAAAGCCTCAAAGCAGTTTCAAGCGGCCGCCGGACTCAAACGGGTTCGGCGGCCGTGTCGTTCTGTGCGAGTACCGGCGTCAGCAGCGGTCGCTTGGCGCTGCGGCCGTCGCCGGACGAGCGGCCACGGATGCGCCGCACGATCCACGGCGTCATGTGGCGTCCCATCCACGCAAGCTCACCAGTGATCGCGGTCGCGCGCGGGATGCGATCGGCCGGCGGCAATGGCGCCCACGGATTCTCGTCGGGCTCGAGCCCGAGCGCTTGCGCCATCGCCGCGGCGATCCGCGCGTGGCCGGCGGAGTTGGCGTGCAGCCGGTCGACCGACCACAGTCGCCGGTCAACGACGCCGCGCCGCTCGAGGTCGGCGAGCACCATCCCGTGCCGTTCAGCGATCGACCGTAAGGCCTTGTTGAGCATGCTCACCCGGCTGCGGGCCAAGCGCGCCGCGGGCATGATCTGCGCGGCGTCGGGAAACGTCACACCGAGCACGGTGGCGCCGGAGCCGTCGAATGCCGCGACCATCTGCTCGAACTCGCCGAGGACTGCGTTGAAGTCGATCCGCGGGCGCAGGATGTCGTTGAGGCCGCCGACGATGCTGACGAGGTCGGGCTCGAGCGCGAGCGCCGGCGCGAGCTGCTCCTCGCGTATCTGGCGCATCTTGCGGCCGCGGATGCCCAGGTTTGCGTACAGGAGGCCCGGCTGTTCGCGGGCGAGCCGGAGCGCCAGCCGGTCGGCGAAGCCGAAATAGCCGTCGCCGGCAGGGGAGGGGTCCTCGAGACCTTCGGTGGTGCTGTCGCCGATCGCGACGTAGCGGGTGAAGCTGACGCCGCTGTGCCCGCTGTCCGTGCGGGCTGAGGTATGACCGCTGTCCATGCGATCGAGCGTATCCCAGACGGCCTGACCAGCAAAACGTCCACCGGTCAGGGTGGCGTCAGGTAGTGATGCCGCGTGTACGCGCGTTGCGCGCGATCTCGGGCCGGCGAGCGCGTGAGCGACTGAGCTCCTGCCTTACCGCGTTCGCGATGCTGGTGGAGCGTTCGAGATGGCGTTGCCGCAGCTCGCTGCCCGGCTTTGATCCACTTCGAGTGATACCGATCTTCTTCAAGTGCCCCCTTCTCTACCGCACTCTGCCGTTACGTAAGGGATAAGCTACTGGACATGTCCGGGGATGTAAAGGGAAGCGTCCAGAAATCTGAGTCCGCGCTGCATCAGATCGGGCAGGTCGCCGAGCGCGTCGGCGTGTCGCTTCGCACCGTTCGCTACTACGAGGAGCAGGGCTTGCTGAGTCCCGAGACTCGGACCGGCGGTGGCTTTCGGCTCTATTCCGACGACCAGATCGAGCGCCTCGAGCTGATCCACCAGATGAAGCCGCTCGGGTTCAGCGTCGACGAAATCCGGTGCCTGCTGCACGCGCGCGACGCGATCCAAGACCCCTCCGCGGCGAGCTCTGATCGGGAGGCTGCAACCGAGCGGCTGAGCAGGTTTGCGGACGTGGCCGCGGAGCGCTGCGAGGAGCTGTCAGAGCAGGTGCAGCGCGCGAGCGACCTCGCGCGCCGGCTGCGCCGCGAAGCTCGCGGGCCCGACGCGCGGTCGGGGCACGGCCGGTAGCGGTTCGTCGTCGGGTGGGGGTCTCCGGGGGGCGGGGCGGGGTCGGAGAGGGTCGCGGTTCGCGGTTTGCGCGAGGTCTGGGCAAACGTCCCATCGAAGGGGTCGGGTAGCGGCGACCGGGATCTTCGCTCCGCTCAGCGGAGCCAACGTCCCACGCGAGTCGGGTGGCGCGTTGGTCGGGACGTTTGCACGCGTCTCGCCGCCCGAAAACGTCCCGGGCACCGCCCGCCGCCAGGTGAGCGGGCGTTCTTCGGCGCTCTGCGCGGAAACATCCCATCGAAGCCCGCCACGAAGGCGGTGGGGATGTTTCCGTTCTGTCAGAGCGGTTTCGTCCCGCGCGCCGCTCGAGCACGCTCGCCCGGGACGTTTCCGTCCCTAGGAGAGAAGGGGTTCGGCGCCGGCCGCCAGGCGAACGGCCGACGCCGAACTCTTTGTGAAACTGCGGTGCCGACCGCCAGGCGAACGATCGGCCCCACAGCCTGCGTCACAGGTACGGAAGCCCGGTCTACAGGGGCTTGTGACCGGTTCTCCTCCCCGCTTCACAGTTGCATTGACGACGTCCGCCAGGCAAAACGGTCGACGCCAAAGCGCGCACCACGCCGGTTTGACAACCCCGTCGTGGCGACGATTTCCGGTGGCCAGACGACCACCTTCCAAGTTCCGAGATCTTGTGCATGCTGCGAAGCGGGCCCTGCGTCCGAGCAAAAGCTACTTCTAACTGCCATTGCCTAGTGTTACCTGGCTAAAGGGGATGTTAACCTAAAAGTTTCATAAAGGTAGGCGGAATCTGATGGTCGGGCTCGACGGGTCCGGTCAGGTCCGGTGCGGCTCGGAGTCCAACTGGTCGCTCCGTACCCCGGTTTCTTAACCGTTCCTGCACACGATTGCAGTTGACACCCGCCAGACGCGCGACTATCGTCCTGCAAACGATTGCACCGCGTCGGTGTCAGCGGACCCGGGCGCGCGCCGGCAACAACTTGCAACCAGTTCGGTGGCGAGTTGCGACGGAGCCGACGGCCGATCCTCGACACCTACTGAGGAGCGGAGGAGACGGAGATGAGGATCTTGCGCAGTTGTGCCGCGAGTGGCCTTGCGCTGGCGGCGGTCACGGTCGTTGCCGCGTGCGGCGGCTCCGGGAGCTCGAGTTCGAGTTCGAGTTCGAGTTCGGGCTCGAGCAGCGGAAGTGCCACCGCCAACAAGAGCCCGATCACGATCGGCGCGTCGCTGTCTCTGTCGGGCGACTTCGCGTCCGACGGCCAGGCGTTCCAGCGCGGCTACGAGCTGTGGGCGGCTGATCAGAACGCTAAGGGGGGGTTGCTCGGACACCCGATCAAGCTGAAAATTGTCTCGGACGCCTCCAGTCCGGCCCAGGTGGTCAGCAACTACCAAAGGCTGATCGGCTCAGACAAGGTCCCGCTCGTATTCGGCCCGTTCTCCACTCTGCTCACGGTCCCGTCAGCGCGCGTCGCAGCGCGGTATGGGTATGCGTTCGTCGAGGGTGCGGGCGGTGGCCCGACGGTGTTCGGATCGGGCCTGCACAACGTGTTCGATGTATCGGTGCCGGTCAAGAACAACCTGGTCACGTTCGCTCAGTGGGTTGCGTCGCTGCCGGCCGCCGAGCGGCCTAAGACGGCTGCGTACGCGACTGTGAACGACCCGTTCACCCAGCCTCAGATCCCTCCCGCGCAGCAGATCCTGCAGGGCGCTGGCGTCAAGACGGTCTCTTCGAAGGTGTTCCCGGCTGAAGTCACCGACTTCACCCCGATCGCTACCCAGGTTGCGTCGACCAAGGCGGACGTGACCGTGTTGGGGTCGGTCGACGTGCCGACGGTGTCGTCGTTCGTCCACGCATTCATCCAGCAGCATTACAGTCCCAAGATCTTCATCGCGACCGCCGGCCCCGACCAGGGCGCCGCATTCGTGAAGGCGGTCGGCAAGGGCAACGAGAACGGAATCTTCGTGCCAAACGGCTGGTACGGCGGGTTCCAGAAGGCCGACAGCCAGCAGATGGTCAAGGAGTACATCGCCAAGTACGGCGGCACTCCCTCGGACATCAATGCCGACGTGGCCGAGGCCTACTCGGTCGGACAGGTCGTCGCGCAGGCGGTGCAGGCCAACAACAGCCTCGATAACGCGAAGATCATCAGCTATCTACACAGCGGCATGACTCTCGACAGCGTGCAGGGCCCCGTCAAGTTCGACGCGCTAGGTCAGAACCTGGCTGGGAAGACGCTGACGTTCCAATGGCAGAAGAGCGCGCTGGTGCAGACACTGCCGACGTCGACGCCTGGATCCAAGCCTCCTGAGAACCCGAAGCCGCCCTGGGCGGGCTAGGGTCGGCTGGTGCACGGCCCCGCCGATAGGGCTCGCTAGTGTCGAGCACTGAGCTTCTCCAGGCGATCGTCGACGGGATCCTGACCGGCGGCGTGTACGCGCTGATGGCCGCCGGTCTGACCCTGATCTTCGGGGTCATGGACATCATCAACATCGCCCAGGGCGTGATGGTCGTCCTGGGCGCGTACCTGAGCTACGAGCTGTCGGCGCATCTGGGGATCAGCCTGCTGCCCGGGCTGCTGATCACCGTGCCGGCGATGTTCCTGCTCGGTGTCGCGATGGAGTTCTTCTTCATGCGCCGACTGCGGGATGCGGACCGGACCGGGATGTCGATCCTCGTCACGTTCGCGATCGCGATCCTGATCGAGGGCGTCCTGAGCGCGATCTTCGGGGCCGACTACGTGCAGCTTCACGCGTCGTACGTCGACAAGTCGCTCCACGTGCTCGGCTTCTACCTGCCCTACATCTACCTGATCGGGTTTGCGCTGGCTGTGCTGCTGATGGCGGCGCTCTACTACATGCTCTACCGCACCAAGTTCGGTCGCGCGGTCCGCGCCTCGCTGCAGAACCGCACAGCTGCCGACCTGATCGGAGTCAACGTCAACCGAACGAGGACGATCTCGGTCGGCATCGGCGTCGCCGTCACGGCGATCGGTGGCATGGTGTTCGGCGCGACCACCGCCTTCAACCCAAGCAGCGGCTACGACCTCATCTCGAGACTGCTGGCAATCGTGATCCTCGGCGGGATGGGCAGCATCGGGGGCGCCATGGCCGCCGCCGTTCTCCTGCTGGTGATCAACGACGTCGTAGCGGTCGCGTGGTCGCCGACCTGGGCGCCGCTGGTGTTCTTCGCCGTACTCGTCGTGGTGCTGTCCGTGAGACCACAGGGGTTGTTCGGGCGATCGGCAGTGCGCGCCCAGTGAGCGAAACCGGCGCTCTCGAGCTCGGATCGGACGGCGGTACTGCGCGCCGACGCGGGGTGTTGCTCCGCGCTATGGCGGCAATCGGCCTCCTGCTCGTCGTGGTGGTGTTTGCCTTCTTCCCAGTCGCGATCACCGACCCGACCGCAACCTCGATCGCGGTGTTCACGCTGATCTTCATGGTGTCCACCGCCGCGTGGAACGTGTTCAGCGGCTACTCCGGTTACCTCGCTCTCGGCCATGCGGTGTTCTTCGGAAGCGGTGGCTACGCGGTCGCGCTGGCAGCTCGAGACTGGCACTTCAAGGGCGGCTGGGACGTGTTCGCGCTGCTGCCGTTCGCTGGACTGGTGGCGGCGCTGATCGCAATCCCAGTCGGCCTGATCGCCCTGCGCACCCGCCGCCACACGTTCGTGGTGGTCACGATCGCGATCTTCTTCATCTTCCAACTGGCCGCCTTCAACCTCTCGTTCACCGGCGGCACCTCGGGCATCCTGTTTCCCTTCGCGCCGTTCAGCGCCGCCAACTACAACCAGCCCTTCTACTACGTGGCGCTGGTGATCCTGGTCCTCACCGTGGCAATGTCCTGGGCGGTCCGCCGTTCGCGGTTCGGCTTGCAACTGCTCGCGATCCGCGACGACGAGGACCGTGCGCGCGGCCTCGGCGTCAAGACCAGGCGCGTGAAGCTCATCGCGTTCGTCCTGTCGGCGTTCCCGGTCGGGATGGTCGGCGGGCTCTACTTCTACTTCCTCGGCCAGATCTATCCGCAGTTCGCATACGACCCTCTGTTCGACATCTCGATCGCCTTGATGGCCTTCCTAGGCGGGATCGGGACGCTGGTGGGCCCGCTGCTCGGCGCGCTGGTCCTCGAGGCACTCCAGCAGTACTTCACGCAGACCTTCTCCGGGACGGGGACGTACCTGATCGCCTACGGGGTGCTGTTCCTCGCTGTGATCCTGCTGCTCCCGCGCGGCGTTGTTCCCACGATTGGCCAGTACCTGGCGAATCGGCGGGCGCGTTCACTCGACCCCGGGGCCGCGCGCGAGCCGGCCGTCCACCCCGGCGTGGCCGGAGCGGTCCGGTGAGCGCGCTGCTCGAAGTCGCGGGCGTGTCTAAGTCGTTCGGCGGCGTGCAGGCCCTGTCGGACTGCGGGCTGGAGGTTCGCGAAGGCGTGATCCATGGTCTGATCGGTCCCAACGGCTCGGGCAAGACCACGCTGTTCAACGTCGTCACCGGCTACGAGCGAATCCAACAGGGCGAGGTGCGTTTCAACGGCACCGAGATCACGAACGCTCCCCCCGACCGGGTGTTCGGCCTGGGCGTCGGACGCACGTTTCAGCTGACGCGGCTGTTCGGGCGGCTGACCGTGCTCGAGAACATGCTCGTCGCCACGCAGCGAAAGCAAGGGTGGCTGCGCGGCATATTGCGCCGCTCCGGCTCCGCGGCGGAGACACGGCGCGCGCTCGAGCTGCTCGAGTTCGTCGGGATCGCGCGCCTCGCTCACGAGCCGGCCTCGAATCTGTCCTACGGACAGCGCAAGCTGCTCGAGCTGGCGTCGCTGCTGGTTGCCGACCCGGCCGTGCTGCTGCTCGACGAGCCCGCCGGCGGTGTCAATCCGACGCTCATCAAGCATCTCGCAGAGCGGATCGCCGAGCTCAATAGCGCGGGCAAGACGTTCTTGATCGTCGAGCACAACATGGAGTTCGTGATGAACCTGTGCGATCAGGTGACCGTCCTCAGTCAGGGCACGGCGCTCGTAACCGGCGCTCCCGAGACCGTGCGCACCAACCCCGCCGTGCTCGACGCGTACCTCGGCGGCGAGGATGACCCGTCCACCCAGCTGGAGCTCGCCCGGCACCCGGATCAAGTTCCCGCCCGGCGCCCGAGCGGCCACGTGTCGTCGCCGATCGTCACGCGGCGCGAGCGGCTTGGAGGGCCGGACCCGCTACTGAGCCTGGAGGGCGTGGTCGCGGGCTACGGCGGCGGCGACATTCTCAAGGAGGTTTCACTCGAGGTGCCCGAGGGCCGGATCACGTGCATCGTCGGTCCCAACGGGGCCGGCAAGTCGACGCTGCTGGCGACGGTCAGCGGGTTGCTGCGGGTGCGTCGCGGAGAGATCCGCTTCGGGGGACAGCTGATCTCAGGACTTGCGCCGAGGCAGATCCTTGCCAGGGGCATCTCGCACGTGCCGCAGGCACACAGCCTATTCCCGGACATGACCGTGCGCGAGAACGTCGAGATGGGCGCGTTCACGATCAGCGATCGCACGCTCGTGGCGCAGCGCCTGAAGACCGTGCAGGAGCTCTATCCGATCGTCAGCGAGCGCGCTCACGAGAAGGCCGGGAGCCTGTCGGGCGGTCAGCAGCGACTGGTGGAGTTCGCGCGCTGCATGATGCTTGACCCGACTCTGATCGTGCTCGACGAGCCGTCGATGGGCCTCGACCCGCAGACCCGCCAGGTGGTATTCGAGATGGTGGAGCTGATGAATAGTCAGGGGAAGACGATCCTGCTGGTCGAGCAGAACGCGCGCGCGGGCCTCAAGCTCAGCTCGCACGGCGTCGTGCTCGAGAACGGCATCGTGCGTCTTGCCGGCTCTGGCCGAGAGGTGCTCGAGCACCCCGAGATCGGCGCCCTATACCTCGGTGGGGCGGTGGCGTCGGACGCGACGAGCGCGTGAGCGCCGACGCTGACGTAGTCGTCGCCGGGGCGGGGCACAACAGCCTGATCGCGGCTGCATACCTGACGCGCGCCGGCCACCGTTGCAGGGTGCTCGACGCCAGGGCCGTCCCCGGCGGCGGGGTCGCGTCGGAGGAGCTGCTGCTCCCCGGGCACCGGGTGGACACTTGCTCCACCGGGCACACGCTGATTCAGACCAACCCACTGCTCGCGCGCGATGAGCTCGGGCTGCTGGCCGACCACGGTCTGGAGTACATCGAGCCCGACCCCGTGGGGCACGTCGTCTTCCCCGATGGCGAGTCGCTGACGATGTGGCTCGACATCGAGCGAACGTGCGATGAGATCGCGCGTTTCTCGCGTGCAGACGCCGATTCTTACCGGCGGCTGATCGCCGAGTACGACGCCGTCAAAGACGTGTTCGCGCGGCAGCGCTTCACGCCGATCGGATTCGGGCCGAGCTTCGCGGAGATGATCGCGGACCGCCGGGGAGCCGGCCGCTGGCGCCGGCGTGCAGTGATCAGCGCCTGGGACGTGGTGCGCCACGAGTTCGAGAGCCGTCACGTGCAGGCGTTCATGCTGTGGATGGCGTTTCAGACCGGGCAGCCAGTCGATTCGGCGGGCTCCGGGCCGCTGGCCTACTCGATCGTGTTCGGACGCCAGCGGCGCAGCTGGACGATCCCGCGTGGTGGCTCCGGAGAGCTTGCCCGCGCGCTGGTGGAGGTGATCGAGGACGGCGGGGGAGAGGTTCTCTGCAACCGGCCGGTGGTCGGCCTCGTGCTCGTCGACGGGCGATGTGCCGGCGTGGAGACAGAGGACGGCGAGCGCCACCTAGCGCGCGAGGCGGTCCTGTCCACGATCCATGTCAAGGATCTGGTGAACATGGCGCCGGCCGAGGCGTGGGACGAGGACTTCCTCTACGGCATCGATACCTACGACGAGGGGGTGGCCGCGTTCGCCGCGCATTACGCCACGACCGAGCCTCCCCGGTACCCGTTGGCAGACGGTGGCTCGCTGACCGCAGTATCGGCCGGCGTCGCCGGCTGGCCTGAGCAGATCGTCCGCATGGGACGGGACGTGAAGGAGGGGCGGTTGGTGCGCGACGGCGCCTGGTTGCTGTTCCCGGCGCCAACCGTCGCCGACAGCTCCCGAGCGCCCGATGGTCAGCACACCGTTAAGGTCCTCGGGATGCAGCCGTATGACCCCGGCGGCGGGCCTGGGCGCTGGCTGGCGCTGCGAGAGGAGATCGCTGCGGTCCACCTAGAGCATCTGCGGCGCGCGGCCCCGAACATGGTGCCGGAGTCGATTCTCGCGCAGCTGATCGTCTCTCCGCCCGACCTCGAGCGATCCAACCCGCACATGTGGCATGGCACGTTCCATGGCGGGGACCGGTCGCTGGCCCACAGCGGTGATCTGCGGCCAGCTGCGGGATGGGCGCAGCACCGGATGCCGATTCCCGGTCTCTACCAGACCGGAGGTACCACGCATCCGGGCGGCTCGGTGACGGGTGGTCCGGGGCGCAACGCCGCAATCGTGATGCTGAGCGACTTCGGGCAGGACCTGGAGGGGGTGATCTCGGGTGCCCAACCGGCGCACGCAGGCCGATCCTGACCGCAACCCCGACACGATAATTCCCCGCATGCGAGCCCAGGTGACGATTCGCGACGTGGCGCGGGTGGCCAGGGTCCATCCGGGGACCGTGTCGCGGGCTCTCAACGTGGAAACTCGCGCACTCGTCAACCAGGAGACCGCAGAGCGAGTCCTGCGGGCGGCCGAGGAGCTCGGCTATCGACCCAACCCGATCGCACGCGGCCTGAAGACCAACCGCTCGTACACGATCGGGGTGCTGATCCCCGACATCACCAATCCGCTGTTTCCGCCGATTCTGCGCGGGATCGAAGATCGTCTCGACGACGCCGGCTACACCCCGCTGATCGTCAACACCGACAACGACGCCGGACGCGAACACACCCACCTCGAGGCGATGCTTGCGCGCCAGGTCGACGGGATCATCTCGGCCACGGCGCGACTGGATCGCGACCTGTTCGCCGAAGTCGGGGCCGCCCGGACCCCGCTGGTCCTCGTCAACCGCAGCCTCGAAGACGGCTCGGTGCCATCGGTCGCGGTCAACGACCGGCAGGGCATCGGGCTGGCGGTGCAGCACGTCGCCGCCCTCGGCCACAAGCGCATCGGGCACGTCTCGGGGCCGCAGAACACTTCGACCGGACACCGGCGCTACCTCGGTTTCCTGGAGGCGATGGAGGCCTGCGGGCTGGAGGTGCCCGAGGGGCAGGTCCGATTGAGCAACTGGTTCACGGAGGCCGAGGGGGCCCGGGTCTGCGCAGAACTGTTCGACGACGTCGACGACGTCACAGCGATTGTCGCCGCCAACGACCTGCTCGCGATCGGCTGCTACGACACGCTCGAAGACCGCGGTCTGCGCTGCCCGGAGGACATCTCGATCGCGGGCTTCAACGACATGCCGTTCGTCGACCGCCTGCGACCGTCGCTGACCACCGTGCGCGTGCCGCAGCGCGAGATCGGGACCGTCGCGGCCGACCTGATGCTCGAGCGGCTCGCCGACGAGTCGAGCGTCCCCCGCGAGATCCTGCTCGAGCCCACGCTGGTAGTCCGTGGCTCGACGGCGCCACCGCGCCAGCGGGCGCGCGCCCGGCGCCCCGCCTCGGCCAAATGACCGCGATCGACGTCCATGCGCACGTGATCGTCGCCGAGATGCTGCGCAGCGCGGATTCGCCCGAGGCCTGGCGGCCTGCCGTCCGCGATGATGGCGGCCACCCGGCGCTGCGGGTGCTGCTGGCCCACGGTGGCGGCGCGATCGTTGCTCTGCGCGGCCGCCTCAGATACGGGAGTGCTCACGTCGTCGCCGCCGGGCGGGGGTTGGGCGAGCCGGCCGACGCGTCGATCGGGCGATTTCTGTTCGACACCGTCACCCACGATCCGGCCGTACTGCGCGGGCTGGTGGAAGCGGTCGGCGCCGATAGGGTGCTGCACGGAAACGCCGAGCGCGAGCTTCGGCGGGGATCGGTGGCGGGACTACGACGTGGCTGACCAGCGTGTCGAGGCGGCGATTCGCAACTGGGCGGGGCGGTTCATCGCCAACGGCATCGACTACAACGACTTCGTGCGGACGACCCGCGCTGTGTCGCGCTGGGAGCAGTGGCTCGACGCCTGGACGGTGACCGCTGAGGTGCATGTCGAGCTGGGCCGCCGGGCGCTCGAGCAGGGCTATCGTCATAGCGCCGGTGAGGCCTTTGTACAGGCGGCCGTCAGCTACCACTTCTCCAAGTTCGTCTGGGTGCTCGATCCGGCACTCAACCGCCGCAACACCGAGGCCGCGGTGCGATCGCTGGCCAGCGCCCACGAACTGCTCGATCCGACCGCTGAGCGCATCGAGACGCCACTGCCCGACGGAGGACGCGTCGTCGCCAACCTGCGCCGTCCATCCGCTGAGCCGCCCGCTCCGCTCGTCGTGCTAATCCCCGGCCTGGACTCGACCAAGGAGGAGTTCTTTCATTGGGAGGATGTGTTCCTCCAACGCGGCATGGCGACCCTCTCGCTCGATGGACCGGGTCAGGGGGAGACCGGCTTCGCGCTGAACATCCGGCCCGACTACGAGGTCGCCGTGGCAGCGATCCTCGACGCCGTGTCCGGGCGATCCGAGCTCGACCCGCAGCGGATCGGGGCCGTCGGCGTCAGCCTTGGTGGCCACTACGTCGTCCGCGCGGCGGCGTTCGAGCCGCGGCTGAAGGCGATCGCCGGCATCAGCGGCCCGTTTGACTTCGCCGCAAACTGGGACCTCATGCCCGAGCTCACCCGGGAGACGATCGCCCACCACACCGGCTCCTCCGATCCCGAGCAGGCGCGGCGCTGCGCCGGCGAACTGAACCTGGCCGGTGTCGCCGAGCGGGTCATTCAGCCGTGCCTGGTGATCACCGGCAAGCTCGATCGGGTGATCGCCTGGGAAGACACACGCCGGATCGCCGAGGCGGTGCCGGGCGCCGAGTGGGTGCTGCACGAGGACGGCTCGCACGTGTGCAACAACATCCCGTACAAGTACCGGCCCCAGGTTGCGGACTGGATCCGCGATCAACTGAGCCCCGAAGGGGAGGCTCGGTGACCCAGCCGGCATCGACGTCTGCAGCGGGTGGCCGCTCCCACGCCGACGGGTCCGGCGAGCGGACTGTCTGGGGCGCGTACGTTGGCGGCGGCTGGGTCGAGGCCGGAGACCGGGACACGTTCGCGGTCCTCGAGCCCGCCACCGGTCGCGAGATCGGGCGGGTCGTCAACGGCGACGAGCAGCTCGTCGCGGACGCGGTCGCCGATTCACGGCGCGCGTTTGGCGAGTGGCGCGCGCTCGCGCCCCGGGAGCGCGGCCGGCTGATGAGGCTGGTGGCGGCGAGGATCCGAGAGCACCTGGATGAGCTGGCCGATCTGGAAGCGCGGGAGGTCGGCAAGCCACGCCGGGACGCCCTGCGTTTCGACCTCTCCTTCTGCCACGCCGGCTTTGACTACTACGCAGGCCTGGCCGACACCCTGCACGGCGAGATCCTCGATCAGGGTCCGATCGAGGCCAGGGTCATCTATGAGCCCTACGGCGTCGTCGCCGCGATCCTGCCGTTCAATTGGCCGCCGATCCACTTCACCAAGAAGTCCGCGCCGGCGCTCGCCGCGGGCAACACGGTGATCATCAAGCCCGGGGAGCAGGCGCCGCTCACGGTCCTGCGTCTCGTCGAGATCGCCAACGAGGTTCTGCCACCGGGCGTACTCAACGCTGTCCCGGGCATCGGCGCCGGCCCGGCACTGTCCGCCCATCCCCGCGTCGAGCGGATCACCTTCACGGGCGCGACCGCGACCGGGCAGCGTGTGCTCCGTAGCGCCGCCGAGCATCTGACCTTCGCCACGATGGAGCTCGGCGGCAAGAACGCGGTCATGGTTCTCGCTGACGCCGATCTTGATCTCGCCGTGCACGTCGTCGTCGAGGGGATGTTCTACAACCAGGGTGAGGCGTGCACCTCGACGGCGAGGATCCTGGTGCACGAGTCGGTTCACGATGAGTTCCTTAAGCGCTTCGGCGCGGCGACGGAGCGACTGGTCGTGGGCGACGCACTCGATCCCGACACGGACATCGGGGCGATGGTGGACGCCACCCAGCGCGACAAGGTCCTTAAGTGGCTGCAGTGCGGATTGAGCGAGGGCGCGCGCGTGGTCGCTCAGGGCCGGCTGCCCACCGACGCACGGCTTCGCGACGGCTTCTGGGTCGCTCCCACCGTCTTGGCTGACGTCAGGCCGTCGATGGCGATCGCCCAGGAGGAGATCTTCGGTCCGATCGCCTGCGTGATGCGCTTCGCGGACGAGGAGGAGGCGATTGCGATCTGTAACGGCACCCGCTACGGCCTGACCGCAGCCATCTGCACGATCGACGAGGCTCGCGCCTACCGGATCGCCCAGCGCCTCGAGGTGGGCATGGTGTTCGTCAACAACTACATGCGCCGAGCCTTTCTGGGCTCCCCGTTCGGCGGTCAGAAGGAGAGCGGGTTCGGCCGCGAGAATGCCGTCGAGACCCTCCACGAGTTCGTCCGCTCCAAGAACATCCGCTTCCCGTCGGGTCGCGGTCAGATCCCCATCTGGCCACCGGTCGACTGATCGGCGTCGGCCGGGGGGTCGGGCTGCCGGGGGACGGCCGTCTGCGCCCCGGCGTCGAGGGTCGTGTTGCGGTTGGACTGGGGATCACGGTCGAGGTTCAGCGTGCCGCCGGTCGTGAAGTAGGGCTTGCCGGCGATCACCAGGTCCTCGGCCGGGAACCGCGTGATCACCTCGCAGCCATCCGCGGTCACGACCAGCTGTTCCTCGATCCGCGCTGCCGACCAGCCGTCGCTGGCGGGCCAGAAGGTCTCCAGCGCGAACACCATCCCCTCCTTGATCTCCTCGGGGTGATCGAGCGAGACCAGGCGGCTGAAAATCGGCTTCTCCCAGATCGTCAGACCGACGCCATGGCCGAACTGCAGTGCGAACGCGGCCTCCTCGTCGGGGAAGCCGAAGTCCTGAGCCCGGGGCCAGATGGAGGCGACGTCCCCCGTCGTCACGCCGGGGCGAATCATTTCGATCGCCGCGTCGAGGTAGTAGCGACAGCGCTTGTAGGCGTCGACCAGCGGCTTGGACGCGCTGGCCACCGCGAACGTGCGGTAGTAGCACGTGCGGTAGCCCATGTAGCTGTGAAGGATGTCGAAGTAGGCCGGGTCGCCCGGGCGCAGCGCGCGGTCGGTGAACACGTGCGGGTGGGGGCTGCAGCGTTCGCCGGAGATCGCGTTGACGCCCTCGACGAACTCCGAGCCCATCTCGTAGAGCACCTTGTTGACCAGCGCGACGCAGTCGTTCTCGCGGAAGCCGGGGCGCATCGTTCGGTACAGCTCCTCGTAGGCGGCGTCGACCATCGCGCAGGCGGTGTTCAAGAGCGTGATCTCGTCGCGTGTCTTGATCACGCGGGCCTGCTGCATCAGCTGTTGACCGTCGACGACTTGGATCCCCTCGCGCTGCAGGGCGAACAGAACCGGCGGCTCGATGGCATCGATCCCCACCGGCTCGGCGAGCAGGCCGCGCTGCTCGAGCTCGACCTTGATCTTGTGGGCGACATCCTCAGCCCGGCCCGACTCGGGCGACATCGCTCCGCGCATGGTCGAGATCCCGGCGCGCGAACGGCCATCAGACAGCCACGGGTTGTAGATCTGATGATGGCGCGCCGCCGAGCCGAAGTCCCACATGATCGGCTCGTCGCCCTGAGGCAGAAGGCAGAAGCGGTTGAGCTTGTCGCTGGCCCAAGTGCCGATGTGCGTGGCCGTGACGTAACGGATGTTGCTCATGTCGAAGCACAGCAGCGAGCCGAGCTCGGACTCGGCCAGCAGCGCCTTGATCCGCGCCAGCCGCTCGTCCCGCAACCGGTCGTAGCGAACGCGCTCCTCCCAGTCAACGCCCATCGCCCCGTAGCTGTGCAATCCCATCGACCCGACCTCCGTTCTGCAAACGATTGCAACTGAGAATACGCGGATGTTCTGGGGGCCGCAAGGCGGGCGCGAAACCCCACCTCGCTTGACCCTCCGCAGGGGGTCGGTTACATTCCTGCAAACGATTGCAAAGGAGCTGACCATATGAGCGGCGACCAACCCGTGCCGCTGGGCTGGATCGGCGTTGGCCGCATGGGTCTGGCTCTCGCGACGCGCCTGGTGCAAGCTGGCCACGACGTCGCCGTCTACAACCGCACCCGCGCCAAGTGCGAGCCGCTCGCTGAGCTCGGGGCGACGATCGTCGATTCGCCGGCCGATCTGGCCGATCGCGAGATCGTGTTCACGATGGTCGCCGGTTCGGCCGACGTCGAGGAGGTCATCAACGGGCCGCGCGGGCTGCTGTCGCGCTCTGACCGGGCTCCGGGGCTGATCATCGACTCGACGACGATCTCGCCGGCGGTCGCGAGCGAGATCCGCGAGGCGGTTGAGCGCCGCGGCACCGCGATGCTCGCGGCTCCGGTCAGCGGCAACCCGAAGGTCGCGGCGAGCGGGCGCCTGACGATCGTCGCCTCCGGACCGCACGACGCGTGGCTGCGGGCCCAGCCGGTGCTCGAGGAGCTCGGTCGACGGGTCACCTACGTCGGCGAGGGCGAGCGCGCACGGCTGGTGAAGATCTGCCACAACCTGATGCTCGGCGTCGTCGCTCAGTGCATGGCGGAGATCACGGTGCTCGCCGAGAAGGGAGGCGTGTCGAGGGCCGACTTCCTCGAGTTCCTCAACGACAGCGTGATGGGCTCAACCTTCACCCGTTACAAGAGCCCGGCCTACGTGAACCTCGACTTCAAGCCGACGTTTACCCCTGAGCTATTGCTGAAGGACTTCCACCTCGGTCTCGACGCGGCGCGCGAGCTTTCGGTCCCGATGCCGCTCGCGGCGGCCACCGAGCAGATCGTCCAGGCGCTGAGCTCGATCAGCGGCAACGACGTCGATTTTGCCGCGCTGATCGAGCTCACGGCGCGGGCGTCCGGGCTCGCGCTCGAGCCCGAGGGCGTCCACGTCGACGACGGGCTCGGCCGTCCGAACGGCGATGCGCCCGCTTATACGAGCAGCGACAGCGGCCGCTCGAGCAGTTCGCGCACGTAGGTCAGAAAGCGCGCGCCGTCGACGCCGTTCAGCACGCGGTGGTCGCACGCCAGCGTGAGCTGGATCGTCGGTGCTGCCACAACCGCATCCGACACCGCGTCGACGACCGGGCGCGTGCGCATCGCCCCGACCGCGAGGATCGCAGCCTGCGGGGGGTTGATCACCGCCGAGAAGCTGTCGATCCCGTACATGCCGAGGTTTGAGACGGTGAACGTGGCGCCTGACAGCTCGGCTGGCGTGATCGAGCCGTCGCGGGCACGGGCGGCCAAGGTGCGCGCCGTCGCGCCGATTTCGACGACCGACTTGCAGTCGGCGTCGACGATCGTCGGCACCAGCAGCGTCTCCTCGGCCGCAACCGCGACCCCCACGTTCACGCGCCCGAACGTCTCGACTGCCGCATCGCGATAGGCGGCGTTGACGCGAGGGAACTCGCGCAGTCCGAGCGCCGCGGCGCGGACGATGAAGTCGTTGAGCGACGGCAGCGGATCGGTGACCTCCCGCATCCGCTCGCGCAACGCGACCAGCTCGCGCGCGTCGACCTCGCTGCGCAGCTCGATGTCGGGCACGGTCGCGCGCGACTCGGACATCCGCCGCGCGACGGTCTGCTGCGCACGGCTGAGCGGGTCGATCGTCGACTCGCCCTTGCCCGGCGCCGGAGCGCTGGGAGCGCCGGGAGCGCCGGGAGCGCCCGTGTCGCCCGGAGGTGTCGGGGCACCCGGAGGCTTAGCGCGATCGACGTCCGCTCTGACCACCCGCCCGTGTGGACCCGAGCCGGCGACCGCTGCCAGATCGACCCCGCGCTCGGCTGCGATCCGCCGGGCCAGCGGCGATGCCTTCGTCCGGGATTTGCCGTCCCGGACCGCCTCGCCCTGGTCGCCGATCACGGCGATCGGCGCACCGACTCGCACGCTTTCACCCTCGACCGCGTGTAGCGCGAGCACCGTGCCCGCGGTCTCGGCCTCGTAGACGACGCTGGCCTTGTCGGTCTCGACCTCTACCAGTCCCTGCCCCGCGTCGATGCGGTCCCCGGAGCTGACCAGCCACTGCACGATCGTGCCCTCCTCCATCGAGTCGGACAGGCGGGGCATGAGGATTTCGAGGGCCACAGAGTGCTCGAGCTGAGGTGACTGCAAACGTTTGCGATAGGATCGTAACAACATGGCGAACGTCCAGACGGAGCGGGCGTCGGCGGCCCGGACTGACTTCCTCGAGGCGTACGGGCGGATGCTCCTGATCAGGCTGTTCGAGAGCGCGATCCACCGCCTGTTCCTGGCCGGTGAGGTGCACGGCACCACGCATCTGTGCGCGGGTCAGGAAGCGGTCGCCGTCGGGACCTGTCTCGCGCTGGCGCCCGACGACTACCTCGCGGGCACGTACCGCGGTCACGGACACGCACTCGCGAAGGGCACCGAGCCCGGACCGCTCGTGGCCGAGATGCTCGGTCGTGCGACGGGCGTGTGCGGCGGCCGTGCGGGCTCGATGAACGTGATCGATCTCGAGCACGGTCTCGTCGGCTGCTACGGGATCGTCGGCGGTTCGATCGCGGCGGCGCTTGGCGCGTCGATGTCGGCAAAGCGTCAGGGCCGCGTTGCAGCCGCGCTGTTCGGCGACGGCGCGACCAACCAGGCCTACTTCCACGAGTGCCTGAACATGGCCAAGGTGCTGTCGCTTCCGGCCGTGTTCGTGTGCGAGAACAACTTCTACGGCGAGTTCACGCCGATGTCCGCCGTGACGGGCGGCGGGGATATCGCCGCCCGCGCGGGGGCCTACGGAATGCCCTCGTCGAAAGTCGACGGCAACGACCTGTGGGCCGTGCACGCGGCCGTCACTGAGGCGGCGCAGCGGGCCCGTGCTGGAGCCGGGCCGACGCTGCTCGAGTGCCAGACCTATCGCCACTACGGCCATTCCAAGAGCGACCCAGCGACCTACCGGCCGAAGGATGAGGTCGAGCAGTGGCTGGAGCGCGACCCGCTCAAGCTTGCGCGCGAGCGCCTGCTCACCGACGGCGTCTCAGAACAGCAGATCGCGAAGACCGAGGAATCGACGCGCGCGCTGCTCGACGACGCGGTCAGCGCCGCGCTCGAGGCTCCGTATCCCGACGCCGCGTCTGACCGCGCGACCCAGTACAGCCCATGAGCGAGCTCGAGTTCAGGGTCGCGATCCGCGAAGCGCTAGACGAGGAGCTCGCGCGCGATCCGAGCGTGGTGTTCTTCGGCGAGGACATCGCGGCCGCCGGAGGCGTGTTCGCCGTGACCACTGGCCTGCTGGAGAAGCACGGGGCCGAGCGGGTGTTCGACACGCCGATCTCAGAGTTGGCGCTCGCCGGCGCGGCCTACGGCGCTGCGGTCACGGGGCTACGGCCTGTGTTCGAGGTGATGTTCGGAGACTTCATGGCGCTGGCGATGGACAGCCTCGTCAACCAGGCGGCAAAGTTCTGGTACATCTCAAACGAGCAGGGAAACGTGCCGCTCGTCGTGCGCTCAGCGGTCGGCGGAGGCGGCCGCTTCGGCGCAATTCACTCGCAAACGCACGGCACCTGGTTTCAGGGAATCCCCGGCCTGAAGATCGTGTTCCCATCTTCGCCGGCGGAGGCCAAGGGCCTGTTGAAGGCGTCGATCCGCGACAACAACCCGGTGATCTTCCTCGAGCACAAACGCCTGTACTCAGTCAAGGGCCCGGCGCCCGAGCAGGAGCTGATCCCGCTCGGTCGCGCGGGGATCGCCCGACCCGGAGAGCACTTGACGATCGTGTCGGTTGGCAAGGGCGTCCCCGACGCGCTGGCCGCGGCGGAGTCGCTGGCGGCCGACGGCATATCGGCTGAGGTCGTCGACCTGCGCACGCTGCGGCCGCTCGACCTCGAGACCGTGCTCGAATCGGTGAGCCGGACCAACCGGCTGCTCGCGGTCGAGGAAGGGCCGCGCACCGGCGGCTGGGCGACCGGCCTGCTCGGCGCCGTCGCCGAGGAGGGGCTGCACGACCTTGACGACGTGTGGATCCTCGCGACCGACGAGACCCCGATCCCCTACAGCCCGACGCTCGAGGACGCCTACATCCCAGACAGCGGCGCGATCGCCGCGAGCGTTCGCGCCCGGCTCGGCGTCGCCGTCGCCTGACCCGCCTGCACTAGCCGCTCCAGGGCTCGGCCCCGGCCCACGCGTGCCAGCTGTCGATCTCGATCCAGGCGCTTACGCGCTCGCGGTCGCGGCCGCCGAACGGCTGGCCCGTGTAGTGGCGCGCAAGCCGGTCGATCCCCTCGAGCTGGGGGTCGGGCTCGAACGACGTGACGCGGCCCGAGAGCGACACGTGCCGTGACCAGTCCTGATTGCCGAGCACGGTCAGCGACACGCGCGGGTCGTTGCGAAGGTGCGACAGGCGCTTGCGGCCGGCGTCCATGTTGACGAGCACCCGACCGTCGTCCCACACGTACCAGGTCGCGGCCGTGTGGAGGCTGCCGTCGGGCGCGACCGTCGCGATCACAGACGGGTTCGGTTGCGCCAGGAACTCGACGAGCGTGTCAGGGAGTGGGGGCTTTGGCATCGGCTCGTCGCCAGTGTCGAGACACTAAATCCGATCGCGTGTCAGCTGCCCGTCGACCAGCCGCCAGATCCCGAGTGGGTTGTCGTCGCGCAGCGACTCGGGGAGTAGCTGCGCCGGAGCGTCCTGCCATGTCACCGGGCGCTGGAAGCGGCGGATGGCGGTTGTGCCGACCGACGTGTGCGCAGGCGCGGTCGTCGCCGGGTACGGACCGCCGTGCTGCATCGCGCGCGTCACCGCGACGCCGGTCGGGAACCCGTCGAACACCACGCGTCCGGCCTTGCGTTCGAGCCTCGAGACGATCCCGCGGAGCTCGTCAAGCTCGTCGGCCTCGGCGTGCAGTGTCGCGGTCAGCTGGCCGTCGAGCGCGTCGAGTACAGCGGCGGCCGACTCGACGTCTTCGTAGCGGATGAACAGCACGACCGGGCCGAAGCGCTCCTCGAGCAGGTCGGGGCGGCGGGCTGCGACGGTGTCGTCGACCGCGTAGGCGGCCGGCGTCTGCATGAACGTCCCACGCGAGCCGCCGTCCTCTGGGCGGTCGCTGAGCCGCTCGACGTCAGGGTCCTCGTCGAGCTCTGAGATCGCGGTTTGCAGCGCCGTGTGGATCCGCGCGTTGAGCAGCGGCGCCGGGTCGACCGCGTCCAGGCGCGCGACGACGTCGTCGACGAACGCGGCGCCACCCGCGTCGGCAGGCACGAGCACGACGCCAGGCTTGGTGCAGAACTGGCCAGTGCCGCCGGTGATCGAGGCGGTGAGCCCTTGCGCGACGGCGTCGGCGCGAGCGTCGAGCGCGCCCGATGTGATCAGTGTCGGGTTGACCGACCCCATCTCGGCGAACACCGGGATCGGCCGCTCGCGCGAGGAGGCGACGTCAAACAGCGCGCGCCCGCCGGCGAGCGAGCCGGTGAACGCGACGGCTTCGATTTCCTCGCCTCGGGCGAGCGTCTCGCCGACGTGGCTCGAGGCACCGTGAACCAGCGAGAACGTGCCTCGCGGCAGCGCGGCCTCCTCGACGGAGGCGAGCACGATCGCGGCGACCTGTCCCGACGTGCCCGGGTGCGAGGGATGGGCCTTGACGACGACCGGGCAGCCGGCCGCCAGCGCCGAGGCGGTGTCGCCGCCGGCGACGCTGAACGCGTAGGGGAAGTTGCTCGCGCCGAACACCGCTACAGGCCCGATCGGGACCAGCATCCGGCGCAGGTCGGGGCGCGGTGCGACCGGTGCGTCGGGATCGGCGGTGTCGATGATCGCCTCGACGTGGCTGCCGTCGGCGGCGACGTCGGCGAGCAGCTCGAGCTGCACGCACGTGCGCTCGAGCTCGCCTTCGAGCCGCGCTCGCGGCAGGCCGGTCTCGCGCTCGCACAGCTCGTGCAGCTCGGGCCCCGCGACTCGCAGCATCCGCGCCATCTCCCGCAGCAGGCGCACCCGCGCGCGGGGGTCGCTCAGCGCGTCGACGGCGTCCGCCGCGCCGGCGCACGCCATCGCGATCGTCGCGTCGTCGGCGTCGGAGTAGCTGCCGAGGATCGCCCCCGTGCGCGGATCCTGGGCGGTGAACGTCGTGGCGGACACAGACGGGTTGATACCAGACGGACGCCGGCGCTCTGGTGTAATGACCCAGATCATGCTCGGAGGGAGTCAGTGAGATCGTCCCGCTACTTCTCGGCTGTGGATTCGCACACCGAGGGGATGCCGACGCGGGTGATCACGTCGGGCCTTGGCGTGGTGCCGGGCGCGTCGATGCAGGAGCGGCGTCTGTACTTCGAGAGCCATCTCGACGATTTGCGGTTGATGCTGATGCGCGAGCCACGCGGGCACTCGGCGATGTCGGGCGCGTTCCTGCAGCCGCCGACGCGCCCTGACGCGGACTGGGGCGTGCTGTTCGTGGAGGTGTCGGGGCTGCTGCCGATGTGCGGGCACGGGACGATCGGGGTCGCGACCGTGCTCGTCGAATGCGGGATGGTCGCGGTCTCCGAGCCCGAGACCGTGATCGCACTCGAGACTCCCGCCGGCCTCGTGGAGGCGACCGTGACCGTGGTCGACGGACACGCCGAGCGCGTGCGGCTTCGCAACGTGCCCGCGTTCGTCGACTCGCTCGACGCCGAGATCGAGGTCCCGTCGCTCGGAACGGTTCGCTACGACATGGCGTTCGGTGGGAACTTCTACGCGCTCGTGGCGGCCGACTCGCTCGGCCTGGACCCCGTCCCGCAGAACGCTCAGCAGCTGATCGATTCGGGCCTGGACATCATCCACGCGATCGATGCGGCCGGGCCGCCGGTGCACCCATTGGATCCGGCGATCCACGGCTGCAAGCACGTCGTCTTCCACAAGCCCGGCACCAACGGCGCCGACGCGCGCAACGCAACCTCGATCCATCCCGGGTGGCTTGACCGCTCGCCGTGCGGAACCGGGACTTCGGCACGGATGGCGGCGCTGCACGGTCGCGGCGAGCTCGCGCTCGGGGTCGACTTCGTCAACGAATCGGTGATCGGCAGCCGGTTCGTCGGCCGCCTGCTCGAGGAGACGCGCGTCGGGGACCTGCCGGCGGTGATCCCCGAGATCAGCGGCCGCGCCTGGGTCACGGCGATGGGCCAGTACCTGTTAGACCCAAGCGACCCGTTCCCGGCGGGCTTCACGCTGTGAGCGGCCCGGCCGGCGCCGCCGCCGGCGGCCGCGTGGTCGTGGTCGGCGGCGGGGCGATCGGGCTGTCCGTCGCCGAGGCGATCGCAAGCCGCGGGGGAGAGGTGATCGTTCTCGAGCAGGGCCGCTGCGGCGGCGGCGCCTCGGCCGGCAACGCCGGCTGGATCACGCCATCACTCGCGATCCCGGTCCCCGGGCCGGGAGTGATCGGCGAGTCGCTGCGATGGCTGGTCAACCCATCGGGTCCGCTGTGGATCCGGCCGTCGCTGTCGCCGGCGATGCTTGAGTGGATCGCCCGATTCCTCGTCAGCTGCTCGCGCTCGGCCTACCAGCGCGGCCTCGTCGCGCTCCAGCGTGTGTCCGAGCTCGCGGGTCCGTCATTCGACCGGCTGGCCCAGCGCGGCGTCGAGTTCGAACTCCACGACGAGCCGTTGCTGTACCCGGCTTTCGATCACGCCGAGCTCGACCATCTGTTGCGTGTCGCAGAGGAGCTCCGGGCGGCCGGCATCGAGCGGACGCCGCAGCGGATCTCGGCCCAGGAGGCGCACGCGCTCGAGCCCGCGCTCTCGACGAGCATGGTCGGCGCCGTGATCGCCGAAGGCGACCGGCGCGTGCGGCCGGAGCTGTTCACAGCCGGGCTCGCGCGGGCGCTTGCGGCGCACGGCGTCGACGTCAGGCAGGACGTCGCCGTCACCGGGCTGACTCGCGAGCGCGGCCGCTGGGTGCTCCACGCCGGCGGCGAGCCGCTCCAGGCGAGCGCGGTCGTGCTCGCGGCTGGCGTCGCGACCGCGCGACTGCTCGAGCCGCTCGGGATCAGGCTTCCGGTCGCCGCGGCGAAGGGCTACAGCCGCACCTACGACGTCGATCCAAGCGGTCCGCGCCGGGCGCTCTACCTCGAGGGCCCGAAGGTCGCGGTCAGCGCGTTTGACGGCGGCGTGCGCGTGTCGGGAACGCTGGAGCTCGGCGCGCGCGGGCTGGCCCTGTCGCAACGTCGCCTGGCCGCGATCACAGCGGGAGCCCAGCAGGCGATGCCCGGCTGGCGGATGCCGTCGCAGCCCAGCGATTGGGCGGGGATGCGGTCGCTGTCGCCCGACGGCCTGCCGTTCATCGGCGCCGTCGCCGGCCACGACGGCCTGCACGTCGCGACCGCACATGCGACGCTCGGAATCACGCTCGCGCCGGCGACCGGCGAGCTGCTCTCCAAGCTGCTGCTCGACGGCGAGCGCGACCCTCTGCTGGCGGCGTTCGACCCCGCACGGTTTGCGCGGTCCGGGCGCTCGACAGCGACCAACGATGCGATCACCGGAGGAGACCAATGAACGGCGTTCACGCAGCGATCGTCACCCACTTTCACGCAGACCTCGCCATCGACCACGACGCAGTCGCCGCCCAGGTGCACCGGCTGCTCGACGGCGGCATCCACGGGATCGTGCCCAACGGCACTGTCGGCGAGGGCGGCAGTCTCAGTCGCGACGAGCGGCGTACGGTGATCGAGACGGTGGTCGCCGCGGCGGACGGCAAGGTCCCGGTGTGCGCGGGGGTCTCGGCGGCCACCGCCGAGCAGGCGGCGATCTACGCACGCGACGCCAAGAGCGCGGGCGCCGACGGCGTGATGACGCTGCCGCCGCTGCTGTACCGCGCCGATCGGCGTGAGCTGCTCGAGTTCTTCGGCGCCGTCGCGAGTGCCGCCGACCTGCCCGTGATGATCTACAACAACCCGACCGCCAGCGGCTCGGACCTCGAGCCGGCGCTGCTCTCCGAGCTCGCACACGCGGTCCCAGCGGTCACCGCGTTGAAGGAGACGTCCGGGGACGCACGCAGGATCGCGGAGCTCGTCAACCTGTGTCCCGATCTCGATGTGATGGTCGGTGGCGACGACTGGGCGCTCGAGGGCTTCTGCGCCGGCGCGGCCGGTTGGATCACTGGCGTCGGCGTCGTGCTGCCGGTGCAGGCCGTGCGCCTGTGGGAGCTGTGCGGCGCCGGGGAACTCGGCGAAGCGCGGCGACTGTACGCCGAGCTGCTGCCACTCGCCAGGCTGGACATGACGCCCAAGCTCGTGCAGTACTTCAAGGCTGCGCTCGACGACCTCGGGTTCGGCGGCGGACCGTGCCGCGCGCCGCGGCTGCCGCTGTCAGACGCCGAGCTCGCGGCGCTGCGCGATGCCGTCGCGCAGGCGACATCGGCCGCGGTCAGTCCCTGACGATCGGAGCACGGTCCGCCAACACGGTCTTGACGACCGCGGTCAGCGCGTCGCTGCCGTCCGCGCGCTTGTCGAGCACCGCCACCGCGGAGGCGAGCCGGTCGCGGTCGGATTCCGAGACGGCCATGCCGGTTTGGATCACGACCGGCGTCGAGGCGGTCGCGGGCTCCCGCCTGAGCTCGTCGAGCACGCCGAAGCCGTCGGTGCCCGGCATCTTCAGATCGAGCACGATCAGATCGGGCGACTGCTCGCGCACCGACCTCAGTCCGTCTGCTCCGTCGACTGCCTCGATCACGCGGAAGCCGAGCGACAGGAGCGTGTGCACGGCCAGGTACCGTGCCATCTCGTCGTCGTCGATCACGACCGCCGTCTGGCCGCCGCCGGCATGCACCCCGGGCACCGAGTCCGCATCGATTGTGCCCGGCGCCGGGGGCAGCGACTCGGTGCCGCTGTAGGCCACGGGGATCGTCAGCTTGAACGTCGACCCGCCGCCAAGCGCGCTCTCGAGGCTGAGCGCGCCGCCCAGCACAGCCGCCAGGCGCTGCGACACGGCCAGGCCGAGACCGGTCCCGCGCGTCTGGCTCTGCAGCGGGCTCTCGATCTGCTCAAACTCGTCGAAGATCCTCGCGCGGTCCTCGGGCGCGATGCCGATGCCGGTGTCGGCGACGATGAACACGACTGTTCCGGCTTGCTCGTCGAGGCGCGCGCAAATCCGGACCTCGCCCTCCTGCGTGAACTTGAGCGCATTTGAGACGAGGTTGCGCAGAACCTGCGCGACCTTGGATTCGTCGGAGCTGATCGCCGGCATGTCGCCGGCGGGCTCGAACTCCAGCGCGACGCGATCGTCGTGGTGCAGCGGACGAAACATGCCGCGAAGCGACGCGAACAGGTCTTCGATTGCAAACATGTTGGCGCGCACGACGGTCTTGCCGGCTTCGATCCGCGCCAGGTCGAGCAGGTCGTTGACGAGCGGCAACAACGTCTCCGCTCCGACCCGGATGTAGGCGATCTGGCGTTCCTGCTCTTCGGTCAGCGGGCCGTCCGCTCGCCCCAGCAACAGGTCACACAGCGCCAGCATCGAGCTCAGCGGCGTTCGCAGCTCGTGGCTGACACTGGACAGGAACGCCGACTTCGCTTCGCTCGAGCGGCGCAGCTCCTCGGCGCGCTCGTCGAGCTCGGCGTACAGCGCGACGACGCCGCGGTTGGTCTCCTCGAGCTCGCGGTTGAGCCGCGCGAGTTCCTCTCTGCGACCGCTGAGCTCGTCGAGCGCGCGCATCAGCTCCTGGTTCTGGAGGCGGAGCTCATCGTCGGGTCCGGCGGCTGCTTCTCGTGCCAGCGAGCTGGAGATCCGGCTGATCTCTGCCTTCGACGGCGGCGGCGCCGTCAGGCGCTTGGCGATCGTCACGGTCGTGCCGGCGCCGGTCTCCGATGCGATCTCGAACCGGTCCATCAGACGCCGTGCGCCGAGGATCCCGAGTCCCATTCCGGTCTTCGACTGGTAGCGACCGTCGAGGACGTCATGCAGGCGCGCAATGCCCGGGCCGTGGTCGCCGATCTCGATGATGAGCTCGGGCGCCTGTCCTGCGTCGACCGAGCACTTGACGTTGCCGCCGCGCGCGTATTGAAACGCGTTGCGGGCGAGCTCGGAGACGGCTGTCGCAACCCGCGCCTGATCCTGCTGGTCGAAGCCGAGTAGCGCGGCAATCTGGCGTGCGCGCTGGCGCACGATGACGATGTCCTGCTCGCGGTCGATCGCGACGGTCGTCAGCACCTGCGTCATGTTCTCGCCACCAGCGCGGTCGCGTCATCGCGCCCGCGTTCGAAGTCGCGAAACAGGACGGCGGCGACAACGGTCGGATCGCGGCGCAGCAGCCCGGCGTAGGAGTCGAACGTCCAGCGGCTCTTGAGTCCGTCGGAGTGCAGCACGACCACGGACCCGGCGGGAAGCTCGTAGCTGAACTCCTGGGTGCGCCGGATCGTGTGACCGACGATGCCGTTGTGGGAGACGAGCGAGCGAACGCCGTCACGGCTATGGATCGTGCCGCTGACGTTGCCGATCCCAACGTACTGGAGGCTCTGTCCGCTCGGGTCGATCTCGGCGATCGAGACCGCCGCGCCCCGCGTGGCGCGAAGCGCACGGTGAATCGTGTCGAGCAGTTCGCCGATTGTCGTCGTGAGGTGGTTGTGCTCGAAGACGTCGACGGCCTTGGCAGCGGCCGCCTCGGCGTCGACTCCGTGTCCGAGGCCGTCGGCGACGAGAACCCGCGTGCGACCGTTGTGGTCGACTACCGACACGGCGTCACCCGGGACACGCTCGCCGATCATCGTTGCGCACACCGCGCCGACCGCGACCTGGGGATCGGCGGGCTGCGCGTCGCGCCAGATTCGCGAGACGATCACGGTGCCGACGCCCGGCGCCGTGTGCAGATCGAATTGATCCGACAACCGGCCAACCGCGCCGAGCCCGGTTCCGGGTGTCCCGGAAGTCGAGAACCCGTCACGTAGCGCTTGCTGGTGATCGACGAGCCCTGGCCCGCGGTCGATCGCCACGACCTCGATCGACACGAAATCGCCCCGTTGCACCGATCGCAGCAGAAGTTGACCGCCGCCAGGCACGTGCCTGACGAGATTGCCGGCGAGCTCGCTCACTACCAGCGCGACGCGCCCGACCGTCTCCTCGTCAAACCCGAGCGACTGCGCCTGTGCTGCCGCCGCTCGCCTCGCCTCGCCTCGTTGGCTGCTCTCAGTGATCTGATATCGAGCGCAGAGCATCGGGCTGGGCCGCCTAGCGCCAGCGGGTCGCGACGATCCTGGTGCCGCCGCCGGGCTTGGATTCGATCTCAAACTCGTTGACGAGCCGGCGCGCTCCACCGAGTCCCATCCCAAGCCCCGAACCAGTCGTGTATCCGTCGCGCAGCGCCTGCTCGATGTCGGCGATTCCGGGTCCGTCATCGTCGAACACGAGCCTCAGCCCATGTCGGCTGTCGCTGTTGAGCAGCTCGAGGAAGACGCGGCCGCCGCCGCCATAGATGTACGTGTTGCGGGCGAGCTCGCTGGCAGCCGTGACGACCTTGGTCTGGTCAACGATCGAGAATCCGAGTTCGACGGCGGCGTCGCGGACGGCCTGCCGGACCCTTACGACATCGTCGGATTCTCCGATCTCGAGATTTTCAGCCCGAACGCGCGCCATCGTGCGGCCACCGGTTCGCCTTGGATTCCTGCCGCAGCAGCTGCATTCCCATCTCGACATTGAGCGCCGTGCGAACGTCGGGGAGCGACAGCCCTAGCTCGACAAGCGTGATCGCCACCGCCGGACGCATGCCGACGACGACCGTGTCGGCGTCGAGTATCCGCGACATCGCGGCGATGTTGGCGAGCATCCGGCCGATGAACGAGTCGACGATCTCCAGCGAGGAGATGTCGATCAGCACGCCGCGCGCATGGTCGGCGACGATCCGTTCGGTGAGGTCGTCCTGGAGGCGCATCGCGATCCGGTCGTGCATGTCGATCTGAATCGTGACCAGCAGCAAGTCGCCCATCTTCAGGATCGGGATCCGGTCGTCCTCCGCCATCGCTACTGCCCGATCGCGGGTGCGATCCGTAAGCCGCGCACGTTGAGCGCGTGCGCGATCGCATCGGCCATCGTCGCCTTGGTCGTGACCTCCGACAGCGTCAGGCCGAGATGGACGATCGTCTGGGCGATCTGGGGGCGGATACCGCTGATCACGCAATCGGCCCCCATCAGCCGTGCCGCCGCAACGGTCTTGAGCAGGTGCTGGGCGACGAGCGTGTCGACGGTGGGGACGCCGGTGATATCGATGATCGCCATCGTCGAGTTCGTGTTGACGATCTGCTCGAGCAGGCTCTCCATCACGATCTGCGTGCGTTCGCTGTCGAGCGTCCCGATCAGCGGCACGGCCACGACGCCGTCCCAGAGCTTGACCACCGGCGTCGAGATCTCGATCAGCTCGCGCTGCTGGCGGTGGATCACGGACTCGCGGCGCTTCTGGTACTCGACGGTCGTGAGCAGCCCGAGTTGGTCGAGCAGCGTCGTCATCTCCCACACGACCGCAATCAGACCCTGAGCGTCATCCCCGTACTCGTTGGCGAGGAGGTCGAGCAATGGCCGCTTGAGCGAGAACACGAACATCGCGGTCTCCGACGGTGAGAAGCCAGCATCGGCACGGCTGCGCGAGAGGCCGCTGAGGAAGTCGCGGATCGGCTCCCATGTGGGCCTATCGACGTCGCTGACGTCGCCGTCGGCCAGCGCGCCCTGGAGCAGGGCGACCAGCTCGCGCGACTCCTGCTGGAGGTCGATGTCGCTGATCAGATCCGGGCGCTGCGACGCCGCCGCCTGCTGAGCCTCGATCCAGTCGTGCAGCAGCTCTTCGTGGTACCGGCCGACGATCTCAGCGAGCCGGCTAGTGGGGGTGGTGCTCATGCGCCCTCTCCTCAGGCCAAAACTTCCAGATCGGGACTCGGCGCGCCCGCTCGGCCGAGGAGGTTCAGCTTATCCGGTGGGGCCCGGCCTCGATGATCTCCAGCCGTTCGTACAGGCCGGTGAGTCTCAGGATCGCTGTGACCGCGCATTGCGGGCTCGTGAGCACGAGTGACCAACCCTCCGACTGGGCCCGGCGATATACGTCGACCAGGCATCCAAGACCCGAGGAGTCCAGGAACGACAGGCCCCGCATGTCGAGCACCAGCGCGTCGGTTGGCGTGACCCGCGCGACGGCGGTCCTGAACAGCTCGACGCCGGTGAGATCGAACTCGCCCCTGAGCACGATCACCGTCTCGGCTCCCAACTCCACGGTCTCGACCGACAGAGCCTGGTGGCCTAGCAATGCCTCTCGATTCGTCGAAGCCGTCACCGCGGCCCGGGCCACTAGCGCGCGTCGCTCTCGGGTCCGGCCAGCTCCCGCAATCGCTCGGTCGCCCGACGGAGGATCCGGGACACCTGCATCTGCGAAACGCCGACCTGCTTGCCGATCTGTGCCTGGGTCATCTCCTCGAGGAAGTACAGCGAGAGAACGGTGCGTTCGAGCCTGGTCAGCCCGCGCAGGTTGCCGGCGATCGTCACCGCCGCCTCGATTTGCTCGAAGCGCTCGTCATCGGACCCGAACGTGTCGGCAAGCGTCCCGCCGTTTTCGGATGAGTCGTCGAGCGGAGCGTCGATCGACGTCGCGTGGTGCGCGCCCGCGGCGTACAGCGCCTCGATCACGTGCTCGAGCGGTAGCTCCATGTACTGCGCAAGCTGATGAGCGGTCGGCGGTTGCCCCGTCTTCGCGCTCAGCTCGCGCTCGGCCTCCTGCACCTTCAGCGACGCCTCCTGGACGCCGCGCGGCACGTGGACGAACCATCCTGTGTCGCGGAAGTAGCGCTTGAGCTCGCCGAGGATCGTCGGCACCGCAAGCGAGGAGAAGGCGGTGCCGCGGTCTGGGTCAAAGCGGTCGACCGCCTTCAGCAGCCCGAGGCTCGCGACCTGCATCAGATCATCGAACGGCTCGCGGCCGGCGTACCGCCGCGCGAGCTTTCGCGCCAGCGGCATGAACCGGTCGACGAGCTCGGCCCGCGCACGGGGGTCGCGACCCTGGCGCCACCGCACGAACAGCACGTCTGCTTCGAGATGCGATAGGGAACCGCCGATATGTCCGTTCATGGGCGGCAACGTACTGCGCCGGCCAGCGTAGATTCGACTGTGAATCAGATGAAGATTTCTTCACGCGGGGCGCAGCTGGTAGCCGACGCCGCGGACGGTCACCAGTCGCTCCGGACGCGCGGCGTCGTGCTCGATCTTGCGCCGCAGGTTGCGGACGTGGACGTCGACGTTGCGGGTGTCGCCGACGAACGCGCTCTCCCACAGGTGACGCATGATCTCCACGCGCGAGAACACGCGCTCGGGGTCGGACGCCAACAGCGCCAGCAGCCGGAACTCGGTCGGGGTCAGCTGGACGGCCTGGCCGTCGACTTGCACTCGGTGGCGTGCCTGGTCGAACAAGATCGCGCCGACGGAGCGGACCTGATGCGTCTGTCCGAGGTCGAGCTCGCGTCGGCGCATCAGCGAGCGGATCCGGCTGACGAGCTCGGCCGACGAGAACGGCTTGGTCACGTAGTCGTCGGCGCCGAGCTCGAGCCCGAGCACGCGATTGGCCTCGGTCTCCTTGGCGGTCAGCATGATGATCGGGACCGGGCTCTCGGCCCGCAGCGTCCGGCAGACGTCGATCCCCGAGAGCTTCGGAAGCATCCAATCGAGCACGACGACGTCATACGCAATCGTGCGCGCCGCGTCGATTCCCGCCTCGCCATCGCCCACCACATCGACCGCGAACCCGTCCTTCTCCAGCACGCGGGAGATCGCGTACTGCAGCGCCGCGTCGTCCTCGACGATCAAGATGCGCCCCGCCATGCTGGGCGCGAATCTAGCGGCCGCGCTGCGACGCTCGCATTAAGCTAGGGGCGATGGAGGAGATCCGCGTCCGCGACGCCGGTCCTGCCGACGCTGAGGGGTTGGCGCGCGTGCACGCCGACGTGGCGCAGTACTACGCCGAGCAGGGACCGCGCTACTTCGACGGCGGCGAGCTGAAGCTCGTCGCCGAGGTCGACGGTGAGGTCGTCGGTGCGCTGGCCGCCCGGCTGGTGGCACCGGCGATCGCAGACGATCCATCCGAAAGCGAGACGCGGCTGCGGATCGACTACCTGGCGACCGCGGCGGAGCGCCGCCGAAGCGGGATCGGCACCCGGCTCGTGCAGACCGCGGAGCGCTGGGGCATGGGAGCCGGAGCCACGATCGCCGAGACGACAGCGTTTCGGGGCAGTGCCCTGTCGATCCCGTTCTGGGAGGACAGGATGGGCTATGAGGAGCAGCCGATGAGCTTCGAGAAGCGGCTCGACCGGCCGGCGCCTACGCCTACGTCTACGTCGCGGGCTTGACCAGCGACAGCGACACGCGCACGTCGGCTGCCCTCAGATCGGGTACTCGCGTGGCTGCTCCTGGACGGTGATCCAGCGGAGTTCGGTGAACTCCTCGAGCGCGGCGCGACCGCCGAAGCGTCCAAACCCACTTGCCTTGACGCCGCCGAACGGCATCTGCGGCTCGTCGTGGACGGTCGTGTCGTTGATGTGGCAGATGCCACTCTCGATCCGCTGCGCGAGCTCGAGCGCCGCCGGGACGTTCTCGCTGAAGACCGCAGCCGACAGGCCGTAGTCGCTGTCGTTTGCGACCCGCACGGCCTCGTCGACGCCGTCCACTGCGATCAAGGGGAGCAGCGGGCCGAATGACTCCTCCGTGTAGACGCGCATCTCGGGGGTGACACCGGCGAGCACCGTCGGGGGGTAGCAGGGCCCCTGCGGCGCGCCCCCGCTAAGCGCCGTGGCGCCCTTGGCCACGGCATCTTTAACCAGGCCGGTGACCCGCTCCAGGGCGGCCGCGTTGATAAGCGGCCCGATCGCCGTCGTCGCCTCGCGGGGGTCGCCGATCGGCAGCGCACTGGCGCGCTGCGCGAGCTTTTCGGCGAGCGCGTCGGCGACCGAGCGCTCGACCACGATCCGCTCGGTCGACATGCAGATCTGACCCTGGTGGAAGAACGCGCCGAAGCTGGCTGCGGCGGCCGCGCGATCGAGGTCGGCATCGCCGAGCACGATCATCGGCGCCTTGCCGCCGAGCTCGAGCAGCACGCGCTTGAGGTGGCGCCCGGCTTTCTCGGCGATGATCCGCCCGACCTTGGTCGAGCCAGTGAAGTTGATCCGGCGCGTCGCGGGATGCGCGATCAGCTCGTCGACGACATCGGCGGCGTCCTCGGGCGCGTTGGTGATCAGGTTGATCACGCCCGGCGGCATACCCGCGTCGACGAGCGACTCGACGACGGCGCCGTGAGTGCGGGGGCAGATCTCCGACGCCTTGAGGACGACCGTGTTGGCGTATGCGAGCGGCGTCGCAACCGCGCGCGCCGAGAGGATCACAGGCGCGTTCCACGGGGCGATTCCGACGACGACGCCGGCCGGTGCGCGGACGCCCATCGCGAGCTTGCCGGGGACATCGGAGGGGATCACCTCGCCGACCAGACCGTACGCCTGGGCGGCTGCCTCGCGGAACATCCCCGCCGCGAGCTGCACGTTGAACATGCCCCAGCCGAACACACCGCCGGTCTCCTCGGTGACGATCCCGGCGATCTGCTGCTGGCGCTCCATCAGCAGGTCCGCTGCCTTGGACAGGATCGCGCGCCGCATCGCCGGAGCGCTGCGAGACCACTCGCCGAACGCGGCCGCGGCCGCGTCGACCGCTGCCCGGGCCTCCGCGCGCCCGGCGGCGGCGGCGTTGCCAACCGGCGAGCCGTCGAACGGAAAAGTCTGCTGGTAGTAGTCGCCGGAGTGAGCTCCGGTCCAGTCACCGCCGATCAGCAGCTGCTGACGGGCAAGCTCCACGGTCGTCATCTGAGCCCTCTCTACAACTCGGGACACGAGGTGGTTGCGTGCATCCCTGGCGCTGCCGGTACCGGTCCGAGCACGTCCCAGGCGCGCTCGATGCTGCCATACCGGCGCTTGATCGTCGGCCCGGTCGGTCCCTGCCAGGCCTCGTCGAGCAGATCGGCCGCGACCGGAGGTCTCGCCGTGCGCGCCCAGAACCCGGCGAGCGACGCGCGGATCGCGTCGTCTGACCAGCGCCGGAAGCGCACCTGCGCGCCGGCGTCGGCGAGCGCCGCGTTCCACGGATCGGCGTGGTCTGCGTAAAGGTCACAGACGACCGCGGCGCTCGGCCAGCGAGGGCTGTCGGCCTCCCAACGGCCGGGCGTGGCCCGCGAAGGCGTCCACTCGTGATACCGCGGCGGCTGGCCGTTCTCGGTCTGCCACTCGCTGATCGCCCGGCGCACCGACTCCCGGCTCCAGGCGCTCGGGGTCGTCGGCTCGTTCGCCGTGCACGTACGGCAGCGGCTTGCACGCGGGCTCGTGACCGGGCCACCGCAGTCCGGGCACGCGTGTGCGCGCAGGTAGTTGTTGACGCTTGAAACCGAGACGCCCAGCTCCTGCGCGATCGCGCGAAGCGTGTGGCCGTCGGCTGCCAGACGCCAGGCGGCGTCCACGCGCTCGGATACGGAGTCCTCAAATGTCAGACAGCGTGCCGGCAGACTCGCGGCCTGGAGCGCCTTGCTCCATGTGCCGAAGTGGGCGGCGACGCACGAGCTGCTCGGCCAGCGCGGGTGCTCGCGCATCCACTTGCGCTGCGCCTGCCTGGCGTCCTGCGGTCGTTCTCCCGTCCAGTCCTGCCGGCGTGGCGGCCTGCCGGTCTCGACGGCCCACTGCCTCAGCGACTCGAGGACAGAGTCGCGATTCCAGCGTCCCGGATTGCCCGGGTGGCGGGCCGGGGCGTAGGGGGTTGGTGCGGCGGCGGGCGCCGTCCGGCTGCGCGGTGCAGCGGCAGCCGGACGGACGCTTGCCATGGTCTCGACCTCGCTTAGAGGGCCGTGACGACCGACTTGGTCTCGAGGTAGTTGCTGAGCACCGCGTGTCCCATCTCGCGTCCCCAACCTGACTCCTTGTAGCCGCCGAACGGCATCGCGGCATCGAACACGTGGTACGTGTTGATCCACACGGTGCCGGCCCGCAGCCGCTTGGCGGTGCGGTGCGCCTTGGAGATGTCCTTGGTGAAGACACCGGCGGCGAGGCCGTAGTTGGTGTCGTTCCCCTCGGCGACGATGTCGTCTGAGGAGTCAAACGGGATCGCGCACACGACCGGCCCGAAGATCTCCTCGCGGACGACCTTCATGTCGGCAGAGGTGTCGGTGAGCACGGTCGGCTGCACGAAGTAGCCGCGGTCGCCCACGCGATCGCCGCCCACCGCCGCCTGCGCACCCGACTCCTTGCCGGACCGCAGGTAGCCGAGCACCTTCTCGAACTGCTCGTCGGAGATCAGCGGTCCCATCTGGGCCTCGGGGTCGATCCCCGGGGCAACCTTGATCGAGTTCGCGATATCGGAGATTCCCGAGACCACGTCGTCGAAGATCTGCTTCTGGACGAACAGCCGCGATCCGGCGTTGCAGCACTGTCCGTGGTTGAAGAAGATCGCGTTCGCCGCGCCGGGGATTGCGGCCTCGAGGTCCGCGTCCGCGTAGACGACGTTCGGCGACTTGCCGCCGAGCTCGAGGCTGACCTTCTTCAGGTTTCCGGCCGAGGCCTGCACGATCAGCTTGCCGACCTCAGTCGAACCGGTGAACGCGACCTTGTCGACGTCGTCGTGGGCCGATAGCGCGGCGCCCGCGTCACCGAAGCCGGTGACGATGTTCACGACGCCGTCGGGAAGCCCGGCCTCCTGCATCAGCTCGCCGAGGCGAAGCGCCGAGAGCGGGGTCTGCTCGGCCGGCTTGAGCACGACCGTGCAACCGCACGCGAGCACCGGCCCGAGCTTCCACGCGGCCATCAGCAGCGGGAAGTTCCACGGGATGATCTGCCCGACCACGCCCACCGGCTCGCGCAGCGTGTACGCCAGGTACTCGCCCGGCGCCGGCAGCGCTGAGATCGGAACCGTCGTGCCCTCGATCTTCGTCGGCCAGCCCGCCATGTAGCGGAACAGGTCCGCCGCAAGCGGCACGTCGGCCGCGCGCGCGATCGCGAACGGCTTGCCGTTATCGAGCGTCTCGAGCATTGCCAGCTCGTCGGCGTGCTCCTCGATCAGCTCCGAGATCTTCCAGATCAGCCGCCCGCGGTCCGACGCGTTCATGCGCCGCCACGGCGAGTCGTCGTGGAACGCCTTGCGCGCGGCCTTGACGGCCTTGTCGATGTCCTCGGCCTGTCCGTGCGCGACCTCGGCGAGCACCTCCTCAGTGGCCGGATTGATCGTCTCGAACGTCTGTCCGGACGCAGCCTCAACCCACTCCCCGTTGATCAAAAGCTTGTGCTGAGCGCGAACGAAGGTGTCAGCCCGCTGTTCGCTGGATACGGCAACCGCCATCACTCATCTCCTCTCTGCGCGGACGGCCGCCCGCGCACGTGCAGTCCGGTACCGAGTAGTCAGGAGTTGACTACCAGCCCAGGGTCGGACGGTAGTCCAAGACGGACTACCGTGCAAGGGAAATCACCGGGAGGCACTCTCGATCGCTGCGGCCCGTCGGATCGGTACGGCCGTCTGGCGCGTTAGCGTGTCCGCGATGCCGCGATCGCCCGACGACCTCGGCGCAGGTGAATGGGCCGTGCTCGCGATCCTCGCCGAGCAGCCGACGCACGGGTTCGCGGTCGCGCGCGCGATGTCGCCCGACGGCGAGATCGGGAAGGTCTGGACGATGCGCCGACCGCTCGTGTACCGCGCGATCGATCTGCTGACCGAGGCCGGGTTCGCCCGGCCGACCGCGACCGTCGCCTCGAGCTCCGGTCCGCGGCGAACGCTCGTCGAGGCGACTCCCGCGGGACGACGGGCATTAGCCGGGTGGCTGGCCGAGCCGGTCGAGCACGTCCGCGACGCGCGTTCGCTGCTGATGCTCAAGCTGTTATTTCATGCGCGCGGCGGCTCGGACTCGAAGCCGTTGCTGACCGCCCAGCGCGAACGCTTCGACGGCCTCGCGCGGCGGCTTGCGGCTGCCACCGACGAGGCCGACGGGTTCGATCAGGTGCTGCTGCGCTGGCGCCTGGAGTCGACGACCGCTGCGGTTCGCTTCATCGACGGGCTAGATGGTTGATTCCGCGGCCGCGTGGGGGCCGGGGGATCCGGGGATCAAGCCGGTCTAGGACGCAGGGTGAAGCCAATACTGGAGGTATTGGCGAACCCGAGGACGACGACCCGGCGCAGATCAGCCGGATTCATCCGGCACGCGGGGCTGTGGAATCAACCATCTAAGCCGTTGAGCCGCGCTCGATCATCACCGACGTCGCCTTGACGACGGCGGTCGCGCTGACACCGGCGACGAGGCCGAGCTCCTCGATCGCGTCGCGCGTGATTGCGGCCGTGATCAGGAACGGACCGGCTTCGAGCTCGACGAGCGCCATCACCCCGTCGGCCTCGACCGACCGAACCACGCCGGTGAAGCGGTTGCGGGCCGAGCGCTCGGTGCCGGTGCGGTGGCGCGCAGGTCGCTCGGTGAGCCGGCGGATCTCAGACGCCGGCACCAGCCGGCGATTGTGTGCGTCGCGCTTGGTCACGATCCGCCCCTTGCGGTCCCAGCGGCGCAGCGTGTCGACGCTGACGCCGAGCGCGGTTGCAGCTTCGCCGAGCGAGAGGTCCTTCGGCACGCCGACAACGCTACCGCTCGGGTCGGGCGCGGTGTTGCTCAGACGCCCGTGCCGCCGGGTGTGCCGCAGTCGCGCAACCCGTACTGCGCGGCGAGCGTCGCGACCGGGCTCGCCTGCAGCGTCGCCTCGGCGCTGGCTACGCCCTGCGCGTCGCCCCGCTTCGCCGCGGCCGCGAGCCGGCGGTATTCGGCCACCACATCGGCCTGCGCCGACAGGTAGCGCCCGAGCGTCGCCTGGTCGGCGTCGGGTCGCCGCAGGGCGCGGATCTGGTTCGCCTCAGACTGAACGATCGGCAGTAGCTTTCCGAGGTATTGCGATAGCGCCCGAAGCTCTTGGCCTGACGCTGCGGTCGGAGGCGTGAGCGACCGGATCTCGTTGATGGCGTTCGTGCAGATCCCATCGGCACGTGCGGCGAAGTCGCTCTTGGTGTACTTGCTACCGCAGCCGGCCAGCAGCGCGGCGAGCGAGAGCACCGCGACGATTGCGCGCAGGCAGGGCACGTCGCGATGATAAGTGGGCACCGGGTCTGCTCAGATTTCTCACACCGGTGTGGGAGGCTCGTGCATATGCACTGCCTATATAGTCGCGGGATGAGAAAAACCCTTGCTATTCCTGCTGGTCTGCTTGCGGCGGCGGCGCTGATGTTCGCGCCTGCGCTGGCAAGCGCCGACACAGCATCGACACTCACCGTGGTCGGGACCAGCGACGTAAGCGACTCCGGACTGATCCCGAACCTCCTCCAACCGCAGTTCCAGCAGCAGTTTCCGGGGTTCGCGTTCAAGTACGTGGGCTCGGCCACGGGCGCTGCGATCCAGTCGGCCGAGAACGGCACCGGCGGGCCGAGCGCGCTGATCGTGCACGCCTCGTCGCTCGAGAACCAGTTCGTCGCCGGCGGTTTCTCGCTGAACAACCAGTTCGGCAACGCCATCTGGACCAACGATTTCGTGTTCGCGGGATCGACAGCCGATCCCGGGGGGGTCGCGGCCAACGCCCCGAACAACATCGCGCAGGCGTTTGCCGACGTCGCGACCGCGGGCCAGGCCGGCACGGCCGCGTTCTACTCGCGCGGCGGCACTAACACCGCCTCCGGCACGACCGTCGAGGAGCACGCGCTGTGGGCGCTGATGGGCAGCGCCGGGCTGACTCCCGCCGGGGTCGTGATCTGCACGGTCAGCGCAGCCGACGGTGGCGGCGCGACGCCGATCAAATCAAGCGTGCAGGCCACCTCGGGCCAGCCGTGCCCAGACAGCGGCAGCGTGGCCCAGGCCAACGCGCCGACCTGGTACCACATCAACGGTGGCAACCAGGCAGCCAACGTCGTCGCGACCAACGCCTGCACGGCGGGCGGCGGCAACGGCAACAACTGTTACTCGCTGACTGACCGCGGGACGTATGACTTCCTCGCGTCCGGGACCGACCCTGCGGGGACCGTCCCGAACCTGAAGATCGTCACGCGCAACAACAGCGCGTCGGCACCGGGCGGCGCCAACGAGCTAATCAACTACTTCCACATCTACATCATCAACCCGAACCAGCCGGGCGAGACCGTCAACCAGACGGCGGCTCAGGACTTCGTGAACTTCCTGACCTCGACGACGGTCCAGGGAGAGCTGAAGAACTACCTCGCCAACACCGGCGACCCGGCCGGTCCGCCGTTCGTCGCCGACGCCTCGCCGCACCTGACCGTCAGCGGCCTGCCGAAGACCTACCACGCCGGCAAGGCCCTGGCCGTCAGCGGCCAGGTGACCAACGCCCAGCCGGGCTTCCCCGCGCCCTCCGGCGCGACCGTGACGCTGTCTCAGATCGTCGCGGGCGTTCCGGTGACCGTGGCAACCGCGAAGACGAACGCCAGCGGTAACTACAGCATCCGCTTCAGTCCGACATCGACTGGGTCCTACGCGATCTCGACCGGGCCGATCTCCCAGATCGAGATCCCGACGCTGAGCCCGCCCTACGGCGACATCCTGTCGCCTGCAGCCAGCACGCCGGTGCCGGTCGCGGTCCAGAGCAAGGTCTCGGGCCTGGCCGTGAAGTCCGTCGGAGGCCGCGCGCTCGTCGTCGGGTCGGTCGCTCCCGGCAAAGGACACGCCAAGGCGACCGTCGCGTTCCTGGCCCGCAAGGCCGGTTCGCACGGCGGTTTCCGGAAAGTCACCGTTGACCACCTCGGCGCCAGCGACGGCAACTTCGCCGCGTCGCTGCCGCTTGCAGTCAACAAGAAGGGCTGGCAGGTCAAGGTGACGTTCGCAGACGGCAAGCAGGTGCTCGGCTCGACGTCTCAGACCAAGAAGGTGACCGTCCAGCCGAAGCCTCATGCGAGCGCGAAGCTGAGCTCGGTCAAGGTCAGCAACGGGAACCTGGCCGTGCGCGGAAGCGTGTTCCCGAAGCCGACGTCCGGCGCGAAGGTCGAGTTGCTCGCCCTGAACACGGCGGCCGGGTCGCCCGATCGCTTCCGGGTGTTCAAGACGATCAACGTCGGCCGCGGCAAGAAGCAGTTCACGCTTCACGCCAAGCTGAAGCGCGGGACGCGCTGGGTTCTGGAGCTCAAATACATCCAGAAGGGCCAGGCGTCCGGCTTCTCGATGCTGAGGACGATCGCCGTAAACTAGCCCAGGTGTTGCATAGGCGAGTTCGCTTGCATCCGCAGAACCACTTGGCAAGCCGCCGCCCCGTTACGTTTCCGGGGCGGCGGCTCGCGTTTGTGGCGGCGTGCGTGGTCGTGGCGCCCGGATTGGTGGCCGCGACTGCCGCCGCAGACCAGCAGATCGTTTCAGCGACGGTCTACAGCTCGTCCGGCACCCAGCAGCAATCACTGTCGCTCGCGGCGCTCGAGGCCAACTCGGGCCAGTGCCCGCCGTACACGGGAACGCTGCCGGTTCAGCACGGCCGCGGCGGCGAGACGACTCCGAACTTCACCGGTGGCGAGGTCTGGGCGCTGTCGACCATCCTCTCGTGTATGCAGCCGTCGATCCCCTCGGCTGCCGTGACCGGAGTGACGATCATCAAGGCCGACGGCAGCACGCCGGAGAGCGCGCCGGGCTCGCAGCTGACCGCGGCCGATCTCGCCCCGGGCGGGACCGACTTCGCCGACCCGGGCGAGGCGCCGGTGATCGGCAACCAGGGAACGGCGTCGACCGAAGCGATCCAATACGACCGGCCGTGGCGCGGCGGAAGCGACAACAACTTCGACGACCAGGTCACGCAGACGACCGGGTCCCCGGTCGCGATCGAGGTGTTCGAGGGGCCGCTGCTCACGGTCACGCCGCACGCGTCTGCGGCAAGCGTGCCCGCCGGCGGCAGCGTTAGCTTCAGCGCGACTTTCGAGCCCTCCAACGTGTCCGGCGCCGCCTACAGCTGGAGCTTTGACGGCGGCGCTGTGAACTCGACCGCGGCTGCTCCGACCGTGACGTTCGCGAGCGCGGGCACCTACAACGTGACCGTCCAGGTGACCGACGACGAGGGTGGGGGCGGCGCGGCCACGATCCCGATCACGGTTACCTCGTCGACGCCACCGCCAGCCCACCAGAAGGGCACGCCGACCGGGCCTAAGAAGAGTGGCGGTAAGGGCTCGGGCCAGGTTCCGCGCAAGCACGACCGAGGCAACGGCGGGCACAGCCACAAGAGGTCGCACAACGGCGGTTCCTCGAGCGGGACCCACGCGAGTTCGCCGTCCAGCAAGGGGACGACGCCCGTGTCGCCCGGTTCCCCGAGCGGCTCGTCGAACTCGGGTTCATCGACGCCGGCGCCCGTCACTCCGCTCAACACCCACAGCGTCGCTCCGCACGACAGCAAGCAGCACCAGACGTCCCACCTGAAGGCACCATCGGCCGCGCCCGGCGCTCTGGGCCCCGTGGTGACCGGGCAGCTGGTCAGCGAGGTGACGCCCTTGCCGGCCGGCCAGAGCCCGCTCGTCCACATCGAGGCGGGCGTCGCCGAGACATCGCAGGCGGCGCGCAGCTCGGTCGGTGGATCGGCCCTGCCCGCGATCGGCGCCGGGCTCGCGGTCCTCGGCCTGCTCGCCCTCGGCGCCGCCAGGGAGCTGCGCGGGCGGCGCGACTGGCGCGCACTGCGCTTTGGCAGCTGAGCGCCGGCAGGCGATCTGACTGATGCTTTCGCTCGCAGACATCACCACACACAGCGTCGACCAGGCGATCTTCCACGTCGCCAACGCGCTGCAGGTGCCGGTTCTGATCGCGGCGCTGCTGGCGCTTGCGGGCGTCTTGTACGAGCTCGGTGCCTATCTGGTCGAGCTGCGCGGCCGGCGTCGTCGCGTGTTTTCGAGGCTCTCGGCGAGCGCCGAACACGCGCGTCAGAAGTTGCTGGCCGGCGACCGTGCCGGCGCCGCTGCCGCGCTCGGCGCTGCGGCCAGGAGCCCGGCGATGCAGCGGACGCTGGCGTTCATCGTTGAGCACGCGCGCACCGATGGCGGCGAGCATCAGGTCAACAAGGCGCTCGCCGATTTCGACTTCGACGCGCAGCGCCGGCTCGGGCGCACGCGCGTGTTGGTCCGCGCCGGTCCCGCGCTTGGCCTGATGGGGACGCTGATTCCGCTGTCGCCGGCGCTCACCGGGCTGGCCAACGGCAACACGACGGCGCTCAGCCAGAACCTGCGGGTAGCGTTCAGCGTCACCGTCGTCGGGCTGCTCGTCGGCGCCGTCGCGTTTGGGATCTCGCTCTCGCGCGACCGGATGTACGGCCAGGATCTCTCAGACCTCGAGTACGTCGCTGCGATCTTGAGCGATCCGCGTCCGATCGCGGGCGACAGTGCCGGTGCTGATCGCGCCGGCGGATCCGAGCAGGCGCGCGAGCCAGACCCCGTTTCAACTGGAGGCCAGCCATGATCTCTGTCACGCCGCGTTCACGCAGCCGCGAAGACCGCGCCGGCGACCCGCTCGACGGGCTGGTGAACCTGTTCGACCTCGGCATCGTGCTGTCGGTCGCGTTCCTGCTCGCGGCACTGTCCTCGCTGCACCTCGGCGGCGCGATCACGCGCAACGGCCTGAAGGCAACCGCGGTCAAGCAGATCCAGGTGCAGCCCGGTCAGACCGTCGCGCCGCTGCCGGCGCCTGGCGCGCGCACGATCGGCCGCGGGACGCAGGCGGGCGTCGTCTACCGCCTCGCCAACGGCCAGCTGGTCTACGTCCAGAACGCGCCCAAGCAGAAGACCCCCTGAATGGGGTATCTGTGGCAGCAGCTGCGTGACGCGTTGCCGCTGATCTTCAGCTCCGACAGCGGTATCCCGGCGTTGATCTGGGTGACGGTGAAGGTCGCCGTCGTGTCAACGTCGCTTGCGCTGGTGATCGGCCTGCCGATCGGCCTGGCGCTCGGCCTCGGCCGCTTTCGCGGCCGCCGAACGCTCCAGCTCCTAGCCAACGCGAGCCTTGCGTTGCCGTCGGTCGTCGTTGGCGTCGCCGTACTGATGCTGCTGCTCCCGCAGGCACAGTTCGGCTCGCTTCGCTGGGAGTTCACGCTCAAGGGCGTGTACGTCGCGCAGACCTTCCTCGCGCTGCCGTTCATCATCGCGCTGACGCCCGCGGCGATCCAGGGGTTGCCGCCGGGACTGATCGCTCAGGCGCGCACGCTCGGGGCGGGACGCCTGCAGCTCTCGGCGCTGGCGCTCCGCGAGGCCAAGATCGGCGTGTTTGCCGCTGTGATCGCGGCGTTCGGTGCGGCGATCTCGGAGGTCGGCGCGGTGATCATCGTCGGCGGCAACTTCCAGGGCGAGGACCAGACGCTCGGGAGCGCCCTGCTCGCGCAGTTCGACTACTACGGCAACGTGCCGGCGATGATCGCGATCGGCCTCGTACTGCTCGCGGTGATCCTCGTTCTGATCGGGATGCTGACCGTGCTGCAACAGCGCGCGGGCGGCCTGCGGATGCGCTTCAGGACCGGCTGAGATGGGGTTCATCTGGGACGAGATTCGCGCCGCGGTGCCGCTGATCTTCCACGGCAACCCGCAGCTCTACGGCGTGATCTGGTTCACGCTCCAGGTGGCGTTCGTCGCGACCGCGGTCGCGACGTTGATCGGGGTGCCGATCGGTCTCGCGATCGGCCTCGGCCGATTCCGCGGACGCAGCTTCGCCCAGGTTCTGGCGAACGCGAGCCTCGCCTTACCGCCGGTGATCGTTGGCGTGTTCTTGTACGTGCTGTTCCTGCCGCGCGCCCCGTTGGGCTCGGTCCAGCTGATCTGGACCCGGGAGGTCGTGTTCATCGCACAGACGATCCTCGCGCTCCCGTTCACGATCGCGCTGACCGCCGCCGCGGTCCAGGGCTTGGCGCCCGGGCTGCTGTCGCAGGCCCGGCTGCTCGGCGCCGGCCGCATCCAGCTGTCGGTGCTCGCGCTGCGCGAGGCGCGGATCGGCGTGATGGCCGGCGTGATCGCCGCGCTCGGCACGGCGTTGTCGGAGGTCGCGGCGATCGCGATCCTCGGCGGCAACATCTACGGCTACGACCAGACGCTCGCGAGCGCGTCGCTGTATGAGGTCAACGGCGGCCACTATGCCGACGGCGTGGCGATCGCGATCGTGCTGATCGGGCTGATCGTGATCCTGATGTGTGGGCTCGGATTGCTCCAGCACCAGGGCAGCGGCCTGCGGCTGCGCTTCCGCACGGCGGCGTGACCGAGGACGCTTCCGCCGGCCGGGTGCTGCTGCGAGGCGAGCACCTGCATGTGCGTCGGGGGCAGCGCGAGGTGATCCGCGATGTCGGCATCGAGCTGCGCGACGGCGAGCTCGTCGCCCTGCTCGGACCCAACGGCGCCGGCAAAAGCACCCTGCTGGACACGCTCGGCGGCGCGATGACGCCGAGTGAGGGCACGATCGAGCGCCACGGGCGCGTGGCGATCGCGCTCCAGGCGCCCGACCTCGCACGTCGGAGCGTGTTGACCAACGTCACGCTCGCGCTCGCCTGGTGGGGCGTCCCTCGAGCCGAGCGGCCCGCTCGCGCGGCTCAGGCGCTGCGTGTGATGGGCGCCGAGCATCTGGCGCCGCGGCCCGCGGCGTCGCTGTCGGGGGGCGAGCGCCGGCGCGTCCACATCGCCCGGGCGCTGTCGGTCCGTCCCGACGTGCTGATGCTCGACGAGCCGTTCGCCGGGCTCGATGCGGCGACCCGGGCGTCGCTGCTCGATGACACCGGCGAAGCGCTGCGCGCGTGGACGTCAGCGGCGCTCGTGGTCGTCCACGATCGCGCCGAGGCGTGGGCGCTGGCCGACCGGCTGCTGGTGATGCTCGAAGGCCGCCTCGTCGCCGACGGCCCGCCGCGCGAGCTGCTCGAGCGACCGCCGACGGTTGAGGTCGCTCGCTTCCTCGGCTTCGACGGCACGCTCTCGGGGCCGGGCGACGAGCTGCTCCTGACGCGCGCGATGCACGTCGCGGTCGATCCTGGAGGGCCGTTGCGCGCCCGCGTCGAGCGCGCGATCCCGCTCGAAGACGGAGTCCGGCTCGAGCTCGCGCTCGACAACGGCAAGCTCTACGCCGTCTCGGGTCTGCCAGGCCCGAGGGTGGGGGAGGAGGTCGGCGTTCGGGTGACGGGCGGCGTCCGGTTCGACGGCGGGAGCGCCCAGGGCGTCGGTGTGGGCGCTGCACAGGCGCGGGAGGCGTAGGGGTGCGCCGGTGAACCTGACGATCAGCGGCCCCGAGGGTGCCCGGCCGCTCGTATTGTCAAACGCGCTGGGAACCACGGCTGAGCTGTGGGATCCGCAGGTCGACGAGCTGTCGCGGCGGTTTGCGGTCGTGCGCTACGAGCATCCGGCCCGGGCGAGCGTGGGCGAGCTAGCCGACGCGCTGCTCGAATCGCTCGCGCGCGTGGGGATAGGACGGGTGTCGTTCTGCGGGCTGTCGCTCGGCGCGATGGTCGGGATGTCGATCGCCGCCGACGCCCCCGAGCGGATCGACCGGCTGGTGCTCGCGTCCACGGCAGCGCGCTTCGGCGTCCGTGAGCAGTGGGCGAAACGCGCTGCGTTCGTCCGCGCTTACGGGTTGGCCGAGGTCGCGCGCGACGCGCTGCACAGGTGGTTCACGCCGGCGTTCCCCGACAGTGAGAGGTATTACGAGATGCAGCTCGCGTGCGATCCACTGGAGTACGCATTAGGGCTTGAGGCGATCGGCGGGTTTGACTTCCGCGAGCGCCTCGGTGAGATCCAGGCCCCGACGCTCGTGATCGCGGGCGCGCAGGACACGGCGACGCCGCCGGCCGACGCGACCGCTCTGGCCGAGGGGATCCCCGATTCCCGGCTGGTCGTGCTCGACGAAGCCGCCCACCTGGCGAACGTGGAAGCGCCGGAGGCGTTCACGGTGGCGGTGCTCGAGCATCTGTGGGGGTTGGGGGCGCGCGGGGACCGGACCCCGTCGCGGCCCCGAGGCTGGACGTGAAACGACGACTATTTCGTCGTTTCACATCCCACCTCTCGTGGGGGTGCCGCTAGGCCGCGGCGGGCTCCAGGAACCCGGTGATCGACTGCAGCCGGCCGTCGTCGGCAACGGTTGCGAAGTCGACGCCGATCGCGACCGGGTCGCCGCCGTTGGCTGCGAGCGCCCAGGTGAAGCGCACGCAGTCGTGGTGGGCGTCGGGGCCGGCGATCAGGGTGAACCGGTGGCCGGGGAACTGCTGCTGGGCGCCGGCGATCATCTCGCTGATCCCGTCGACGCCGGCTCCCGACATCAGCGGGTCGACGTAGCGGGCGTCATCGGTGACGGTCTCGGCGACGAGCGAGCGGCGCTGCGCGGGCTCGGTCTCGTTCCACATTGCGATGTACGTCTGAACAACTGCGTCCGTGTTGGACATGGGTGCCTCCGAATCGAGTGGGTCAAGTGACGCCGCCGAAGCTGCCACCGCCACGCCGAGCTGTCGATTACCCGCGGGGTAATCAGACGCCGCTGCCCTTACCCACGAGGTAATCGACAAGCGTCGCGCCGCCAGGCACCTTGGCGGCATGACCACACAACAGAACACATCCACGCTTGCGGCCCCGCCGTTCGCCGGCCTCGCAAGGGCACTGGCGAGCGACTGGACGCCGCTCCCCGTCGTACTAGCGGGCACGTTCATGGTCGTGCTCGACTTCTTCATCGTCAACGTCGCGCTGCCGTCGATGCAGACCGATCTGCACGCGAGCGGCGGCGCGATCGAATGGGTCGTGGCGGGCTACGCGCTCACTTCGGCCGTATTCCTGATCGCCGCCGCGCGTGCCGGTGACGCGATCGGCCGGCGCCGCATGTTCTCGATCGGGCTCGGTCTGTTCACGCTGGCCTCGGCAGCCTGCGGCGTCGCACCGAGCCCGGAGATGCTGGTGCTCGCGCGGCTCGTTCAGGGCGTCGGCGCGGCGCTGCTGATGCCCAACGTGCTGGCGATCATCGGCGTCACCTACGCCGGACCGAAGCTCGCCCGCGCACTCGGCACCTACGGCCTGGTGATGGGCGTCGCGGCTGCCAGTGGGCAGCTGATCGGCGGCGCGCTCGTGCAGGCCGATGTCTTCGGCCTGGGCTGGCGCAGCTGCTTTCTGATCAACGTTCCGATCGGGCTCGCCGCGCTAGCGCTCGCGCCGCGCCTGGTTCCCGAGTCGCGTGCGCAGCGCACGAGCCGGCTCGACGTGGCAGGCACGGCGCTGCTGACGGCGGCGGTGACCGCCATCGTTCTGCCGCTCGTCGAGGGTCGCCAGCACGGCTGGCCGGCCTGGACGTGGATCTCGCTGGCCGCCGCGCCGGTGATCCTGCTTGCGTTCGCCGTGCACCAGCGCCGCCTCGCCGCGCGCGGCGGCGAGCCGGTGCTGGCCCCCACACTGTTTGCATCGCGGGCGTTCAGCGCGGGCCTGGTCACGCAGCTCGTGTTCTGGTCCGGACAGGCGTCGTTCTTCCTCGTGCTCGCCCTGTACCTGCAGCAGGGCCGCGGGATGAGCGCGCTCGACTCCGGACTCGTGTTCACGATCCTTGCGGTCAGCTATGTGATCGCGTCGGCGCAGGCCCCGGCGCTGGTCGCGCGTCACGGGCGGCGGTTGATCGCGGTCGGCGCGCTGGTGCTGGCGTCCGGTCACGGCCTGCTGCTGGCGGCGGTCGCGCACATCGGCATCGGCGGGTCGATCGTCGAGCTCGTCCCGGGGCTGCTGGCGATCGGCGCCGGCATGGGGCTGCTGATCGTGCCGCTGGCGACGACGATCATGTCGTGCGCCGAGCCGGAGCACGCCGGAGCCGCGTCCGGAGCGATGACGACGATGCAGAACGTCGGCGCCGCGCTCGGGGTTGCGGTCACCGGTGTGATCTTCTTCGGCGCCCTGCATGGCGGATACGCCCATGCGCTCGAGCTCAGCCTCGCTCAGCTCGGCGTGCTGTTGCTGGCGGTCGCTGGTCTCACGCGACTGCTGCCGAAGGTGGAGCGGTAGCGTTGGCCGTCATGGCAGTCACCGCATCCGCAGACTCGCGCCCCGCGGTCGGGGAGCTGCTCCGGAGCTGGCGCCAGCGGCGCAGCCTCAGCCAGCTCGAGCTGGCGCTGGAAGCTGACGTGTCCTCGCGACACGTCAGCTTCCTCGAGACCGGCCGCTCGCGTCCGAGTCGCGAGATGGTGCTCCATCTCGCCGAGCACCTTGAGGTGCCGCTGCGCGACCGCAACGGCCTGCTGCTCGCCGCGGGGTACGCGCCGGTGTATGCCGAGCGCGAGCTCGAGACGCCCGAGATGGCGCCGATCCGCCAGGCGCTCGACCGGTTCCTGCGCGCGCACGAGCCGTTCCCGGCGGTCGTGGTCGACCGTCACTACAACCTGATCTCGTCCAACGACGCGGTCGCGCTGCTGACCGATGGGGTCGCGCCCGAGCTGCTCGAACCGCCGGCAAATGCGCTGCGGGTGACCCTGCATCCGCGGGGGATGGCGCCGCGGATCACCAACCTCGATCAGTGGAGCGGCCACCTGCTGCACCGACTGCGGCGTCAGGCGTCGGTCACAGGCGATCCCGAGCTCGAGCGCCTGCACGACGAGCTCGCCGGCTATCCGGGCGTCAGCACCGACCCGCCCTCAGACGACGGCGCTGAGATCGTGCTGCCGATGCGGATGCGCGACGGCGATGACGAGCTGTCGTTCTTCAGCACGATCTCTACGTTCGGGACGGCCGTCGACATCACGCTGGCGGAACTTTCAATCGAGGCGTTCTACCCCGCCAACGCTCGCACCGCGGCGCGGCTGCTGCGCGAGATCGGCGCCGGCGACATGTGAGCACCAAGCTCTCGATCAGTCGCTCGGTCGAGCCGCGCACCTGGGCTCTACAGGAGGGCTACCGCCTGCTCGCGTGGCTGCAGATGGGGCGGGCCGGGGCGACGAGCGGCGAGCTTCGTGCCGGCGAGGAGACGTGGCCGATCAGCTCGCGCTCTCGACGCCCGCATGAGGTTGTCGCGGGCGATCCGGCCGACCCGATCATCGCGTTCGACCTCGATCAGGCGACCGTGCGCGGGGTCGCGGAGCCGATCCCATGGGAGTTCGGCGGACGCATGAGCCGTTCACGCGCGACGCTGGGCGCGGGCGACACGGCGATCGTGCTCGAAACGTTCGGCTGGCGGCCGCAGGGCGACGCCGAGATCACAGGCGACTGGGAGCATCGCGACGCGGTCGTGCTGGCGTGCTTCTTTGCGGTGATCGCGCGGCGCCGGCGCTCGACGTTCGTCGGCGGATCGCTTCCGGGCGTGTAATCGAGAGCACCGCCAGGTGCTCGTAATTACAAGTCCGTTGCAGTAGCCGATGGACCGCGTTAGGTTGCCTGAATGGTCGAGGCGACGGTCCGGCGGTCGCGGTTGCGGACATTCTGGGGATCGCTGGACCGCGGACAACGCCGAACGCTGGTGATGATGATCGCGGTCGTCGTCGGGCTCCACGTGCTCGGGTTCGCGACGCTGATCGCGCTGGTCGCACCGAGCCACTACAAGCTCGGCGCGTCGGGCACGTTCACAATCGGGATCGGCGTGACCGCCTACACGCTGGGACTTCGGCACGCGTTCGACGCCGACCACATCGCGGCGATCGACAACACGACCCGCAAGCTGATGCAGGAGGGCAAGCGCCCACTGAGTGTCGGGTTCTGGTTCTCGCTCGGGCACTCGTCGGTCGTGTTCGCGCTGGCGTTCTTGATCTCGGCCGGCGTCCGCGCGCTCAACGGCCCCGTCCAGCACGACGGCTCACAGCTGCACAGCGTCACCGGTTGGGTCGGGACGACTGTGTCGGGGTCGTTCCTGTATCTGATCGCTGCGCTCAACGTCGTGATCCTGATCGGGATCGTCAAGGTGTTCGCCGAGATGAAGCGCGGCACGTTCGACGAGGCGGCGCTCGACCAGCAGCTCGACCAGCGTGGGTTCATGAACCGGTTCCTCGGGCGCCTGACCAAGGCTGTCTCCAGGCCGCGGCAGATGTACCCGATCGGCCTCCTGTTCGGCCTCGGGTTCGACACCGCTACCGAGGTCGCGCTGCTCGTGATCGCGGGCAGCGCCGGCGCCGCCGGCCTGCCGTGGTACGCGATCCTGTGCCTGCCGGTCCTGTTCGCGGCCGGGATGGCGCTGATGGACTCGATCGACGGCTCGTTCATGAACTTCGCCTACGGCTGGGCGTTCTCCAAGCCGGTCCGCAAGGTCTTCTACAACATCACGATCACCGGGCTGTCGGTCGCCGTCGCGCTGATGATCGGGACGATCGAGCTCGGCGGCCTGGTCGCGGCGCACCTGAACCTGACCGGCTCGTTCTGGAGCTGGTTTGAGGGCATCGACATCAACCTGCTCGGCTACATCATCGTCGGCCTGTTCGTCGCGACCTGGGCGCTGGCGCTCGCGGTCTGGCACTTCGGCCGCATCGAAGAGCGCTGGAGCGCGCATCTCAGCGACAGTGAGGCCGCTGGATGACTGAGCCGCCCGACAGCCAGTCGCAGGTGTACGCCAGCGTCGAGGACGCGATTCGCGCGCTGCGCGACTCCGGGTTGCGGCTGTCGACCGCGAGGCGGCTCGTGCTCGACGCGCTGTTTGAGGCCGACGGGCCGGTGACCGCCGCGCACCTGTCGCGCGCGCTGTCGCTCGACGAGTCCTCGGTCTACCGCAACCTCGAGCTGCTTGAGCAGCGCGGCGTCGTCCGCCACCTACACCTCGGTCACTCCCCGGGCCTCTACGTGCTCGCCAGCGAGCGCGACGTCGAATACCTCTACTGCGAGCGCTGCGCGAAGGTGACCGCGGTCACGCCCGATCGCCTTGACCCGGTCCGCGAGCGCGTGCAGCGCGACTTCGGCTACACGCCGCGCTTCACGCACTTCGCGATCGTCGGTGTGTGCGCAGACTGCGCCGACGCGCGCAGCCCGCAGCACGCGCACGGGCACTCCCACACCCACTCCGACTAGAGCCCCGGCATCACGACCCACAGCTTGGGCGCGAGCTCGACCAGCGTCGGCCCGTCGAGCTCGGAGACGATCCCCACCCCGGCGCGCTCCATGGTCATCACCAGCTCGCGCCATGCCATCGCGACGGGCGCGACGCGCGCGGTCGGGCCGAAGCCGGTCGCGGCCCGCAGCTCGTCGGCTCGGGCGCGGACGTCGTCGATCGCGACGTCGCCGAAGCGCCGGTTGGCGCCGCCGATATAGAGCTGCTGGTCGAGGATCCCCGCAACCTCGCCGGACGAGTCGGTCATCCGCCCACCATGCCGTGCGCCGCGACGGCGACCTGGCCGTAGGAGATGCCGCCGTCGCCGATCGGCAGCCGTTCGGGGATCAGGACCCGGAGGCCGGCCGCGCCGAGCCCGGCTGCGGCCGCCTCAAGCAGGCGGCGGTTCTGGAACACGCCGCCGCTGAGCACGACGCGATCGGTGTCGTTGGCGGACGCGAGCGCGGCCAACGCCCGCACCGTGACATTGGCGATCGCCGCGTGGAAGCGCGCGGCGATCACGCCGACGGCGGTCCCCGCCTCGACGTCGGACCGAATCGCCAGCAGGGCGCAACGCGGGTCGATCACGAGCATCCCGTCCGAGTCATTCAACTCGATCGAGTAACTGCCCCGCTCCCGCGGATCGCACGAGGACTCGAGCTCGATCGCGGCCTGGCCCTCGTAGTTGATCGTCGCTCGCAGCCCGCACAGCGCCGCCACAGCGTCGAACAGCCGGCCGATGCTCGTCGTGATCGGCGAAGCGACGCCGGACCGGGCGATCGCAGCGACTTGGCGCCACGTCCGCTCCTGCACCTTGTCACGGAGCGCGACCGGGACACCCGCGCCCTCGAAACCGCAAGCGTCCAGCCACGCGCAGGCCAGCCGCCAGGGCTCGCGGATCGCTCGCTCGCCGCCAGGCAGTCGCACCGGCAGCAGGTGGCCCGCGCGGCGAAAGCCCCCAAGATCGCCGACGAGCAGCTCGCCTCCCCAGACGGTGCTGTCGGTGCCGTAGCCGCTGCCGTCGAAGATCGCTCCGACCGCGGGCTCGTAACAGCCGTGCTCTGCCAGGCACGCCGCGAGGTGGGCATGGTGGTGCTGAACGCCGACCAGCTCGACGCCCTCGCGCTCGAGCGCGTACTTGGTCGACAGGTACTCGGGATGCAGGTCGTAAGCGACGACCTCGGGGGCGACCGCGAACAGCCGCTGGAAGTGCTCGATCCCGTCTGTGAACGAGCGCAGCGTCTCGTAGTTCGAAAGATCGCCGATGTGATGTCCGACCCATGCGCGCGAGCCCTTGGCGACGCAGAACGTGTTCTTCAGCTCGGCGCCGCAGGCGAGCAGCGGCCGGGAAGCCGCTTCGGGCAGCGCCACGCTGCCGGGAACGTATCCGCGCGAGCGCCGCACGAACAGCGGTCGACCGGCCACCACCCGCGCGACTGAGTCGTCGGTGCGCGTCTGGATCGGTCGATCGTGGACGAGCAGCATGTCGGCGATCCCGGCCAGCCGCTCGAGCGCATCGTCGTCGCCGAACGCGATTGGCTCGTCAGACGCGTTGCCGCTCGTCATCACCAGCGCGCCGGCGCCGAGGTCCTCGAGCAGCAGGTGATGAAGCGGTGAGTACGCGAGCATCACTCCGAGCTCGAGCGCGCCCGGAGCGACCGACGCGGCGACCGGAGCACCGCCGCGTCGCGGCGCGAGCACGATCGGGCGCTGCGGTCCGCACAGCAGCGAACGCTCCACATCGCCGAGCACGACCAGCGCCGCCGCCTCGCCCAGCGAATCAACCATCAGCGCAAACGGCTTGTCATCTCGGTGCTTGCGCCCGCGTAACGTCGCGACCGCCTGCTCGTCGTCGGCGCGGCATGCGAGGTGATAGCCGCCGATCCCCTTGATCGCGACGATCGCGCCGGCGCGAAGGGCCGCGGCAGCGGTCGCGACCGCCTCC
>DASXDD010000158.1:0-18892 GCA_036490775.1 Solirubrobacteraceae bacterium | reverse complement strand
TCGAGCGGATCGTGCGCGAGCTCGTCCCCCACGCCTCGCAGCTGACGCGCCTGGTGTTCAGGCACACGCACGGGGAGATCACGCGCAGCGAAGGCGGCGTTCTCCGCACGCTCAGCGGCGGCCCGAAGCGCGTGACCGCGCTGGCCGAGCTCGAAGGGCTCGCGCAGCCGACCGTGACGATCCTGATCAAGCGCCTCGAAAGCCACGGCTGGATCACCCGCGAGCGCGACCCCGACGACGGCCGCGTCGTCCTCGTGTCGCTGACGCCCGAGGGCGAGCAGGCGCTCGAGGACTATCGATCCCAGTACCGGACCGTCCTGCGAGACCGCCTCGCGCTGATGACCGATGAGCAGGTGGCGGCGCTCGGCGACGCAATCGGTGCGCTTGATGCGCTTGTCGTGGCGATACAGCAAGGAGAATCCCGATGAGCCATGCCGAAACCGGGCATGCGAGCTTCTGGTCGCAGCCCAAGTCAGTTTGGGCGGTGGCATTCGCCGCCGTCGTCTCGTTCATGGGCCTGGGATTGGTCGACCCGATCCTGCCCGCCATCGCTCAGAGCCTGCACGCGTCGCCCAGCGACGTCGAGCTGCTGTTCACGAGCTACTTCGCGGTCACGGGGATCTCGATGCTCGTCTCGAGCGTCGTCGCGAGCCGGATCGGCGCTAAGCGCACGCTGCTCTCGGGCCTAGTGCTGATCATCATCTTCAGCGCGCTCGCGGGCGCGTCCAACAGCGTCGGCTCGATCGTCGGGCTGCGGGCGGGATGGGGGCTGGGCAACGCGCTGTTCATCGCCACGGCGCTGTCGGTGATCGTCGGCACGGCGAGCGGAGGTGTCGCGGGCGCGGTGATGCTCTACGAGGCGGCGCTCGGCCTCGGCATCTCGATGGGGCCGCTGGTGGGCGGCGAGCTCGGCGGGATCAGCTGGCGCGGTCCGTTCTTCGGAGTGGCCGTGCTGATGGCGATCGGGTTCATCGCGATCAAACTCTTCCTCGACCCGACTCCAGCCCCGCCGAAGTCCCAGCGGGTCTCGATGCTCGAGCCACTGCGGGCGCTGCGCCATCGCGCGCTCCGGGGCAGCGGCCTGACCGCGGTCTTCTACAACTTCGGGTTCTTCACGCTGCTCGCCTACACGCCGTTCGCGCTGCACCTCGGGATCCATCAGCTCGGCTACACGTTCACCGGCTGGGGCCTGATGCTCGCGATCTTCGCCGTGTTCGTCGCCCCATGGTTCGGGCGCCGGTTCGGCGACGTCACCGGACTTGGCCTCGCGCTGGCGGCGATCGCCGCCGTGCTGGCTGCGATGGGAATCCTGCACGCCTCGCAGACGGCGCTGATCGTCTGCGTGATCATCTCGGGCGCGTTCCTCGGGATCACCAATACGCTGATGACTCAGGTGGTCATGGAGTCCGCGCCGGTGCCGCGCCCGATCGCCTCCTCGGCCTACAGCTTTGTGCGCTTCTGCGGTGGCGCGGTCGCGCCGTTCGTCGCCGGCAAGCTCGCCGAGCACGTCGGCGTCCAAGCGCCGTTCTTCCTCGGCGCGGCGATGACCGCGATCGGAATCGGCGTGCTGTGCTTCTACCGGCGCTCGCTGAAGCCCGTCGAGCAGCCGTCAGCAGTCGAGCAGCCGGTGTCCACCGATCAGCCGTCTAGCACCGCGGCGGACACACCAGTGCCCGCCTCCCCCGCCGTCGCCCCGCTGCTGGTGGCGGTCGCCGGCGACAACGCGCGTCGGACGAGCGCGATGGCGGTGCCGCTGGCGCGCGCACGCGGCGGCAAGGTGCACGTCGTGCACGTGATCGAGGAGGACATCCTCGCCGGCGAGGACGCGATCGCGCTTGAGACCGATGACGCGGCCAACGAGTTGCTCGCCGCCTGCATGGCCGAGTTGCGCGAGTCGGGAATGCGGATCACAGGCGAGCTGCTGCGCAGCTTCGGCACCCACGCAGATGTGGCCGACGAGATCCTGGCGCGAGCTGGCCAGCTCGGCGCGGGCGCGATCGTGATCGGGCCCGAAACCCGGCACGGCCCGCTCGCCGCCCCGGTTGCCGCCGCAGTCGCTGAGCGTGCCGACGCTCATGTGATCGTGCTGCACCCCGAGGCCGGCGCGCTCGGGCGCCCGCTCGAGAGGTCGGTTGTCTAGCGACACCGTCCCGGTCGCCGGACGGTCACCGACGCGCTCGCAACCGCACCCGTGCCGTGGGAGTTGCCGGGCGTCACCGTGATCCGATAGGCGCCCGGCGGCAGGCCGCGGTGTCCGGCCAGCGACAGCGCGATCAGGGCCGTATCGCTCGCGCCGGCCGCGACAGCCCGAGTCCAGGCGCGCCCGCGCGCCGACCCAACGACCCACCTGACCGCGGCCGGCTGGTCGGTCACCACCCGAACGCGCCGCCCCGACCCGGGCGCGAAGCACATGCCGCCTCCCGTCGAACCGAGCCCGCGCACCAGCGGTGGACCGTATGCCTGCAGCGGCACGTCGAGCGGCGTTCCGTCGCCGCGTAGCTGCAGCACCGCATCGCCGACGCCCGGGCGGGTCGGGGTGAAGCTCACGTACACCAGGCAACGGCCGCGTGGGGCGAGTTGCACGCCCTTGCAGTCGTTGGGCTCCAGCGAAAATTCGCTCGACTGCGAGCCGACCACCGAGCCGCCGCTGACGTGCACCGGCGCGTTCAGCGGATTGCTGAGTGTCACCAGCAGCTGCTGGTGGCGGCCCAGCCCCTCCGCCCTGGCCGTGCGCGCAAACGCCGTCCTGCGCAGCTGCGGCGAGGTCAGGCTCGAGACCGACGGGCTGACCGCTGTCACGAAGACGCTGAGCATGCCGGCGTCTGATGGCACCGCAAGCGTCGTCGAGAACGCACCGCCGGTGACCGGCGCGTAGCGGAGCGACACGCTGCAGACGCTATTTGGCTCAAGGATCGTCCCCGCGCACCCGTCACGAGCAATCGATACCGGCCCGGTCCCGACGCCGATCAGCCCGACCGCGCCAAGCTCCAGCGGCGCCGAGCCCGGATCGGAGACTGACACGCTCACGACCCTCGAGGTCCGCAGGTGAGTCGCGGGCACGGCCACGGTCGCGGGCGATGCCGCGGGTGCCGCCTCCGGGCAGTCGCGCCCGAGCAGCGCGTAGCAGTCGGACATCGCCCGGACGGCGGCAAACGCCGGCTTCTCGATCGGCTGCGGATCTGCGACGGGCGGGTCGAGCACGTCGCCGCCGAGCAGACCCTCGGACGCGTACTGGCCGCTGAGGTTGTCGCGCTCGGTGACGAACACCATGCTCGCGCCCGCGTCGATCAGCGTCGGGATCGACGCCGCGAGATACGAGGCTTGCGACTCGGGCCCCGCCGTGTACGAGGCGTCGTACTGATAGGAAGGGTCCGATGGGTAGCCGTGCTCGGTCACCCACAGCGGACCGGAGAACCCGTAACCGGCGAAGAACCGCGTCCACGACTGCACATCGCCGGCGAGGCTGTCGAGTTGATTGCGCTCGTGGATGTTGGCGACATCGAACGCCTGCGCGGCGTCGGGGCCGGCGGCGGCGAATACCTGCGACAGCCAAGGTTGCGCCCAGACGCCGGAGATCCCGCCGAGCAGCACCTCGTCGGTGGGGTCGATCGCTTTGATCGCATCGTGCGCCGCGCGCAGCATCCGCGCGTATTGCAGCGGCGTGCCGGTGAAGAAGGCGCCGTTGTCGGGTTCGTTCCAGATCTCCCAATCGGTGATCACCGGGTCGGCGTGCGCGACGATTGTGGCGATCTCCGATTGGTAGTCGGAGATGTCATCCGTGCCGCAGCGCGCCATCTGATCCGGCGCCGTGGGCCGCACGCACGACGCGATCTGAGGCGGAATCGTGATCAGGTCGGCGACCACCGGCAGGTTGTAGATCTGAGACAGCGACATCAGCTCGTCGAGGCCCGCGAAGTCGGGCGGCTGCGACGGATCGCTGAACACGAGCGCCGGCGCGACGTCGAGCCGGATCGCCGACGCGTGCATCGCCGCCGCCTGCGCGAACATCGACTGCATGAACGAGTACGGGCTATCGAGCTGGAGCATCGAGTGCGCCCCGATCGGGTTCTCAGCCGCGGCCTCGCCGGCGCTGATTCCAAGCGCCACGAGCCCGATCGACAGCAGCACGAGAATCCGCACTCGAACGCCCGTCACCTGCCCATCATCCCCCACCCGTATCAGGCGGGTGAATTTTGAGTAACGGTGCTGACTAAGCTGCCTGCGCCGCGCTCGGCGTCTGAACCAGCCAGCGCTCGATCTCGTCGCGCGGCATCGGCCGCGCGAGCAAGAAGCCCTGAGCGATGTCACAGCCCGAATCGTGGAGGCTCGCGAGCACGTGGTTTGACTCGACGCCCTCACCGACGACGCGCAGCTCGAGGTTGTGTCCGAGGTCGATGATCGAGCGGACGATCGCGGCGTGGGCGGAGTTGTGAAGCATGTCGGCGATGAACGTGCGGTCGATCTTGAGTTCGTGGAGCGGCAGTGCCGAGAGGTAGCCCAGCGACGTGTGCCCGGTGCCGAAGTCATCGAGGCTGATCTTCACCCCGGCGTTCGCGAGCGTTGTCAGCACCCGCGCCGCACGCTCGGGATCGACGAGCAGCGCCGTCTCGGTGACCTCGATGATCAGCCGCCCGGCCGGCATCTGGAGATCCTCGAGCGTTTCGAGCACGTCGTGCGCAAACGAGGTCCTGACGATGCTGCGCGCGGACACGTTGACCGCCACGCACAGCTCGTCGTCTGACGGCGCGAGCGCACGCAGGTCGGTGAGCGCCTCGCGCAGCACCCAGCGGGTGAGCTTGTCGATCACGTCGGTCGGCTCGGCAAGCGGCACGAAGCGGTCGGGCGAGAGCAGGCCGTGCGTCGGGTGCTCCCAGCGCACCAGCGCCTCGATCGCCCGCACCCGGTTGTCGACCAGCGTCGACTGAGGCTGGTAGTGGAGCAGAAGTTCTCCGGCGTCGATCCCGCGGCGCAACTCGCTGACGAGCGCCAGGCAGTCGGCGTCGTACTGGTCGAGCGCTTCGTCGTATCGCGCGACGCCGACGTGCTGGGCCTTGGCCACATACATCGCAACATCGGCGCGCTGCAGCAGTACGTCGACGTCGGTGCCGTCCTCGGGCGCGATCACGAAGCCCATACTCGCCTGCACCGACAGCGGCAAACCGTCGATGTCGACCTCGCGATCGATGATCTCGAGCAAGCGCCGGAGCGCCGGCTCGGCCTCCTCGACGTCGCGCACGATCAGGCCGAACTCGTCGCCGCCGAGGCGCGCAACCATGTCACCAGGGCGCATGTTCGCCGACAGGCGCAGGGCGAGCTCGGTGAGCAGCCGGTCGCCGTTGTGGTGGCCGAGCGTGTCGTTGACCTCCTTGAAGCGGTCGAGGTCGACGATCGCGAGCGCCACCGACTCGTTGTGGCGCACCGCGAACGCCACGGCGTCGACGGCGCGGCGATGGAAGTAGGTCCTGTTGGGCAGCTGTGTCAGCGTGTCGTGTTCAGCGAGGTAGGCGTTGAGCGCGGCCTCGCGGCGAAGGCCGCGGCTCACCGACGCCGTGATCAGGAACAGCGCGAGGTACAGGAATCCCAGGCCGACAGCGAGGTCGAGGTAGAGCCGGTGCAGCCCCGAGCTGATGTCGCGGCTGATCGGCGCATACGGGAGGTAGAGCTCGAGCACGCCGACGCGACGGCGCGCGCCCGCCCCTGCGGTCAGCGGCTGGTAGACCTCGACCGACGCCGGCCCCGGGTCGACGTCATGGAAGTCCGCGTTGAGGTGCGTCAGATCAGCCGACACCTCGCCCTGCGCTGCATCGAGCGCGTCGTCGTCGTGGTCGTTGTGGCCGACGTCCGATCCGTCGTTGGAGAACACGACCGTGCCCGACAGGTCGCGGATCCGCAGGCGCAGGACGTCGCGGTTGGCCACGGCGCTGGTCGTCATCTGCCGCAGCTGGCGTCGCTCGCGTGCGTTGAGCCCGGCACTCACCGGCCGTGCGCTCAGCGCCGGCTCGACGGCCGTCCGGGCAATCAGCTGCGCCTCGGAGCGACCTTCGGCAAGTCCGCGCCGCTGCGCCTCTCCGCGCAGGCTGGCCGCCAGCGCGATCCCGAGCACAAGCACGGGAACGAGGCTGATCGCGGCGTACAACGCGAACATGCGCGTAGCCGACCGCGGGGTATGCGCGGACCTGTGCATGACCTTCGTGTCGACCCGCCCCCGGGCACGCTTGACCGCCTCCCCGTGTCGTGGACGAAAGAGGGCGGGTCACCCGCGCGCAAAACCCCGATTTTCTGGCTAGTGCGGCGCCTTAGCACGTCACCGAGCCACCCGCGTCCGCGGTAAACCCGACTAAATCACCCGGGGAAACTACGGACCAGCGCGACACGGTAGCCGACGATGAGTCGCAAACAACACAAACCATGTCGCTATTTGCGAGGCGCACGGACAGGGGCCGGCCGATCGCAAGGAGGTTCACATCATGAAGCGCAGGACCAAGAGGCTCATCGGCGCAATCGCTGTGATCGGCGCGATCGTCGCCGGCGGCGCCGCTTTCACCGCTGGCAACACGATCCCCGACACCGTGGCTGGTTACGGCACGTCGCACATCACCGGCGCGACCGCGACCGCTCTGCACTACACGCTCAACGCCGACGGCACCCAGATCACCACGGCCGACCTGACGTTCCAGGGCGACCAGACGGGCAACGTGATCAAGGCCGGCTTCGGCACCGACGCGCTGACGTCGTGCACGGTTGGCTCGTACGACTCAGTCAACGACGACACGACCGCGAACTGCCCCGGCTACACGCAGCCGACGGCAACGTCGTCGACGTTCAACGTGGCCGTCACCAACTCCTGATCGGTCACCTGAGTTAGCGAACGAGAGAGCGCGGCGACGCGTTGCCGCGCTCTCTCGATTGCACTGACCGCAAAAGGCAATGAAGAGCTACCGTGAGACGAACCCGACTGCGTTCCGGCTTGCTCTCCGCCGCGTTTGCCATCTTGGCGATCGCCGGCTGGGTCTACCTCGCGCCGACGCAAATCGACGGGACGACGAACTACGTCGTCACCAGCGGCAAGAGCATGGAGCCGAGTTTTCACACCGGCGATTTAGCTCTGGTGAGGCCGGCCGATCACTACCGGATAGGGGAAGTGGTCGCGTACCACAGCACCCTGTTGCACGTCACCGTGTTGCACCGGATCGTCGGAGAGCGCGGTGGCAGGTACGTCTTCAAGGGAGACAACAACAACTTCATCGATCCGACACGCCCCACCCGCGACGAGCTCGTCGGCGCGTTGTGGCTGCGAGTGCCGCACGGAGGCCGAGTCATGGCCTGGTTGCACACGCCGCTCACCGCCGCCGCTCTGACCGGATTCGCGGCGCTGCTGGTGCTATCGGCGTTCGTCACGACGAAGCGACGGCGCAACAGGCGCAAGCGCGCGAATGAGCCTGGCCGGCAAGGAGGCAACCGAATGACCAACCAAAACCACGGAGCTCGTTTCATCAACGTCCGCACGCTCCTGATCGCGTCCGTAGTCGCGATGGGTGCGTTCCTGAGCCTGGCGCTGATCGCTTTCACCAGCCCGCTGCACCGCACGACGACGGTCCGCACTCCGTTCACCCAGCACGTCACGTTCGGCTACCACGCCAGCGCGCCGGCCGGACCGGTGTATCCGCGCGGCGTCGTTACGACCGGCCAGCCGATCTTCCTCGCGCTCGTGCACCGCGTCCGCGTGCGCATCGACTATGCGCTGACATCGTCCGCCGGAGGCGCGCTGCTCGGCAACGAGGAGGTGTCGCTCCGGCTCGCCGGTCCGACCGGGTGGAGCCGGACGCTGCCGGCGGTCGCGGTCACGCGCTTCCATGGCACCCACGCGAGCACGGTGGTGACGCTCGACCTCACGCAGATCCAGTCGCTGCTGAGCAAGGTCCAGAAGCTGACCGGAGTCACCGCCGGCGAGGCGTACACGATCGCTGTGATCCCGAAGATCCACGTCAGCGGTGTGCTGGCGGGCGAGCCGCTGGACACGAACTTCGGGCCGACACTGAACTTCCAGCTGCAGTCGCTGCAGTTGCAGCCCGGCGGCGGTTCGGGCGCGTCGAGCAGTCTGACGCCGAGCCAGCGCGGCACGGTGTCGGGCCCGACGATCACCGCCAACACGCTGTCGGTCGCTGGCCACTCGGCGTCGGTGCAGACGATTCGCTGGGTGGCGCTAGGAGGGTTCCTGCTTGCGGCCGTGATCGCGCTCGTGTCGTTCGTGCTCAAGCGCGGGCAGCCGTTCGAGGAGGCCGCGCGCATCCAGCAGCAGTACGGGCACCTGATGGTGCCGATCATCAACGCCGAGGACCTCGGCTGGCCGCCGATCGACGTCGGCAGCATCAAGGCGCTCGCCCGGCTCGCTCAGTCCGGAGATCGGCTGATCCTGCATCACTGCGGCAACGGCGTCGACACCTACCTCGTCAACGAGGAGGGCACGGTCTACCGCTACCAGGCCAAGCCGATCAAGATCGTCTGGCAGGAATGGGCGACCGCGCCGGTCGACGCATCGGGCAACGGGGACGCTGAAGCCAACGGGAACGGCCACGTTGAAGCCAACGGGAACGGCCACGTTGAAGCCGACGGGAACGGCCACGTAGAGGTCGACGCGAACGGCCACGACAACGCCAACGGGAACGGGAACGGGAACGAGAATGGGAACGGCAACGGGCATGGCACGTTTGAGGTACTCGCGCCTGAGGACTCTTCAGGCGCGCCGCAAGCGACCATCTGACCGCCTCGAAGATCCCTGCACGCCGGCGGCGATCGGCGCGATTGGATTTGGCCGATCCGGGGAATCTCGTCAGCACCGACCGGACCATGTCGGACAATCCCGACCGGCCGATGTTTGGCCATTTGTCGATATTGGTTCGCCCGCTCGGCGTCGATCCTTAAGACCATGAAACCGCTGATCGGTGTCACCACCTCCGAACTGCGCCCAGGCGAGCTTTCGACGCTGCGCCGACACGGCGAGCCGCCGCACGCCGAGATGGCGCTCGGGATCACGTACGCGCGCGCGATCGAGGCCGCGGGCGGCGTGCCCGTGGTGATGCCGCCGCTGGCGCACGGCGCCGTCCCCGCCCTCGTCGAGCGCCTCGATGGACTGCTGCTGTCAGGTGGCCCGGATCTCGGGCCGGCGGCCTACGACCAGCGCCCGCACGTCGAGCTCGGCTCGACCGAGCCGCGGCTTGACGCATTCGAATACGCGGTCGTGCGCGAGGCACTCAAGCTCGAGCTCCCGATCCTCGGCATCTGCCGCGGCGCGCAGGCGCTGAACGTCGCCTGCGGCGGCAGCTTGCACCAGCACCTGCCCGACTTGGCCGAATCGAGCATCACCCACCGTCAGTCCGACGAGGGCTGCACGATGACTCACGATGTCGACGTGCTCGCCGGCAGCATGCTCAGCCGGATCGTCGGCTCGTCGCAGCTCGCGGTCAACTCGTTCCACCATCAGGCCGTCGACCGGCTCGGCGCCGGCCTGCGCGTGTCGGCGAGGGCCATCGACGGTACGGTCGAGGCGATCGAGGATCCGCGGCGGCGATTCGTGCTCGCGGTTCAGTGGCACGCCGAGATGCTCCTGGAAGAGCAGGCGCACCGGGCGCTGTTCGAGGAGCTCGTGGCGATCGCCGGCGGCGGCGTGCGCGAGCTGACGCTCGCCGCGTAGCAGCGCGGCGGCGACGCGACCGTCGGCGCTCTACCAGCCGGTCAGCACGATCGCCAGGCTCGCGAGGATGATCGTCGCGAGCGCCAGCAACATCAGTACCCGGGTCTCTTTCCAGGCGGTGGTCGTCATATCCGCATGATCGGCGCGGCGCGCCCGAAACTTGACAGTCCATAGGATGCGCGGGCGATGAGCGTCAAGCACGCCGCCGGACTCGCCTATCGCGAGCACGGACCTGTCGACGGGCCGCCTGTGGTGCTCGTCCACGGCTACCCGGAGTCGTCGTACATGTGGCGCCACGCGGTTTCCGCTCTCGGCGACGCCGGGATGCGCGCGATCGCTCCCGATCTCGCCGGATACGGCGACTCCGAGCCCGACCCGCCGGCAACCTGGGAGCGACACGTCGAGTCCCTGCAGCGACTTGTGACCGAGCTCGAGCTCGGCCCAGTCGCGCTCGTGACACACGACTGGGGCGTGCTGATCGGACTGCGCTGGGCGTGCGATCACGCCGGCGCGGTCGCGGCACTGGTGATCTCCGATGGCGGATTCTTCGCCGACCGGCGCTGGCACGACCTCGCAAACACGATGCGCACGCCCGGCGACGGCGAGCGGCTCGTGCGCGGTTACGAACGCGAGCCGTTCGGCCAGGTGCTGCGCTCGCTCGCGCCGGGCATGACCGACGACGCGCTCGCCGAGTACTGGAAGGGGTTCGCCGACGACACGCGGCGGCTCGGTCACCTGGAGCTTTATCGCTCGGGTGACTTCGAGAAGCTCACCCCCTACGAGGGGCGTCTCGCGGCGCTCGGTGTGCCGGCGCTGATCCTGTGGGGCGGCAACGACACGTTTGCGACCGCGAAGATGGCGCAGCGCTTCCACGACGAACTGCCTGGCTCAGAGCTGCGCGTGTTCGAGGATGCCGGCCACTTCGTCTGGGACGACGAGCCGCAGCGGACCGCCGACGCGCTAGTCGGCTTCCTCTCGAGTCACCTGAGCGCGGCCGGGTCTTGAGCCAGGCAGCGGACGGTGCGGCCGTCCGCGCCGCGTGCGAAACGACGCTGCGCCAGAACTGGCGCGAGGGCGTCCGCCTCAGCGACGGCGTCGAGTTCGCCTACACGTCGCCGAGCCCGCACCACTACCCGTGGCAGTGGTATTGGGACTCCTGCTTCACCGCGAGCGTGTGGCGGCGTTTCGACCCCGACCGCTCACGCCGCGAGCTCGAGTCACTGCTCGCCGCCCAGCGCGAGGACGGGTTCATCGGCCACACGATCTTCTGGAATACACCGCTGAGGGGGCCGCGACGATTCACCTACAACGTCGTCTCGTCCGGTGCACCGATGACGTCGAGCATCCAGCCGCCGGTGCTCGCATGGGCCTGGCGGATCGCGCTCGGCGATCCCGCCGCCGAGCCGCGGGTGGTGCGCCACCACGACTGGCTCGCGGCAAACCGCGACCTCGACGGCGACGGCCTGATCTGGATCGTCCAGCCCGACGAGTCCGGACTCGACGCCTCGCCGCAGTTCGACGCGATCTGGGGCCGTCGCTCCCACGGGCTGCCAGGGTTTGCGCTGCTCGTCCGGCGCAACCGGCGGCTGGGCTATGACCTGCGTGCAATCGCCGCCGCCGGCGGTCCGGTCTGCTGCGAGGTGCTCACCAACGTGCTGCACTCGCTGTCGCTGAGTGCGCTCGGTCGCCCGTCGCTGACGCAACAGATCGTGGAGCGCATGTACGACGAGGCGACGGGGTTGTTCTGGCCAGTCGCGATCCCGCCGCTGGCGAAGCGACCCGCACTGACGTGGACCGCGCTCGCACCGCTAGCGCTGCCCGACCTGCCCGAGGCGATCGGGCGCAGGCTGGTCGAGGAGCACCTGCTCGACGCCGAACGCTTTTGGCTGCCGATGGCGCCGCCGTCGGTCGCCGCTGACGATCCGACATTCAGGCCCGGCGTTCACTGGATCCCTGCCTTCAGGCGAATCTGGCGCGGACCAACGTGGATCAACTCCGCGTGGTTCGTGTGGCTCGGCCTCGTCCGCCTCGGCTACAGCGAGCAGGCCGACGAGCTCGCCCGCCGCGTCGCCGCGACGGTGAGCGGGCAGGGCCTGCACGAGTACTACAACCCGTACACGGGCGTTGGCATGGGCGCCCCGCACTTCGGCTGGTCGACGCTTGCGATGGAGATCGTCGAGCCAGATTCCCGCGCCGCGGCGAGCTACCTGCGGTAACGTGGGCGCGTGGTCGACGAAGGACTCCCGATTGCCTACGAGGTGCTGGAGGACGGCGTGCTCGTCTACGCCGCCGACGGCGAGCAGGTCGGAACGGTCGACCATGTCGTCGCAGCGCCCGAAGAGGACATCTTCCACGGGATCGTGATGAAGACCGGAATTGGGCCGCGGTTCATCTACGCAGATCAGATCGCCTCGCTGCACGAGCGCGGCGTCGACCTGCGGATCGACGCGTCGGAGGTGGCATCGCTGCCGCACCCGCACGGGGCGGCGCCCGCGTATCGCGAGCGCGAACCCGGCGTCAAGCCACACGCGTGGCAGAAGTACGTCGACATGCTCACTGGCAAGTCGCCGCTCAGCCGCAACTGGTCCAAAGAGGACTAGCTAGCTGATTCCGGCGTACTCGCGCGCGAGCGAGGCGTAGCCGTCGAACGCCTGCTCGACGTCGGACTGGCCGTGGGCCGGCAGCCAGAACACGATCCGGTGCACGCCGTGCTGTTCGAGTCGCTCGATCCGTTCCGGATCGGGCTTCATCCCGACCACGGTCACCGGAACCGGCTGCCTGCCGAGCTCGCCGGCGCGGTCGTTGAGCTCGCCGATCCGCGCGATCAGCTCGTCGTCAGGCGAGCGGTTGGGCATCCACTCGTCGCCGAACTCGAGCACGCGATCGAGCACCGTCCGGCCGTTGCCCCCGACGAGCACGGGCGGATGCGGCCGCTGCACTGGCTTTGGCCAGCACCAGATCCGGTCGAAGTTCACGTGGTGGCCCGTGTAGGACGCCTCGTCCTCGGTCCAGATCTTCTTCATCGCCTCGATCCGCTCGCGCATGATCACGAAGCGCTCGCGCGGGTCGGTGCCGTGGTTAGCCATCTCCTCGCGGTTCCAGCCAGCGCCGACGCCGAACAAAAAGCGCCCGCCCGAGAGCCGGTCGATCGACGCGACCTCCTTGGCGGTGATGATCGGATCGCGCTCGATCACCAGGCAGATGCCGGTGCCGATCAGCAGCCGGTCGGTGGCGGTCGCGGCGGCGGTGAGCGCGACGAACGGGTCGTAGGTACGGCTGTATTCGGGCGGCAGCTCCTTGCCGCCGGGCCACGTCGAATCGCGGCTGGCGGGGATGTGCGTGTGCTCGGGGAACAGCAGCGACTCAAACCCGCGCTCCTGCGCCATCGTCGCAAGCTCGGCCGGGTCCTGGACGTCCTCGGTCGGGAAGATCGCGACGCCGAATTTCATCGTTCGTTCACCCTACCGAAAGCGTCCGCCACGCTAACGTTGAACGCACAATGACCGAGAGGAAAGGGATCGATGAGCAGCACGCCTGAGATTGAGAAGACCGATCAGGAGTGGCGCGAGCGCCTGACTCCCGAGCAGTACGAAATCCTGCGCAAGCACGGCACCGAGCGCCCGTTCACCGGTAAGTACGTCGACGTCAAGGACGACGGCATGTATCACTGCGCCGGTTGTGGCGCCGAGCTGTTCAGCTCGGACACGAAGTTCGAGTCGGGCACCGGCTGGCCGAGCTTCTACGAGCCCGCGGTCGCCGAGAACGTCGAGGTGCGCGAGGATCGCAGTCTTGGCATGCGCCGCAGCGAGGTTCTGTGCCGCCGCTGCGGAGGCCACCTCGGGCACGTGTTCAACGACGGCCCGAACCCCACGGGGCTGCGCTACTGCATCAACTCCTGCGCGCTCGACCTCGAGGGTCAGTCCTCGTAGGAGCGCGTCGCCCGGCTTTCGCGCCGGCGTATGCGGACGTAGACGCCGATCAGCAGCAGCAGGAAGACCGCCGCGCCGATCAGACCGGCACGGGCGATCACGTTCGCGGCGGCGTGGCCACCGAAGTAGCCGACGAGCCCAAACGTAAGACCCCAGGTGACCGCGCCCAGCGCGTTCCAGAAGAAGAACTGGCGGAACGGCATCTCGTTGACGCCAGCCAGCCACGCCGCAACGACCCGCACCAGCGCCACCCAGCGCGCCAGAAACACGGCCTTGCCGCCGTGCTTCTCAAAGAACGAGTCGCCGGCGTTGATCAGCATCATCCGGCGCACCTGGAACGGACCGGGTGCCTCGAGCACATCGCGGCCAAGCTTGCGGCCGAGCAGATAGCCGATGTTGTCGCCGACGATCGCCGACGTGATCCCGATCAGCAGCACCAGCCAGATCTCGAGCTTGCCTTGGCTGGCAAGGACCGCAGCCAGCACCAGCGCAGTCTCCCCCGGCGACGGGATCCCCATCGACTCGAGCCCGATGATCGCGGGCAGGATGTAGCCAAGGTTGTTGGAGAGGTGGATGATCGCCGCGAATGCGACGATCACGTGGCCGGTCCGGGGTTCTCGAGCACCGCCATCAGCGACAGCCCGACCGGCAGCGTGTGGCCGCGAGCGAGCCAGCCGGCCTCGAGTCGCAGGGGGTGCTCAAGGACCGAGTTCAGCCAGACCGGGCCGAGCTCCAGATCCGGCTTGTAGTCGGTGGACGGGCGCGCGCGCTGCGCGAGCCGAACCGCGGCGGCGGGCGGGAAAAGCAGGCTGTTGAACGACGTCATCCGCAGCGACCGCCAGCCGCTGTCGAGCGCGGCGGCCCGCAGCGATCGCCGCCGGTAGCGACGGAAGTGATGGTTTGCGTCGTCGTGCTGGGACCACAGCGCCTGGTAGGCGGGAACCGTCACCAGCAGCCAGCCGCCCGGCTTGCAGACGCGTCGCAGCTCACGCAGCGTGGCCCGATCGTCGGGCGTGTGCTCAATCACGTCGAGGCACGTGATCAGGTCAAACGTGTCTGACTCCCACGGCATCTCCTCGAGCCTGCCGATCACGACCTCTCCCGCATCGCGGCTGCGCGCGACCTCGGCAGCCTCAGGGTCGAGCTCGATCCCGAACACCTCGCCATACGGCGCCAGCTCGGTCAGCGTGCGACCCGATCCGCAGCCGGCGTCGAGCACCTTGGCGCCGGCCGGCAGCACCAGCCGGTCGAGCTCTGAGCGAATGATCCGGCGCCGGCCCCGGTACCACCAATGGTGATCGTCGAGGTCCAGCATCGCTTGCATCAGGCAATCGTCCATCGGCGATTGATGCTGTCAGGTCGCGGTTGTCGACGCGCGGCTGGGCTCAGACGACCGCGACCGGATCGGGCTCGGTCGCCTGAGCGACCGGGAGCGTCAGCGTGAACCGCGCCCCGGGGCTGAACGACGAGTCAAGCGCAAGCTCGCCCCCCATTCGCTCGGCTAGCTCGCGACCGATCGCCAGGCCGAGCCCGAAGCCGGCCTGACCGGTGGTGTCGCGTCCGCGCTTGAAGCGCGCGAAGATCAGCTCGCACTCCTCGACCGAGACTCCCGGCCCGTTGTCGCAGACGCTCAGTGACGCGGCGGTTCCGTTGCGCGTCTGCACCATGATCTCAGAGCCGTCGGGGCTGGCCCGGACCGCGTTGTCGAGCAGGATCCGCAGGATTCGCGCGACGCTGCCCGGGTCGCCCAGCGCCCACACGGGGCCGCTTGAGTCGTCGAGCTCGGACACGATCCTGCGCTCGGCGGTTCCGAGCTCGAACTCGGCCATCACCGCACGGCTCAGCTCACTCAGCTCAACGGGCTCCGAGCGCAGCTGGACCTCGGCGTCGAGCCGGCTGAGGTCGAGCAGGTCGGCGGCCAGCCGCGCCAGCCGGCGCGACTGCGCCCTCGCCCGCTCGAGCAGCGCACGCGCGTCGTCGAGATCGGTGTCGGGACTGTGCAGGTCCTCATCGAGCAGCTCGAGCATCCCCTCCAGCGAGGTCAGGGGCGTGCGCAACTCGTGCGAGGCGGTCGCGACGAACGCGCGGCGAGCCTCCTCCTGCTGGCGCAATTGGCGCTGCATCAGCGCGAATGTGCGCGCGAGGTCGCCGACCTCGTCGCGCGCGCGGTCGACCTCGACCTCGACGCCCGGCCCCTCCTGGGCGAGCCGCAGCGCCGCCTCGCGCAGGCGGCGCAGCCGTCGCACGATCCGCCCCGCGAGTGGGATCGCGAGGATCAGCGTCAGCACCAGCCCGGCCAGCGCAGCCGTGAGGAACGCCGTGCGCACGGCGTGGACCGCGCTGGGGATCTCGTCGATCGGGCGGCGGACGGCGAGCACGAAGCCTTTCTTGATCGGCAAGGTCGCCCGGGCGTACTCATCACCATCGATCGTGCCGAACGTGTACACCGGCTTCCCGGTCCGGAAGACGCGGCTCGCGTCGTCAAACGCGTCCCCCGCGGCGGTGACAGCGTCGCGGCCGGGCAGCACCGGACGGAAGCGGCCGTTGGCGTCGGGGAAGCCAAGCACTGTGACGGTTGCGCCCAGCTTCTTGGCGAGCGAGGCTTCGTTCTGTTGCACCTCGGCTACGACCTTTAACGCCGGCAGGTAGCTCAGATTGAGGTCCTTGAAGTTATCTGCCTGGCCTTTGGCATCGCGTTCGAGGGTGTTGAGCGCTGCATGCTTGAGCGAGCTCTCCAGCGGCCCGAGCAGCGCCAAGGCGGCGACGGCGAGCGTTGCGACCGTCGTGACGACCACGGCGCCGACGATCCGGCCGCGCAGACCCAGTGCCCCACGCCGCGGTCGCGCCCGGGGCCAGAGCATCAGCGCATTGGGGTCGGAGGCACTAAGCGCCTCGCAGCCGGTAGCCGGCGCCCCTGACGGTGAGAATGTGCCGGGGCTTGTCGGGCTCGGGCTCGAGCTTCTCGCGCAGGTGCCGAATGTGGACGTCGATCGCGCGCGGATCGCGATAGGCGCTGTCGCCCCAGATCGCGCGCAGCAGCTCCTGACGGTTGAGCAGGCGTCCCGGGTCTGCCATCAGCGCGTCGAGCAGTTCGAACTCCGAGAACGTGAGGCGCACGGGCCTGCCGGCGATCGTCACCTCGCGCTGGGCGCGGTCTAGCGAGATCGGCCCGACCACGAGCACCTCGTCGCCGAGCGCGCGCGTGCCGGCGCGTCGCAGCACGGCCCGGATCCGGCTGCGCAGCTCTGCGAGTCCGAACGGCTTGGTGACGTAGTCGTCGGCGCCCGCTTCGAGCCCCAGCACCGCGTCCGCCTCGGAGTCCAGCGCGGTCAGCATGATGATCGGGACCACGTTGCGCCGGCCACGCAGGGTCCTGCAGACCTCATAGCCGTCAGGACCGGCGCCGAGGGCCACGTCGAGCAGGACGATGTCGAAGTTGTCGGTGCTCGCCCGGTCGATCGCTGCGCGGCCGTCGGCGACCGCCATTACGCGGTGTCCCTCGCGCGAGAACGACCGAGTCAGCATCTCGCGCAAGTCGGACTCGTCGTCGACCACGAGAATGTTGAGCGATGCGTCGGCGCCGCGAGGCGCTGCGGGACTTGTTGCTGCCGATCTCTCCGTTGACATCCGTCGGGGCGATCGTAGCGCCGCGCCATGCTGTCAGCAGGCTTTAGAGCCTCCCGGCGACCTATGCTCAGCCGCGATGAGCGAGCCAGAAGCCGAGCGAGATCTCCCCCCGGCGGTCTCGGTCGACCTGGCACAACCGTTGCGCAGCTACTGGCTGGACCGCGCGCGCCAGCACATGTGGGACTCCTACGCGGGCGTACCAATCAGCAAGTTCCCCGAGGACCTGCGCGTCTACGAGCACCTGCTGTGGGCCTCGCGCGCCGACGCGGTGATCGAAATCGGCGCGCAGTTCGGCGGCAGCGCGCTGTGGTTCCGCGACCGGCTGCGGACGTTCTCGCAGTACCGCCCGATCGAGGCGCCGCGCGTTATCTCGATCGACATCGACATCACCGAGGCGAACGCGAACATCGCCGCGGTCGATCCCGACCACGAGGCGACGATCACACTGATCGAGGGCGACGTTCGCGATCCTGCTGTCGCCCGGCGGGCGATCGAAGCGGTCCCGGACGGGTCGCGGTGCTTTGTCGTCGAAGACTCCGCACACGTGTATGAGACGACGTGGGCGGCGCTGGCGCAATTCTCAGCGGTCGTGCCGCTCGGCGGCTACTTCGTCGTCGAAGACGGCTGCGTCGACATCAACGAGATGCGCCTCTCAGACGACTGGCCACGCGGCGTGCTGCCGGCGATTCGCAACTGGCTGGGAACCGAGCAGGGCGCGCGGTTCAGCGTGCGGCGCGATCTCGAGCGCTACGGGCTGTCGTGCCACCCAGGCGGGTTCTTGCAGCGGACCGCAGCGGACGACGGTTGACGGCGGCTTGCCGCGGCACCAGCCGCCCGGCGGTCGCCACTGCCCACAGCAGCACGATCCAGGTCAGCGTCGCCAGCGCGACGTGGACCCAGACGATGTCCGACGGCAGCCGCAGCTCGTACTGAACGCTGCCGACGAGCCCCTGGGCGGCCAGCAGCACGCCCAGCATCAGCAGCGGCTCGAGCGTGCGCTCGCCCGCGTCGCGGCGCCGGCAGAGGAACCAGACGCCGACAACGGCGACGCCGAACAGCGCCGCGATCGTCGCATGCCGGTGGATCACCCACATCAGCGTGTCGGCGCCCTTGAAGTGCAGTCGGTGGATCCGCTGGCCCGGCGACCCGCCGGCATGCGGGCCGGCCGCAGTCGCGGCCGTGCCGGCGAAGATCGTCAGCGCGCCGAGCGGCAGCAGCGCGCGGATCGACCAGACGGTGACGCGGTCTGTTGCGCGCAGGGTCGATCCGGGCTCGTGCGCGCTCCGCCACGCCAGCGCGACCGCAACGATCAGCGCCAGCATCGACAGCGCGAAGTGGGCCATCACGAACCCCGGAGCGAGGTGCTCCCGGACCGTGAATCCGCCCAGCACGGCCTGCGCCAGCACGAACACCGGCAGGCTGACCGCGAGCCACGCGAGGTCACGCCTGAACGGGCGCCGGGTGAACGCGAGCACCGCGGCGACGACCGTCAGAACTCCGACGAGTCCCGAGATCGCCCGGTTGCCGAACTCGATCAGCGCGTGGGTGCTGATCGGCGGCAGCGCACCGCCGCCGCACTTGGGCCAGTCGGGACAGCCGAGCCCCGAGCCGGTCAGGCGCACGGCCGCGCCGGTGAACACGATCA
>DASXDD010000157.1:0-36274 GCA_036490775.1 Solirubrobacteraceae bacterium | reverse complement strand
GGCGGTGTTCGGCTGGTAGCCGCCGCTGCCGTTGGACTGCGCCGCATAACCCTGCACGTACTGGCCGGTCTGGGTGGTCAGGTAGCCGCTGGCGTTGAACGTCAGGTCGCCGGCGCGGGTGTACTGGGTGGCGTCGAACGTGGGCGGGGTCGTGGCCACGTTGCCGTTGGCGACCCGGAGCCACCCACTGCCCTGAATCGCGACGTTGGTCGCGTCACCGGTCGACTCCACACCGCCGGCGGTCATCACGTTGTCGATCGAGCCGACCTGCGTCCCGAGACCGACCTGGAGCGGGTTGGTGCCAGCGCTGAAGCCATTGGCGGAGGTGCCGGCGGCGATCAGCTGCGAGAGCTCGTCGGAGAACTGGGCGCTCTGGGCCTTGTATCCGACGGTGTCGACGTTGGCCAGGTTATTGGCGGTCACGTCGAGCATCGTCTGGTGCGCATCCAGGCCGCTGATCGCGGCGTACATTCCTGACATCATCGGGACATCCCTGCCTTTCGCGGCCTCCTCGAAGAGGTCCAGCCACTCTTGTTGTTCACCGTGTCACTCATGCGATCACGGCACTGTCGATGTTGGTGAACACCTGCTGTTGCATGTGCTCGCTTGGCACCGCCGTGATGACGGTGTTGTTCTTCACCGACACCACATAGGCGGTGTTGTCGACGAAGACGACGGAATCCCGCGAGCCCTTTCCCGCTGCGCGCTGAACTCCGTCTGTGAGCCGACCCAAGGTCGGCTGGTCAAGGGTGATTCCCCTCTGCTGGAGGCGGTCGAGCGCGTGCCGCGAGAAGTGCGGCGCGCTCGTCTGCTTGGCCAGCAGGTCCGCGAACGACGGCCCGTTCGGTGCCTGCGCACCCGCGGTCCCGGACGCCGTGGTAGGCGTCTGAACCGGAGCGACAAGGCCCGGCGCGACCAGCGCGGGATTGGGAAGGATGGAGCTCACGACACCTGTGTGACGCTCGTGGGACTGATCCCGGACGTTCCGTTGATCGTCAGAGTCGGTCCCGAAGACGTGATGTCGACACTCTGGACGGTGCCGGTGTCCGATGCCCCGGTGGTCGGGTCGGTGTAGCTGACGTTGTAACCGAGCAGTGAGACCGCCGATGCGGTGTTCTGCCCGGACGCGATCGTCGAGGTCGACTCGGCGGTGTTGGTCTCCTGCTCGACTGAGGTGAACTGCGCGAGCTCGGTGACGAACGACATCGGGTCGCTCGAGTTCGGGTTCATCGGGTTCTGGTTCTGGAGCTCGGCCATCAGCATCTGCAGAAACTGGGTCTGGTTGATCGGCATGCTGCTCGAGCTCGAGCTCGTGCTGCTCGCTGCGGTCGTGGCCGCGGGGCTCGCGGTGCCGGTGGCGGGGACGCTGGTCGTGGGGAGGCTCATGGATGTAGTCCTTGTCTCGTAAATGTGGTTCAGGCGAGTACGTTCACGAGCGCGCTGCCGGCGAGAGCCGAGCTCGTGATCGGCCCCACGGCGGCGAGGTCGCCGGCGATGTCGGCGTCGTCGCCGCTGGACGTGCGGCTCGATCCCGAGCTCTGAGCCGGATCCTGGGTCTGCGCGCCGCGGTCGCCGCGGGCTTCGATGTCGAGGCTCAGCAGGTTCACCCCGGCGGACTGGAACGCCCGGCGCAGGTCGTCGCCGCCCTGCGACAGCGTGTCCGCGGTCGCAGCGTGGTCGGTCAGCACCTTGGCGGTCACGCCGTCGTCGGTGTGCTGCAGCTGGATCCGGATGGTGCCGAGCGAGGGCGGTGAGAGCTCGATGTGGGCGGTGCTCGTGCCACCCACGCGCGCACCGAGCTCAACGGTCTGGCGGACCGTCTCGACCGCGTGGTCGAGCGAGACGCCGTAGCGGGGGGGAAGCTCGGTGGCCGGTGCGGCCGGCGCCGCCGCCTGAGCGGTCGGGGCAGGCTGCTGCGCGCTCGTGAGGTCGACGGCCGACGTGGCGGACGCGGCCTGCGTCGCCGGCGCCTGGTCGTCAGTCGAGGTCGAGTGGCTCGATGCCTGCGGCTGCGCCTGGTGCTGCTGCACCGGGCCCGAGCCGGCGGCCGGCTGGTCGCTCGTGTCGCCCTGCGAAGCGGTCGAGGTCCCGGGCGCCGGCTGCCCGGCGGCGGTGGCGGCCGTCGCGGTGGCCGTCGTGGCGCTCGGGTCCGTCGCCTGCTGCCGGCCGGCGGCCGGCGTGGGCGTGGACTGCGAGGCCTGGGCGGTCTGGGCGGTCTGGGCGGTCTGGGTGGTCTGGGGGGCCTCCGGGCCGGCGTTGGCGACGGTGGCGGTCTGGGTCTGAGTCTGGGCCTGCGTCTGCGTCTGTGCGGCCGCCGGGGTCGGGGGGGTCGCCGTGGTGGCGCTCGGAGCCGGCGCCGCGGCCGAGGGCTGCGCAGGCGCGGTGGCCTGCGGCGCCGGGGCGGCCGGCGTGGGCGTGGCGGCCGGGGCCGCCGGCTGAGTCTGATCGGCGGCGGCGGTAGTGGCCGGCGCCGGCGCTGCCTGCGCCGGCTGGGGCGCGGGGGCCGTGGCGAGCGTGGCGGCGTTAGTCGCGGCGGTGATCGACGCGGTGGCCGACGGGGTCGCCTGAGCCGAGGTCGACGGTGCGGTGATGGTTGACGGTGCGGTCGGTGTCGCCGCGGAGAGCGGTGCCGCGATCGCCGCGGCGGCCGCGGTCAGCTGATCCGCGACCTCGGTCTGAGTCGAGGACGAAGTCTGGGTGGCGGCGGCCTGCGGCTGCGCCTGGGTCCCGCTCTCCGGCTGTGCGGCGGTCGCGGGCTGGGCGCCGGCCACCGTCTGGGCGCCGGCTGCCGTCTGGGCGGCGGTGGCGGCGACAAGGCTCGCGGCGTCGGTCGCGGCCGACGTCGGCTGGTCGGTTTGAGCGCCGGATCCTCCGGAGCTCTTGGTCTGGCCTTCCGCAACGGCGGTCCGGGCCACGTGGTTGTCGAGGACGCTGGTGAAGGGCGGCCCCGAGCTCTGATCGGGGGGCGCGCCCACCCCTGCGCTCTGCGCCGGCGAGTCCGTGCTCGCAGGCGGTAGCGCCGTGCTGATGCCTGAGGTCATGCTGCCTTCCTCCTGAAGCCGTTGATCGCGATCTCGTCGAGCACCAGCCCTTCGCGGCGAGCGGCTTCCCGCTCGTGCTCCGCGCGGCGGCTGTCCTTCAGACGCTCGAGCGCCTGACGCTCCCTGGCGGCCAGCGTCAAGGCCTCGCGCGTTTGCGCAAGCTCGAGCTCGTGCCGCTGAAGATCCTGGCGGGTGGCCTGATGGGCGCGCTCGGCGCGCTCCAGGTAGGCCTGGCGCGCCAGCATGTCGGTGGCGCTGCTCATCACGCGCGTGGCGTCGACCTGCGCGGCGCGAGCGCCGGCCAGTCGGGCCGTGGCGGCGTCGACCTCGTCCTCGCAGCGGCGATGGCGCATCATGGCGCCGGCGAGCTCCTGCTTGGCGGCGTCTTCACGACGCTCGCGGAGGGCGCGCACTCGCTCGAGGCGGAAGCGGAACGAGGATCCGTTCATGGCCCTGTACTCGACCGTCCTGCGGCCAGCCTAAGCGCGGGTGGACGCTTGTCCGAGTCGGCGCCGAGTCTGTTGGCGGATAACTCGCGCCATGCACGAGTTATGTGCCAAGCGCCGGCGTGCGGCGACTAGGCGCGGAGCTGGAGGCCCGGGATCGCCGGTGCGCCGGGAAGCGCGCCGCCGGCCGGAACCTGCCGTCCGGCCAGCGCCGGCGGCGCCGCGGGCGGACCGTCGAGGACCTCGCCGGCGATGGGGAGCCGGCGCACGAGTTCGTGGGCGAGGCCGAGCAGCCGGGCGTCGGCCTCGTCGACCGCGCACGGCTCGTCGACCCGCTGCTTGAGGAAGGCGTCGATCGCCGGCCGCAGGCCGATCGCGGCGTCGAGGATCGGGTCGGTGCCGGGCTGGTAGGCGCCGATCGAGATCAGGTCCTCCTTGTCGCGGTACGCCGCGAGCGCCGAGCGGAGGCGCTCGCCGGCCTCGCGCACCTCGGGAGTGATGATCTCGGAGACGAGTCGCGACACACTCTGGAGCACGTCGATCGCCGGGTAGTGCCCCTTGTGGGCCAGCGACCGGGTCAGGACCACGTGCCCGTCCAGGATCGACCGCACGGCATCGGCGATCGGCTCGTTCATGTCGTCGCCGTCGACCAGCACGGTGTACAGGCCGGTGATCGACCCGGTGGCGCTGGTCCCCGCGCGCTCGAGCAGCCGCGGCAGCAGCGCGAACACCGACGGCGTGTAGCCGCGGGTGGCGGGGGGCTCGCCGATCGCCAGCCCGACCTCGCGCTGAGCCATCGCAAACCGCGTCACGGAATCCATCATCAGCATGACGTCGCGCCCAGCATCCCGGAAGTGCTCGGCGATCGCGGTGGCGGTGAACGCCGCCCGGATCCGAACCAGAGCAGGCTGATCCGACGTGGCCACGACCACGACCGAGTGCGCGAGGGCGTCTCCGAGGTCGCGCTCGATGAACTCGCGGACCTCGCGGCCTCGCTCGCCGACCAAAGCGATCACGTTGACCTGGGCAGAGGTCGACCTGGCGATCATGCCCATCAACGAGGACTTGCCGACCCCCGAGCCGGCGAAGATGCCGAGGCGCTGGCCGCGGCCGCACGGAACCAGGGTGTCCAGAGCACGGACGCCGAGGCTGACGCGGTCGGAGATCCGGGGACGCGTCAGCGGATCGGGTGGCGCGCCAGTCGTATCCCGCCACGACACACCCGATGGTGGGTCGAATCCGTCGAGAGGATTCCCAAGGCCATCGATGACCCGGCCGAGCAGCGGCTCGCCGACCGCGACCCGGAACGGGCTGCCGGTCGGGTGAACGCTCGTGCCGGGACCGATCCCGTGAAGCTCGCCGAGCGGCATCAGCAGGGTCCGCCCGCCGCGGAAGCCGACGACCTCGGTGGCGACCTGCGGCCGGTCGCGGCCCTCGCCGACCATGCAGACCTCGCCGATCTCGACCTGGACCCCGGTGGCCTCGATGATCAGCCCGATCAGGTCGCTGACGCGGCCGACGCGCCGGGACAGGTCGGAGTCCGACAGCGCCCGCGCGGCGCGCGTGACGCCGCTGCACCGGGTCAAGGTCTCAGTCATCTGACGTCTCGCCCTCAAGCGCGGACGGATCCCGTGCCAGGGCGGCGGCGACGATCTCCCGGGCGCGGCCGAGTTGCGTGTCGATGCCGGCGTCGATGTCGCCGGACTCGGTCCGCGCGATCGCCCCGCCCCGGCTGATGCGCCGGTCGGACTGGACGCCGAGGTGCTCGATCCCGCCAAGCTCGGACTGGAGCTGGTCGACGCAGTCGCTGACCAGCTCGAGATCGCCGGGGTTGACCACGAGCGTCACGCGCCGGCGCTCGATCAGGTGGCGAAGGGCGTTGCGGCCGACGTCGAGCACGCGCTCGGGCTGGACGTCCAGCACGCCGGCCAGGATCTGCTCGGCGAGGCGGAGCGCCATCTCGACGGCGTCCTGCTCGAGCTCGGCCAGGACCTGGGCCTTCAGCTGCTCGATCGACTCGAGCGCAGCCGCCATCGCAGCGACCGACGGCTGCGCGTCGTCGCGGGCCGCCGCCATGCCGGCGGCACGGCCCTCGGCCTCTCCCGCGGCCCACGCCTGGGCGCGAATCTGCTCGGCCTCCGCGCGGACGGCCGAAAGGACGTCGGCGATCCCGTTGCTCGTGCCGGGCGGCGGCGCGTCGAGCTGCCGGAAGGCGTAGCCATTGATTGGGCGCCCGTTCGCCCCTGACTCAGACAACGGCGTCTTCCTCGCCGCGCGAGAGCACCAGGGCGCCGGCCTCTTCGAGCTTGCGCACGATCGCCACGATCCGCCCCTGGGCCTCTTCGACGACGCGCTTGCGCTGCGGCGGCTGATAGGCCATCTCTTCGACGAGCATCTGCGCGCCGCGCTCGGACATGTTCGAGAGGATCCGTTCCTTGACGTCGTCGTTGACGCCGCGGAGCGCGAGCGCGAGATCCTTTTGGTCGGCCTCGCGGAGCACGAGCTGGATCGAGCGGTCGTCGAGCTTGACGACGTCCTCGAACACGAACAGCAGGCGCCTAACCTCGGCGGCCAGCTCCTCGTCGGCCTCGGTGAGCGAATCGAGCACGTTGCGCTCGGTCGAGCGGTCGGTGTGGTTGAGGATCTCGGCGAGCGACTTGATCCCGCCGGCGACCGAGTACTCCTGCTGGACGACGCTGTCGAGCTTCTTCTTCATCACGCTCTCGACCTGCTTGACCACGTCCGGGGCGGTCTCGCCCATCCGCGCGATGCGGATCGCGATCTCCGCCTGGTCGTTGCTGGGCAGGTTGGCGAGCACCTGCGAGGCGAGCGTCGTATGCAGGTTGGCGATCACGAGCGCCACCGTCTGCGGCGACTCGTTGCGCAGGAAGGTCACGAGCTGCTCGGCGGGCGTGCGGCGCAGGAACTCGAACGGCCGCATCTCGATCACGCTCGACAGCCGGCCGATGATCTCGAGCGCCCGCTCGGGGCCGAGCGCCCGCTCGAGCACCTCACGCGCGTAGTCGACGCCGCCGGCGAGCAGCGAGTCGTAGGCCTCGACTGTGGCTGCGAGCTCCTCGAGCACGGTGGCCTGGGTGAATGCGTCGACGCGCTGCAGTTTGGCCATCTCGAGCGACAGCGTCTCGATCTCCTCGTCGCGCAGGTGCTTGAACACCGCGGCGGCGCGATCTGGACCGAGCGATACGAGCAGCACGGCGGCCTTCTTGCGGCCCTTGATATCAAGCTTGCGCTTGGGAGCCGCGGGCAGCGCGGCGGCGGCCTGGGCTGCGGGCGCTTGGGTGGGTGCCTTTTCCAGTTCGGCGGCCATCGCGGTGAGCGGCTTAGTCCTCGCTCATCCAGGCGCGGACCTGCTGGGCGACGCGATCGGGATCGCGCTCGACCAGTTCCTCGACCTGGCGCTTGGGGACGTTGACCGGGGAGCGCAGCCGCTTGACGTCGCCCTGCGGGTCATCGCCGGAGACGAGCGCGGCGAGCGGACGCGGGGTCTCGAGCTCACGCAGCCACGTGGGCTGGCCGGTGAACCCCTCCTTCTCGCGCCGGCGGATACTCCGCCGCATGAAGAACAGGAACATCAGCGCGCCGAACCCGATCACCGCGTACTTGGCGTAGCCGATCATCTTCGTGGTCGATGCCGGGGCCGCGGGCGCGGCGGGCTTGGCGAACGCGATCTGCGAGACCGAAAGCGTGTCGCCGCGCTTGGAGTTCAGGCCGACGGCGCCGGCGACCGCGTTCTTGATCGCCGGGATCGACGAGGCCGGCACGGACTTGTCGACGAGCACGGACACTGACTGGTTGCTGACCGCGCCCGGAGCGATCACCGCGTGGGTGACGGTCTTGTCGACGCCGTAGGTCGTGTTGGCGGTCTTGTTCGCATAGTTGGAGTTGCTGCTGCCGGTGGTCGCCGCGTAGGCGGGGATCGTGCCGGTCGTGCCCGAGGCGGTGGGGCTGCCGCCCTTGAGCGTCTCGGCCTGGGTCTGCTGCGTCAGCGGCACGCCCTTCTTGCCGTAGGTGAGCGTGTCCGACGTCGCCTGGTTGGCGTTCACGTTGGCGTTGACGACGACCTGGGCCTTGCCCGCGCCGAGCGTTTGGGCCAGCAGGGCCGTGGCCGCCGCGGCCGTGGTCGAGTCGTACTGCTGGTCGGCGGACTGTTGAGACCCGCCGCCGCCGGCCGCGTTCGCGCCCGAGGCCGGCCACAACAGGGACCCGCTCGAGTCGGTGATCGTGACCTTCTGGTCGGACAGGCCCTGGACGCTCGAGGCGACGAGCTCGGCGATGCCCTTGACCGCGCTCGGGTCGAGGCTGCCGGAGTCGGACAGCAGCACCGAGGCGCTTGAATTCTGGCTGTTGTCGCCGAACAGCTGATCCTGCTGGTTGGGAAGGACGAGGTTCACGGTGGCGGAGTCGATGCCCTGGATCTGCTCGATCGTCTGGTCGAGCTGACCTTCGAGCGCACGCTGGTATGTGACCTGCTGCTGGAAGTTCGAGGCGCCGAGCTGAGAGCTGTTCAGGAGCTCGAAGCCGGGCTGCTGGCTGCCGACGCCGAGCAGGCCCGCCGATGCCAGCGCGATCCGCGCCTGGCTCGTCTGGCTCGCGTCGACGGCGAGCGCGGTGCCGCCGTTCTGGATCTGGTAGCCGACGCCCTTCGCGGACAGCGTGCTCTCGATCTTGCCGGTCTGCGCCGGATCGAGCCCGGTGAGCAGCGTCGAGTAGCTCGGCGCGGAGGCGAAGTGCATGATCAGCATCAGGAACACGATCGCGGCCGCCGCCGAGCCGCCGACCATGGCCCAACCCTTGGGCGTGAGCTTGGTGATGAATTGACGAATGTCCATTTACCTGGGTGGCCGGGGGTGGGCGGGAACCTAGACCTGGGTCTGGAAGACCTGGTCGACGGCATCGACGAGCTTGGTGCGGACCTGCGAGGCGAGGTCCATCGCCAGCGACGCGTTCTCGACCGAGGTAATCGCCTGCGTCGGGTCGGTCAGCTGACCGGTGGCGAGCTGCTGGGAGGCGGTGGTGGCGTTGGCCTGGCTCGCCTCGAGCGAGTTGATCGCCCCCGTGAGGGCGCTCCCGAAGCTGCCGTCGGCGCCGCCGGTGGCGTTCGTGCCGGCCGCTGGACTCTGGCCGACGCCGCCGACCCCGCCCACGCCCCACTCGCTCGGGCCGAGCGGCCCGATCGCTCCTGAGATCGCCGGAATCATTTCAGGAGATCCAGGGTCTTCTCGTACATCGTCTTCGCGGTGCTCATCGCGGTCACATCGGACTCGTACGACCGAGACTCGTCGATCATGTCGACCATCTCGTTCACCGGGTTGACGTTGGGCATCTTCACGTAGCCCTGGGCGTTGGCCGCCGGGTTACCGGGGTCGTAAACCGACTGGTCGGGCGTGGGGTCGTTGACGATCCCTGCCACCTGGACGCCGCCGGCCGCGGTGCCGGTCGTCGACGAGGTGCCGGGCTGGGTGCCCATCGCGCCCGACAAGGCCGCGCTGAAGCCGCCGCCGACCTGCTGGAGGACGACCTCCTGGCGCTGGTACGGCTGGCCGTTCGCGCCCTGGGTGGTGTCGGCGTTGGCGAGGTTCTCGGACGTCACGTCCATGCGGGTGCGCTCCGCGGTGAGGCCGCTCGCGGCGATGCTGATCGCGTCGAAGAAGCTCATCAGGTCTGGCCCACGCCCATCGCGTTCTCGAGGATCGACTCGCGCTGAGCCGCGACCTGGGTGAGCGTCTCGTACAGCAGGCCGTTCGACGAGAGCGAGGCCTCCTGCTGCTCGGGACTGACGCCGTTGCCGTCGGGACCGACGGACTGCGACACGCTGTAAGGCTGGTAGCTGACCGAGCCGAGCGGCTGACCGGACTGGATCGCCGACTGAAGCGTGCTCTGGAAGTTCACGTCCTCGGGCTGGTAGCCGGGCGTGTCGACGTTCGCAAGGTTGTTCGTCAGAAGCGTCTGACGCATCATCGAGCCGCTCATCGCTGACTCGAGGGCTTGCTGGGTGGTGTCAAGGAGAGACATGAAAGGTCCTGTGAAGGCGCGCCCTCCTTGGGCTCGGTTGCAACCCGATCCATCGAGTCCTCCCATGAATCGGCTTCTGAGCAGGATCCTTTAGCGGTTCTCGGCGCGTGTTTGTGAGGTCTTGCCAGGGCTTTAAACGAATCGCGCCGGGCGGGACCACGAGGGTCCGCACCCGGCGCGGAGTGCCTGGATCGGAATGCCGATTAGGCGAGCGTGAACTGTCCGACGAGCCGCTCGAGCTCCTCGGCGGTCTTGGCCAGCTCAGTGGCCGAGGCAGCGATCTCCTCGGTCGACGCGCTCGTCTGTTGCGTCGAGGCGCTCACCTGCTCAGACGAGGCGCTCGACTCCTCGGCGACGGCCGCCACCGAGGTCATGCTGTCCTGTACGCGGCTGCCGGCGGCGGCGATCTCCTGGATCGAGCCGGCGATCTGCTCGACGCGGCTGCCGACGTCCTGGACGGCGCTCGAGATGCGCGTGAACGCCTCGCGAGCCTGCTCGACGGTCGCGGCGCCGTCCTGGGTCTGCCGAGAGCCATCCTCGACGACGTCGACGACCTTGCGCGTCTCGTGCTGGATCTCCTGGATCAGGGTCGCGATCGACGAGGCGGCCGACTGCGACTCCTCGGCCAGCTTGCGGACCTCCTCGGCGACGACCGCGAAGCCGCGGCCCTGTTCGCCGACGCGCGCCGCTTCGATCGCCGCGTTCAGCGCCAGCAGGTTGGTCTGCTCGGCGATGCCGGTGATCGTGTCGACGATCTCCCCGATCTGCTCGCTCTTGGCGTCGAGCGAACGGATCGCGGTGCTCGCCTGGGCGCTCGAGTCGCGGACGGCCCGCATCGCATCGGTCGCCTGCGAGACTGCCTGGGCGCCCTCCTCGGCGAGGTTGCGCGCCTGCGCGGCCGCCTCGGCGGTCTGCTGCGCACCGTCGGCCGACGCCTGGGAGGCGATCGCGACCTCGTCGGTCAGGATCTTGGCCTCGGCGATCGAGCGGACCTGGTCCTCGGCGCCGGCGGCCACCGCGCTGACCGCCTCGGCGATCTCGCCGACGGCCCGTCCGGCCTCCTCGGAGGTGGTTGCCATCTGCTGAGAGGCGAGCGACAGCTGCTCGGCGTTGGACGAGATCTCGCGCAGCATCCCGGCCACCTTGGCGCGGGTCGTGTTGTAAGCGGTGACGCTGCTCTGCGTCTTCTCGACCATCGCGTTGAAGGTGCGGGTCAGCTCGCCGACCTCATCCACGCGGGTGGTCGGGATCACCTCGGCCGACGGCGTGACCTCGCGCGTGAGATCGCCGTGGGCGATCGCCTCGAGACCGTGCTCGAGGTCGGCCAGGCAATCAGCGTCGAGGCTGGTGATCCCGTCAAGCAGCTGCTTGATCCGGCGGCTGAGGTCACGGGCGAGCGTGAAGCTGATGGTTCCTGCGATCAAGAGGGCGATCAGGGCGATCACCAGCATCATCGTCCTGGAGCTCGAGGCCGTCGCGGCGGCGGCCTTCGCGTTCCCGCTCGAGATCTCTGCGCTCACGTTCTGGACGGCTGTGGTGAGCTTGTCGGCGGCGTCGTTGGCCGCACCCTCGACAAGCTCGGTCGCCTTAGCGGTGCGGTGCGCGCGAGCGAGCGCAAGCACCTGGTCGTCCAGCGCGACCCACCTCGCGAGCGCGCCGTCGAGCGTCTTGACGGCCGCGCGGCCCTTCGGCATCGTCGCGTACCCGGAGAGCGTCGCCGCGGTCTGACGGAATGTCCGCACGTCGCCGAGGTGGTCCTGCGCGACGCGCGGGTCGAGCACCACGTCAGCCTCTGACGCGACCATGTCACGGGCATGGCCAGTGGCCTGCTCGAGTATCGGCAGCTGTTTGGCCCCCGCCTGAACCTTGGAGTTGACCGAGCCGATGCTCGTCCAGCCAAGCACGATCGCGACCACGAAGAGCAGGCTGACGGCCGCGAACGCTGCGAGGAGCTGGCGGCGGACGGATGAGATCACGAATGACACTGGGGCTTGGTCCTTTCGGGGGTGCAGAACGCTCAGTTGAATCGGCCGGGGCGGCGGAAAGCTTGAGGCCGCCGGCGGGACGGACGCGGACCTAGGCGGCCTGAGCGGCGAGCGCTGCCGGAGCGGGGTTCCAGCCTGAGATCTGGATGCCCGGATCGGCGGTCAGCGCGATGTCGACCGGAGCGTCGGACCCGCTGATCACGCGGACCACGGGGCGGTCGAAGGCGACGTCGGAGACGCTGACCACGACCGCGCGGCGGCCGTCGGCGAGGTCGACCTCGACGCCGGGCGGGAAGGGCGCCACTAGCCGCGAGAACACATCGGTGATCGTGGGGTCGAACTGCGTGCCGGCGCCGGCGAGGATCGCCTGGACGCCCATGTGAGCGGGCTTCGCCGGTGCGTGGAGGCGCTCGGAGGTGACCGCGTCGTAGACATCGGCGACGGTGGCGATCCGAGCCATCTCGTGGACCTCGGTCGACGCCTTGCCCTCGGGATAGCCGGCGCCGTCCCAGCGCTCGTGGTGGCGCAGGACGCAGGCCTGGACCAGCGGGCACCAGGCGCCGGTGTCGCGCACCAGCTTCACGCCCGCCTTCGGGTGGGTCTTGATGATCTCCCACTCCTCTTCGGAGAGCTTGCCCGGCTTGTTCAAGATCGATTCGGGGATTGCCAGCTTGCCGATGTCGGATAGCAGCAGACCCATCCCGAGGCGGAACAGCCGCTCCTCGTGACGGTCGTCCTGGCGCTCGCCCTTGTAGTCGAGCCAGCCGTGCTCGATGATCAGTCGCCGCCCGACCAGCAGGCCGAGTGCGGTGACGTCGATCGGGTGCTGAAGCGCGTAGGCATCGGCGCCGCACAGATCGGCGAGCACGACCGACTTGCCGTCGCACTCCTCGACCTCCATCAGGATCTGATCCACGACGTCTGAGAGGTCGTCGGTCGCTTCCGGGTCGAGCGTCCGGCCCGCGGCAACCGCTTGCCTGGCCTCGTCGTGGACGGCTGCGATCGCGCGCGTCGCAAGCCCGCGCGTCTGCGCGCCGATGACCGGGTGCGGATCGATACCGTGACTGAACTGGTCCTCGACGTAGACGCCGTGGATCCCGGCCTTGCGCAGGTGCTCGATAAAGCGAGCGTTGAGCCTCACGCCGGCGCGGAGCAGGGGAGCGCCGTCGCGCCCGGTCAGGATGTCACGCGCGAGCGCGGTGTCCTCTTTGAGATCTGAAGTGGAAACAAGCCTCATGGCCCGCAAATCGGCCGCAAAGCCCGAACCTTTAATGCGTTTGGGTGATTTGCGCTTAAGCCGTGGCTTCGACGTGCGAGCGCCACTCGCGCGGCGGTGAATATCCGCGCGCGGTGCGATCGACACGCTCGACCATGGCGGACTCGAGCACGAGCGCTTCGCGCAGGCGCAGGATCTCGATCTCGAGGCGCTTGTTCATCAGCGCGGCGCGCTGGAGCGCCGGGCGGGCGCACGCGGGTGGGGTCGGGGGGAGGCCGGCGATCAGCTCCTCGCGCTCTGCCTTCAGCGCGGCGAGCTGCTCGTGGTCATCGGCGCAGATGAGCTCGAGCTCGCGCTCGATGGTCCGCGCGAGCGCCTCGTACGGTGCGGCGTCCGCGGAGCTCATTGCCCGGAGATCGTGGCCCAGGCTTCGCGGAGCTCGCCCAGGAGCCCGCTGACCTGCTCGAGCTTGGTCGCGTCGCGATCGAACCGGGCCTGCTGGAGGTGGCGCAGGCAGAACAGGTAGATCGCCTCGAGCCGCTGGGCGATCTCGCCCTGTTCCATGTCGAGCGCGTCGCGCAGGTGGTGGATGATGTCCTCGGCACGACGAAGCTTGCGATGGGACAACTCGATCTGCTGGTTCTGCATCGCCACCGACGCCTGGAACAAGAACCTCCGGGCGCCGTCGTACAGCATCACGACGAGCGTCTCCGGCGGGGCGCTCAGCACAGCGCTTTCGCGGTAGGCGTTGGGCGTGGCGAGGGATGGCGTCATCGTGAGGGGTCTCCTGGGCGGCGGGTGAGAACTGCGCGTCCGTTCTCTTCAGATGCTCGGCAGCCGTCGCGTGCTCTTGAGCCGCTCTGGCCGTTTGGTGACTATGGCGTCGGCAGGGCCGCGATCTGGCTTGTGAGCCAGCTGCTCGTCGACTGGCTGGAGGACAGCGCCGCCTCCATCTGCGCGAATTGCTGGACCAGGTCGGCCTGCTTGGCGGCGTTGGCCGTGTTCAGGTTGTCGATCTGGTTGCCGAGATAGCTGATCTGCGTGCTGTCGCCTTGGATCCGCTGAGAGATCACGCCACCGGGCGAGGCCTCGTTGTCGACCATGAACGAGAAGCCGATAGACCAGCTCTGCAGCATCTGATGGACCGCGGTCGAGTTGCTCGTGAGCGCCTGGGTCAACGCGTTGACGTCGAGCGTCAGGTTGCCGCTGATCGAGCTCTGCGAAGGCGCGGCCGATCCGGACGCGGCGCCCGTGCTGACGCCGATGTTGAGCATGCTGGTGACGCTGCCGGTCAGCCCGCCGAGGGTCGCGTCCATCTGCTCGCGCATGTTCGACAGCATCTGCTGGAGGTCCGCATCACCGAACAGAGTTCCCTGCGTCGGGTCGCTGCTCGAGGGCGCCTGCGTGAGCTGCGTCTGGATCTGCGTGATCGCGGAGTTGTAGTCGGTGACGAACTGCTGGACCGCGGTCTGGATGTTCGCCGCGCTCGGCGCCGGCGAGCCCACGGTCACGGACACCGGCGTCGACCCGGTGACGCCGTTCAGGCTCAGCGATACGCCCGGGATCGTCTCGGTCGCGCCGCCCGTGCTCGAGTCCGGCGCGGCGACCGCGGCGCCGGTGATCGTGTTCGACGAGGACTGGCCCGGGATGCCATTGATCGTGTACTGGGCGTTGACGCCCGCCTGCGAGAACGTCGGCGCACTGAGCGCGCCGGCGGAATCGTTCGTGATCGAGATGTAGTTGGCCGTGGGCGGCGAGCCGGTCGTCGGCGGCTGGCCGGTGGCGCGGTCGGACAGCACCACCGTGGAGGGGCCGCCCGATGGCGATGCCGTGACCGTCGCCCACACGGTCGCGTTCTGGTCTGAGTTGATCGCATTGACGAAGTCCTGAGCCGATGCGCCTGCTGCCAGGTTCGTGTCGTGGCCGTCGATCGTGATCGTGTCGGCGGTGGTCGGGCTCGTGAACTGGAAGGTGCGCTGTGAGGCGCTGGCCAGGTTCGTGACCGACACCGAATAGCCGCCGACGACCGCGCCGTTGTTGGAGGTCGCGGTGGCGCCGACGAGCGTGGAGTTGGTCGAGCTGACCGTCTGCGTGAACGAGAACAGCGAGGGGCTTCCGAGTGCCTGCGCGTCGGTGGCTACCTTTTGGAGCGCGGCCTGGATGCTGGTGAGCTGTGTATTGAGCGCGGTCAGGCCGGTCTGCTGGTTGGTCAGGTTCGTCACCTGCTGCTGCTGGGTGGCCATCAGCGCGGTCACGATCGCGTTCGTGTCCAGGCCGGAGGCCAGGCCGGTCACCTGCAACGGCGTGCCGGATCCAAGCGACGTCAGCTGGTTGCCGGACGCGTACTGATTGGAGCTGGTGGCCGAGGTCGTGCTCGAGGAGACGGATGAGGTTGACATGTCGTTGTTAGCTCAAGGGAAGTGATGCGCCCGAAGCGACGTCGAGCACGGTGCTCGCGGGCACCGTAAACATCAGGTTGCCGTGGACGTCGTGGACCTGGACGGACAGCTTGCCGGTCGCCTCGTTGACCTTGAAGCGCAGCTCGCTGCCGGACGCCTTCAGGTTCTGATATGCCTGATTGGCGACGCCGATCGCGTCATGCACCTCGTCCGGAGGGCTCGCGGGGATCGTGTCGACGGTCACCGTATCCGCCTCGTGCGCGGCCGGCGATTGCACAGCAGTCGGGCGCGAGCTGTTGGTCGCTGGGGCTGCGGCGGGCGTCCTGCCCACCGAACCGATGTCGAAGCTCATAGCATTTCCTCCTTGGATGCGTCGGTTCCTACCTATTGCGTGGGAATCCGTCCCACTTAGGTGGGGTAATCGAGCGCATCGCTGAGAACTTGAGCGCCTCCTTTCGTACTTGTCGAGTTGTCCGGGCGGGGGCCGGCATCTTGGGGTGGCGGGTTCGGGTGGTCCGGCGCGGGTTCTTGGTTACTGCGCCGCCACGAGCTGGGTGTTTCCGGGCGCCGGGCTGTTCGCCACGAGCGCCTTCGCGCCCGCGCTGGTCGGGTCGTGCTTGAGGGCCTCGGCGGCGAACACCGCGGCATCCTCGAGCTGCCCGTGCGCGTGGGCCACGCGCGCCAGCCCGAGCAGCGCGCGCGCATCGGGGCGGGATTCGCAGACGGCCATCCACTCGCGCGCGGCCGACTGGAGGAAGCCGTGCTTGAGGTACATCGAAGCGAGCAGCTCGTGCTGCTCGCGCTGGACCAGGGCCGAGCGGCCGAGCAGCTTGGTCAGCTGCTCGAAGGTGTCGAAGTCGTGGCTCTCCAGCAGCGTCTCGAGGATCACGCCGAGCAGCGGCGTGGCCGCGACCGGCAGGCTGCGGAGCTCCTGCTCGGGCGCGCCGTTTGCGAGGTCGAGCCAGCCGGCGAACGTCTCGAGCTCGGCGTGCGGGACGCCGGCGCGCGCCGCTCGAGCGGCCGCGGCCTGTGCTTTGGCCAGGTCTCCGGACGCGATCAGGCTCCACAGCTCGATCCGGCAGGCCAGCCCGGCATAAGGGTCGTCCTCGGCGATCTGGGTCGCCTCGGTGGCGGCCTCGGCGTGGTTGCGCTCGTTGAGAAGCGTCTCGGCCAGCTGGACGCGAATCTGCGAGCTGGTCGGGCGGACGGCCAGAATCGCGCGGTACTGATCGGCGGCCGCGGCCATCGCCCCGTGGTTGAACAGGATCGTCGCGAGCATGAACCGCGCGGCCGGGGTCAGGTCCGTGACGCGACCCTCGATCTCGTCCGAGAGGGCCTCGGCCGGGGTGCCGGTGCTGAGCAGCACCAGCGCGTAGGGAGCAATCACGCCGATGACGTCGGGGTGCTCGGCGACGCACCAATCGAGCAGTTCGCGCGCGTCGTCGAGCTCGCCGTGGCGCATATGGAGCTCCGCGAGCGCGATCCGGGGGAGGTAGGTGCCGCTGCCGACCGACGCGCCGAAATGTGCGGGAGCGTCGCCCATCTCGATGCATTGCTGCCAGTAGGCGATCGCTTCGCCCTCGCGACCGAGCGCGACGGCGGCGAGCGCCTGGGAGAACACCAGGTCAGTGAAGCCGGGGAAGGTCTTCAGGGCCTCGTTCGCTCGGGAGATCGCCTCGTTCGCGCGGCCGGTGTGGCGGAGCGAGGTGATCAGGCGCTGGATGAGCGCGGGCACGAAGTCGCGGTCCTCCTGGCCCTGCTTCTGGACCAGGTTCCAGGCGGCCTCGAACTCGGTGAGCGCCGAGGCGTGGTCGCCGATGACCGCGTACTCGGTGCCGAGGTTGAAGTGCAGGAAGGCGTCGGACGGGCTCTCCGCCTGCTGAGCCTTGAGCAGGTCGAGGTTGCGCCGCGATTTGTCCTTGGCGTCACGGACGGCGCCGAGGTAGCCGTAGTGGTCGATCCGGACCGAGCTCTGCCCGACCCGTCCGGTGGCGTACACCGGCAGGTGGTGGGCGATCTGCTCGTGCAGCCGGCCTTCGAAGCGGTAGTTGGGGCGATTGCGGAAGACGCGCAGCGCGTTGTGGGTGATCGCGCCACCGTCCCCGAGCTCGCCGGTGTAACTGGTCTCGACGAGGTAGAACGCCTCGCTCCAGGTGCGGCTGGTGAGGGCCTTCAGGCGGTTGACGTCGTCGGCGACCAGGACCTCATCGGCGTCGAGATAGATGATCCAGTCGCCGGTGGCGGCTTCGAACGAGGCGTTGCGGGCGTCGGCGAACGAGCCGGTCCATTCCTTCTCGATGACCGTTGCTCCGTGTGTACGCGCGATCTCGATCGTCCGGTCGCTCGAGCCCGTGTCGACGATCACGATCTCGTCGACGGCGGGCGCCACCGCGGCCAGGCAGCGGGGGAGCATCTCTTCCTCGTCCTTGACGATCATGCACAGGCTGAGCTTCAGGTTGGTTGCCGGGCGGGCCTGCCCGGCGATCTTGCGGGCCCTGCTTGCGAGCGCGGGCACCGCGGCATGGAGGGGCTTGAGCGAGCGGCCGCTCTGGCTGGCCTCGCGCCGGCGACGGGCCAGCTCGCCCAGGTTGCGCTTGAGGTGCGGCAGCGCCGGATCGAGGGCGTGCGCTGCCTTGAAGATGGCGTGGGCGGCGTCGAGGCTCCACAGCTCGTACAGGGCGACGGCGGCGTAGTTAAGGAGGATCGGCTCGCGCGGCTCCTGCTCGAGGGCGCCGATCGCGCCGGTGGCGGCGGCGACGAATACCTGTGTGGCCTGGGTGGACGAGCTGGCCTGGCCGGCGGCGGCGAGACCTTCCTCGACCAGGCGGACCTGGGCGAAGTAGCGCGCGTGGGGGTCGTCGTGCTCGGTGGCGCGGGCGAACAGCCCCTTGTAGCCATCGAGGTTGGCGGTGGCGAGGTACGTGCGCGCCTGGGTAGCGAGCTGGTTGCCGAACGCGCCACCGGGCTGCGGTTGGCTGGGTGCGGGCAGCGGAACGCCACCGGCGGCGCCGGTGGAGTCTGCAGGCGTGGATATGCCAGTCAGGCGAAGAGCCATACGAGGGAACCACCTTCCGAGGAGGGGGAGGCTTCCGGGTACATCGGCAGCGTGCGCGAAAGGTTGAGCCCGGGGAATTCGGCTCGGGTACGTTCGGGCAGGCTGAGGCGTCGAGCCGAATTCCGTGGACGGAATCCGGCGCACCCACATACACGCAACGACCGCTCCTGGGCCGGATTCCGCAGCGACCCCAACAACTCAACACTCGGCGCCGCGCGCGGGGCGAATGCGTATTGAGCCGGCTATGGCAACACTTCCGCGGCACTCGGCGCCGGCGGGACGTCGAGTGTCGAGTTGTGGGCTACGTGCGCCCGCCCGACGCCTTCGCGTCGAGGCGGTAGGCCCACGCGAGCGTCTCCGCCACTGCGGTCCAGAGCGCCTGCGGTACGTCGTCGCCGAGCTCGAGCGCGCCGAGCGCCTCGGCCAGGGCAGGGTCGTGGCGCACCGGAATGCCGGCCTCTCGCGCGGCCGCGAGGATGCGGTCGGCAACGAGCCCGGCCCCGGTGGCGGTCACGCGCGGCGCGTGCTCGCCCTGCTCGTACCGGAGCGCGGTGGCGCGGCGGCGTGCGGGTGGCGGCGGCTGCTCAGACTCAGGCATACACGTCCAACGGTTCGCGCCGGGGTGAGACGTCAACGGTGACGGGGAGCCCGACGGCTTCGGCCAACGCGTCACGGAGCTCGCCGGCGCGGCCGACCGCGGTCTCGAACGGCTCGCCGGCGCGGAGCGTCGCGGACAGGCGGAGCGACTGGGAGTCGAGGTCGAAGCGGAGGTCGACCGCGCCGAGCGCCGGCGCGTCGTAGCGGAGGCTGAGGGAATGGCGGTCCTCGCCCGAACCGCCACCGCCACTGCCGGCGCCGCCGTCCGCGTCGCGCTCGGCCACCCGCACAAACCCCCCGCCGGGCAACGGCACCGCCACCGAGGACGGCGGCGGGACGGTCTGGTCGGACAGGCTCAGCGCGACGCGCTCGGCGCTGACCTCGCGAACGGTCAGGCGGAGCTCCTGCCCGGCCTGGATGCCCGCGGGTAGCTTGGCGTCGATGACCGCGCCGGCGATGTTCAGCGACCCCCGGCCAAAGCCGTCGGCGGTGACCACGCGAGCCATCAGCGCCCGCCCCGGCGCGATCCGCAGCTCGGCGCCGAGGACGGCCTTGATCAGACGAATGTCCACGTTGATCGGATCCATCGCTCAAGGATGATGAAGGACGGGCGAATACCCTGGGCGATGGATACCGGCCTCTATATCGCAGCGTCCGGAATGCTGGCCCAGCAGGTCAGGCAAGATCAGCTGGCCAACGACCTTTCGAACGCCTCCACACCGGGGTATAAGTCCGACGCGTCGGTCCAGCAGAGCTTCGGCTCGCTGCTGCTGTCCAACACGGCGACCGGGCAGCCGATCGGCTCGATCAACACTGGTGTGAAGCTCGGCACCCCGGTCACCAACTTGACCCCGGAGGCCCTGCACTCGACCGGCCAGCCGCTGGACTTCGGTATTGCCGGCGCTGGCTTCTTCGCGGTTCGCACGCCGCAGGGCGTGCAGTACACGCGCGACGGGCAATTCGCCGAGTCGGCCCAGGGTCTGCTCGTCGACGGCCAGGGCAACGACGTGCTGTCCCAGAACGGCGCGCCGATCCAGGTCAGCGCCCAGGGGACCGTGCCCGCCACGTCGGTCGGCGCGTTCAACGTCACGAACCCGACCAAGCAGGGCGAGAACTACTACACCGGCACGGCCGGCGGCCGCGCCACCGGTGTCGTCAGGCAGGGCGAGCTCGAGAACTCCGCGGTCGACCCGGTCAACACGATGGTCAGCATGATCAGCGCGACCCAGACCTACCAGGCCGGCGAGAACGCGATCCAGACGATCGACTCAACGATGCAGGAGAGCTCGCAGTCAGTGGGCTCGCTGGGAGGCTGATAGATGCTCGAAGGTCTTTACTCCGCCGCCTCCGGGATGGAGGCCCAGCAGCAGCAGTTCGACACGATCTCGAACGACATGGCGAATCTCGACACGCCGGGCTACCAGTCGACGGTCCTCGGCTTCCACGATCTGCTGTACAGCAGCGGCAACTACGGCTCGAACGTCGCCACCGGCGCGGGCGCGGCCGCCGAGGTCATGGGACGTGACCAGACGCAGGGGGCGATTCAGCAGACCGGGCAGCCGCTCGACGTCGCGGTCGCCGGCGAGGGCTACATCGAGGTGCGCCGTCCCGACGGGACGATCGGCCTCACCCGCAACGGCGCGCTCCAGCTCAACGACAAGCGCCAGCTCACCACCCAGTCCGGCATGCTGGTGCAGCCGCCGATCACGATCCCGGCCGGCGTCGACCCGAGCCAGGTGTCGATCGCATCGAATGGGACGGTCTCGGTCGGCAAGCAGACTCTCGGCAAGCTCTCGCTCGTCGACGTTCCCGCTCCCGACGGCCTCGTCGCCGACGGCGACAGCGTGTTCAGCGCGACGGCCGCTAGCGGCCCGCTGAAGGCGGCCAAGGGCGCGACGCTCCAACAGGGCGCGCTCGAGGGTTCGAACGTAAACATGGGCGACGAGATGAGCAAGATGATGGCCGCCCAGCAGCAGTACGCGATGGGCAGTCAGGCCATCCAGTACCAGGCCCAGATGCTCCAGATCGCCAACGAGATCAAGCCATGAGCTTTGGGACGATAGGAAGCAGCGTCCCGCCGATCGACGCGTCGAACGAGCCGGCGAACATCCGCAACGGCAACGCGACCGCCCAGAAGGCCTACCAGGAGGCGCTCGGGTTCGAGGACATCCTTGTCCAGCAGCTCACGCAGGAGCTCGCCTCGACCGTGACCAGCCCGAGCGACGACGGCTCGAGCGACGACGGCTCGGGCGACAGCTCGAGCGACTCGAGCGGCAGCATCCTCGGCTCGGATCCGAGCACGAGCGCGTTCGCCAGCCTGATCCCGACCGCGCTCAGCCAGAGCATCATGTCCAGCGGGGGCCTCGGGATCGCGGATCAGCTCGCGCAAGCGATTGACCCGTCGATCGGCACGCCGCAGGGTGAGGCGTCGAGCACGAACAGCAAGACTGCGGGGGCGCAGTGATGGCGACGGCCGAGCTTCAGGCCCGGGCCGACGCCGCCCTGACGACCGAGGTGATCGCTCACCTCGAAGCTCAACTGGTCGCCGCCCGGCGGCTGCTCCAGGTGGTGCTCGAGCAGGGCGCCGCGATCCGCAACCACGACGTCCGCGGCGTGGTGCAGCTGACCGGCGTGCTCCAGGTGGAGCTCCAGCACCGCCAGATGCTCGAGCACGAGCGCATCGCGCTGCTCGAGCGTGCCGGCGCGCGGCTCTGCATTGCCGGCGGATCGGTCACGATGGCGCTGCTCGAGACGCTGATGGACACCGACTCGGCCCTGGTGGCCGGCGCCAGGAGCGCCGAGCTCCGCGGCCTGCTCGAGGTCATCCAGCGCGAGCACCACGTCAACCGGGCGCTGATGAGCCAGGAGCTCGCGTTCCTCGACCACCTGCTGAAGCTGGCCGGGGTCGCCGGCGACGAGAGCTACAACGCCGGCGGGGACCGCCTGGCGACGACCGCGGCGCAGACCACCGGCCATCGAGTCTTTGACCTGGAGTGCTGAGCGATGACGATCCCCTCATACATGGGACTGCAGACCGCGCTCAGCGGGCTCGAGGCGGCGCAGGCGGCGATCAACACGACCGGCCAGAACATCGCCAACGCGAGCACGCCCGGCTACTCCCGTCAGACCGTCAACCTCACCGAGCGTGCCCAGCTGACGATCCCGGCGCTGTCGAGCGTCACCGGCGACGGCTCGCAGTTCGGCACCGGCGTCGACATCACCTCGATCACGCGCATCCGCGATCAGTTCCTCGACAGCCAGTACCGGGCGCAGAACACGAACGAGAACGGCAACAACACGTCTTCGACGATCCTGAGCCAGGTCCAGGCGGGGCTCAACGAGCCCTCCTCGACTGGTCTCTCGAGCGCCCTCGACAAGTTCTTCGGCGACTGGAGCACGCTCGCCGGCGGTACCTCGAACCAGGGCTTGCAGCAGGCCGTGATGGGCGACGGCGCCGCGGTCGCGGACAGCCTCAACACGATGTCCCAGCAGATGAGCACGCTCGAGTCCCAGGTCACGACCCAGTACAACACGCTCACCGACCCGACCACCGGGGCGGTCGCGAACGACGCCAACCAGATCGCTCAGCTGAACGGGCAGATCGCCCAGGCCCAGGCGGCCGGCATCAACGCCAACAGCCTCGAGGACCAGCGCGACAACGTGATCGACGACCTGTCGCAGTACTCCGCCGTCAACGTCACCACGCAGTCGAACGGCATGGTGAACGTGAGCTTCGGAAACGCGGCGACCGCCGCGCAGGGCGGCACCGCGGACTCCACGCCGCTGGTCAACGGGACCAGCGTTGACCTGACCGACAACGTGACCGACGCGAACATCAGCGGCGCGGGCGGAACGCTCGGATCGCTGCTGGGGCTGTACGACTCGACGACCGGCACCGGCCAGATCGCCGACTACGTGAACACGCTGAACGACGTCGCCAACAAGCTCGTGACGACGGTCAACAACGCAATCGCCACCGCCGACCCCAGTGGCGCGACTGCGACCCCATTCTTCGATCCCTCGGGCACGACCGCGGCCACGATTGCGGTGAACCCGAGCCTGACCTCGAGCAGCACGACCCCGCCCTACACGGCGGCTGAGGCCACCGCGGCCGCGGCGCTCACCGGCGGCTCGGCCCAGCAGGCCTACAACGCGTTCGTCACCGGCGTCGGGAGCGATGTCCAGTCGGCCCAGAACGCGCAGCAGACTTCGAATTCCCTGCTGACCGCGATCGGCAATCAGCGCCAGAGCATCTCCGGTGTCTCGCTCGACGAGGAGATGACCAACCTGATCCAGTACCAGCAGGCCTACCAGGCGTCGGCGCGCGTGATGAGCACGATCAACGACACCTTCACCTCCCTCCTCAACATGCTCGGGTGATCTAGATGATCGGTCGCATCACCAACCAGATGTCCTCGTCGATGACGCTGGCCGGCATCGAGTCGGCGCTCGACCGGCTCGACACGACTCAGCAAGAGCTGTCGACGGGCAAGCGGATCAACCAGCCCTCGGACGACCCGTCCGGCACGGGCCTCACGCTGCAGCTCAACACCCAGCTCTCGAACCTGAACACGTACTCGAACAACGTCACTGACGCCACCGGCTGGACCACCGCGAGCACCTCTGCGATGACCGACATGACCAACGCGGTGCAGCGGATCCGCTCGCTGACGGTCGAGGCGGCCAACGGCAGTCAGAACACCGCGGACATGCAGGCCTCCGCCCAGGAGGTCAACCAGCTGATCGACGAGATCAAGCAGGATGCCAACACCCAGTACAACGGCCAGTACGTGTTCTCGGGCTCGGCCACCGGGACCGCGCCGTATCAGTCGGGCTCGAACGACGCGTATGCCGGCGACAACGGCACGGTGACTCGCCAGATCGGCCCCGGCACGTCGCTCGCGATCAACGCGAACCTGGGATCGGTGCTCGGCACCGGCCAGACGACCTCCGGCCAACCCGCCGGCGACGGCCAGCTGCTGAACACGCTGCGGAACATCTCGGACGCGATGCAGTCGGGCGACAGCACCTCGCTCAACTCCGACCTGTCCTCGCTCGACACCAACATCAACTCGCTGACCGGGGTGGCGGCGCAGGCCGGGGCGGTCACCGACCGGCTGCAGATGGCCGCGTCCCGGATCCAGACGCTCCAGACCAGCGACACGCAGGTCCTCTCGAACACTCAGGGCGCCGACATGGCGTCCACCGAAATCAGCTACTCGACCCAGCAGGCGGCGTTGACCGCGGCCCTTCAGGCCGGCGCCAGCATCGTCCAGCAGTCGCTGATGAACTTCCTCGGCAACAACTAGCCGTTCCGGGCGAACCACTAGAGTAAGCCGCGCTTTGTCGCTCACGATCGAAAGCTCGCGCTTCGGCAGCGTGCAGGTCGACCCGAACGCGGTCATCGAGTTTCCAGAGGGCCTGATCGGCCTGAGCGGGTCGCGGTACGCCCTGCTGGCGAACGATCCGGACACGCCGTTCCTGTGGCTGCAGTCGCTCGAGGATCCGTCGCTGGCGCTGCCCGTGACCAACCCGCACCGGTTCTTCGCGGGGTTCGCGGTCGAGGTGATCGACGAGGACGCCGAGCGGCTCGGCTTCAACCAGTCGAGCGCGATGGATGTGTACGTGACCGTGCGCGCCGCCCCTAAGCCGGAAGATTTCACCGCCAACCTGAAGGCGCCGATCCTGGTCAGTTCCGGGCAGGCCTATCAGGTGATCAACCAGGCACCCGGCTGTGACCTTCGCGCGCCCCTGTTCGCACGCCCCGAGGGCGAGCGTGCGCCGGACGCCGACGGCGACGCCGCATGCTGAGGATCAGCCGACGCGCGGGCGAGCGGATCATGCTCGGCGACAACGTGATCATCGAGGTCCTCGAGGTCCGCGGCCAGACCGTCCGGATCGGAATCGACGCGCCGCGGGCGATCCCCGTCTACCGCGAGGAGATCTGGATCGAGGTCAAGAAGGAGAATCAGGCGGCCGCCGAGGCGGCCGCTGCCGGCGCAATGCCGGACCTCTCAGCTCAGCTCTCGTCGCGGCCTGCGGCGGACGAGAGCTAGCGCGGGCGAGCGCGTAGAGCCGGTCGGCCCTACGCGACTTCGCTGAACAGCTGCTCGTCGGCCTCAAGCTCGACGCGGAGCTTCTTGGTGATCTGCCCGTGGATCTGGCAGACGCGACTCTCGGTGACGCCGAGGATCTCGCCGATCTCGCGCAGGGTCAGGTTGTATACGTACAGGAGCACGGCCACCTTGCGCTCGCGCTCGGGCAGACGCTCGAACGCCTTGCGGAAGCGCGCCTTGGCGTCTTGGCGCATCGCTGCAACCTCGGGATTAGAGTCGAGATCGTCCGAGTGCAGCGTGTCGATGCGCTCGATCGTGGTGTCGTCCTCGGCGAGGACGACGGTGTTGAGCGAGCCGACGTGGGAGCGAGCGATGTCGTCCTGGCGGGCGATCAGGTCGTTGGCCGAGATGCCGAGCGACTCGCTCAGCTCTTGCCGGGAGGGCTTGCGGCCGTACAGGCCGACGAACTGCTCCGAAGCCTTGTTGATGTCGCGGTCCCAGCGGCGGAGTGAGCGGGGAGCCCAGTCGTTGCGGCGGAGCTCGTCGAGCACCGCGCCGTGGATCCGGGTCCACGCGAACTGCTCGAGCGTGGCGCCCTTGGCCGGGTCGTAGCGGTCGATCGACCGGATCAAAGCCTCCAGGCCGCACGAGATGAAGTCCTCCACCTCACAGCGGGCCGGGATCTCACGCGCCTTCTTGTAGACGATGTACTTCACCATCGGGGCGAACGTGAGGACCAGGCGGTCACGAATCCGCGCATCGCCGCTCTGCTTGTACGCCTGCCACAGTTCGAGCGTCTCCTGCGCTGACATGCGACCCGACTTGTCCTTGGCCTTCCGCATTTAGAGGACTCCGTATTCTCGAGGGAAATTGGGGGCCGGACTCAAGTTCCGGCTGCCGTGAATGACATCGACCAAAGCGCGCCTGTATACATCCGCGCCGGCCCGCAACCCCGGTCCGTAGTTCCCCGCAACGTGGTACGCCAAAGCTCACAAATCCTCCTATTACGCGGCATCAACATCGGTCCGCGCAGGCGGATCGCGATGCCGGAGCTGCGTGAACTGCTCACCGGCGCAGGGTTCAAGGACGTCCGCACTTACGTGCAGAGCGGCAACGTTGTGCTGAGGACGGGCGTGAGCGCGAACAAGCTCGGGGCTCAGGCCGAGAAGCTGATCGCGGAGCGGTTCGGGTTCGACGTCGACGTGATCGTCCGGTCGGCCGACGAGCTGGCCGAGGTCGTGCGTGCGGATCCGCTCGCGGACGTAGCTGAGGACCCCAAGCGCTACCAGGTCAGCTTCTGCGACGCCGAGCCCGACTCCGAGGCGGTCGCGAAGATCGCCGCCGCCGCGGCTCCCTCGGAGAAGCTCGTGATGATCGGCCGTGAGCTATACGCGTGGCATCCGGACGGGGTCGGCCGCTCGAAGCTCTGGACCAAGCTTGCCGGCACCGGGTTGGGGGTCCGTGCCACGGCGCGAAACTGGACGACCGTCACCACCCTGCTCGAGATGGCGTCGGGCTCGGGCTCGGGCTCGGGCAAGGGCGGCTGACTAAGGAGTGGCCATGCGTCGCTACACGATCGCGGACGTATTCACCGACGAGCCCCTCCAGGGCAACCAGGTGGCGGTGTTCACCGATGCCTCGGGCCTGAGCGCGGAGACGATGCAGCGGGCCGCGCGCGAGATGAACCTGTCCGAGACCGTGTTCGTGTTCCGGCCTCAGGACCCCCAGGCGCACCTGCGCGTCCGGATCTTCACCCCAACGACCGAGCTTCCGTTCGCCGGTCATCCGATCCTCGGGACGGCGTTCGTGGTCGGCCGGGCAATGGGATCGAACGTGGTCCGGCTCGAGACCGGCCTCGGGGTGGTGCCGGTCAAGCTGGAGCGCGCCAACGGTGGCGCGCCGTACTACGGCGAGATGGAGCAGTTCGTGCCGCCGTTCGAGGAGTTCGAGGCGGTTGACGCACTGGTGGCGGCGCTCGGGGCGGCCCCGGATGACGGCGCGCTCCCGATCGAGGCGTATCGCAACGGCCCCGTGCACCTGTATGTGGAGTTTCCGAGTCCCGAAGCCGTCGCGGCGTTGCGGCCGGACATCGGGGCGATCGAGCGGCTCGGCACATATGCGATCAGCTGCTTCGCGGGCTCGGGCGATCGATACAAGACCCGGATGTTCGGGCCGGCGCTCGGTGTGGCCGAGGATCCCGCCACCGGCTCGGCCGCGGGCCCGCTTGCGGTGCACCTCGTCCGTCACGGCCGGATCGAGTTCGGGACCGACATCGAGATCGTGCAGGGCGTCGAGATCGGGCGGCGGTCGGTGCTGCACGCGCGCGTCGAGGGCGGCGCGGCCGGGATCGAGGGCGTGTTTGTGGGCGGCTCGGCGGTGATCGTCGCGCGGGGCGAGTACCGCCTCGATTAGCGGTCCGGTCCGGACGGGCCCGCAAGGCCCCACGGACGCCGGTGAATCCGGCCGATCGGATGCTCAAGTGCCGGGTGGCGTCGAGCCGGATTCCCCGGCCCCTTGTCCATATCGAGGCGCGGTGGAATACTCGGATGACCGGTCCATCTCTCTGGAGGTGACTCATGTCAGAACCGGCCAACGTCCTCGTCGTGGCGCATCAGACTGCGGCGACGAGTGGTTTGCTGGACGCGGTTTCCGAGCGCGCGCAGCGCAGCCCGGCCCGGTTCCACTTGGTGGTTCCGCGCCAGGCCCACGGCATGCACAAGGTGGTCGATCCGCAGGATGCGAGTGCGGATGAGGCCAGCAACGTGCTTACGGCGGCGCTGCCCAAGCTGTCGGAGGCCGCCGGCCACGAGGTCACGGGCAGCATCGGAGACGCCGAGCCGTTGATGGCGATCCACGACGCGATCAACCTCGGAAACTACAACGAGATCATCATCTCGACGCTGCCGCTCGGGATCTCGCGCTGGTTGAAGCTAGATCTCGTGAGCAAGGCAAAGGGCCTCGGCCTGCCGGTCACGCATGTCGAGGCGCCGAGCAAGGTTGAGGCCGCGGTAGGGGTGTGAACCGAGCGCGGCGGCACAGACTGCCGCGCTCGTCAAGCTCGCCCGGTTTCTCGGTTCCTGAAGTCCGGAGACGTCGTCCGGATCGCGATCTCGAGCCTGGGGTTATTGAGCACCGCGTTGGGTAAAGGGCCTCTGGGACGGGAACGAGAGACCCATGCTGCGACTACATCCCAGCACGATCGACTACGTGATCATCGCGATCTACTTCGCGATGGTGCTCGGCATCGGGTTCGTCGCCCGGCTGTCGATCAAGACCGATCTCGACTTCTTCCTGTCGGGGCGTTCGCTGCCGGCGTGGATCACGGGCCTGGCGTTCATCTCCGCGAACCTGGGTGCGCTCGAGATCCTCGGCCAGTCCGCCAACGGCGCCCAGTACGGCGTCTCCGCCGTTCACTACTACTGGATTGGCGCAGTGCCGGCGATGGTGTTCCTCGGGATCGTGATGATGCCGTTCTATTACGGGGCGAAGGTCCGCTCGGTGCCCGAGTACCTGCGGCTCCGTTTCGGCGATGCCGCGCACATCTTCAACGCGCTCACGTTCGCGGTCGCCACCGTGCTGATCGGCGGGGTCAACCTGTTCGCGCTGGCCCTGATCATCCACCTGCTGCTCGGTTGGCCGGTCGGCGGCTCGATCCTGGCCGCCGCGGCGATCGTGCTCATCTACATCACGCTCGGCGGCCTGACCTCGGCGATCTACAACGAGGTCCTTCAGTTCTTCGTGATATGTGCCGCGCTGCTGCCGCTCACGCTGGTCGCCCTGCACTCGGTGGGCGGCGTGTCCGGCCTCGAGCACCGGATCAAGGCCCTCCCCGCGCTCGGGAACGCCGGCCTTCACGCCTGGAAGGGCCTGGGCATCCACCACGAGACAAATCCGCTCAAGGCGAACTGGATCGGGGTGGTGTTCGGCCTCGGCTTCGTCGTCAGCTTCGGCTACTGGACGACGAACTTCGCCGAGGTGCAGCGCGCGCTGTCGGCCAAGAACCTGTCGGCCGCGCGGCGGACACCGCTGATCGCCGCTTACCCGAAGATCTTCCTGCCGGCCATCATCATCCTGCCCGGCCTGATCGCAGCCGCCACCGTGCACGGCCTCGGCGTCGGCAAGAACCTCGCAGTGCAGTACAACACCGCGATTCCGCACCTGATCGCCCAGTACTTCCCCGAGGGGATGCTCGGGATCGCGGTCGTGGCGCTGATGGCGGCGTTCATGGCCGGCGTGGCCGCGAACGTGACGGCGTTCAACACGGTAGTCACGTACGACCTGCTTCAGGACTACGTCTGGAAGGACCGTGACCCGGCGTTCTACCTGCGCTGGGGCCGTCTGTTGACGGTCGCCGGAATTCTCATCTCGATCGCCACGGCGTTCATCGCCAAGGGCTACTCGAACATGATGAATTACATCCAGACGCTGTTCTCGATCTTCAACGTACCGCTGTTCACGACGTTCATCGTCGCGATGTTCTGGAAGCGGGCGTCGGCATGGGGCGGCTTCTGGAGCTTGGTGGCGGGCACAGCCACCGCGTACGGGGTCAACCGCCTGGCCGCGTACCACGTGATCTTCCACTTCGGCTCGGCGCTCAGCGCGAGCTTCTGGCAGTCGATCTGGGCGTTCATCGTCGGCACGGTGGTGCTGGTGGCGGTCTCGCTGGTGACCAAGCCCAAGCCCAAGGAGGAGTTGCGGGGGCTCGTGTGGGGCCTCACGCGCAAGGAGGAGCGCGAGGTCAACGCCGACCCGCGCGACCGGCTGTGGTGGCGCTCGCCGGCCCTGCTCGGCGGCGTCGCGATCGCGATGGTGATCGCGCTGAACATCATCTTCATCTAGGAGTCACTCGTGTCATCAACCCCCAAGCGCATCCGCTGGCCCCGTCCCTCGTCGCGTACCGAGCCGATGCAGCCGACCGGCGAGAGCGATGCGGACGAGGCCGACGCGGCGCGCGCGGCCAACCGGTTCGACATCCGCCGCCTGATCGGCGGCCTGTTCTGCCTCTACGCGCTGATCCTGATCGCGCTCGGCCTGTTCGGCTCGCACGAGATCAAGAACAAGGCGGCCGGCGTCAACGTCGACCTGTGGACCGGCCTCGCGATGCTCGTGTTCGGCGCGCTGATGATCTTCTGGGCGCTGAGCCGGCCGGTCGTGCCCGAGCCGCCGGAGACGCGTGGCCAGGGCTCGGGGAGAATTCGTCGGGCCCCCGCGACTTAGTTGCTGGTGCGGGGGCGGGGGGCGGGGGTTTCGGCTAGTGGTGGTCGATCACGCGATCGATCAGCCCATAGGCGACGGCCTCGTCAGCCTTGAAGAACCGGTCGCGTTCCATGTCGTGGTTCACCTGCTCGACGGACTGACCGGTGTGGTGCGCATAGATCTCGTCGATCCGCCGGCGGATGTTGAGGATCTCGCGTGCGTGGATCTCGATATCGGTCGACTGACCCTCGAAGCCGGCTGAAGGCTGGTGGATCAGGATCCGGCTGTTCGGCAGCGAGAAGCGCTTGCCCTTCGCTCCCCCGGCCAGCAGCAGCGAGCCCATCGACATCGCGATTCCGACGCAGATCGTCTGGATGTCGGGCTTGATGAACTGCATCGTGTCGTAGATCGCCAGGCCGGAATAGATCGAGCCGCCGGGGCAGTTGATGTAGATCGAGATGTCCTTGTCGGGGTCCTGCGACTCCAGATGGAGGAGCTGCGCGACGGTCAGGTTCGCGATCGTGTCGTCGATCGGCGTGCCGAGGAACACGATCCGCTCGTTGAGCAGGCGGCTGTAGATGTCGAACTCGCGCTCGCCACGCGCGGTCCGTTCAATCACCATCGGGATCAGGGGCATGGACTGCAGCGTAGTCGGTCTACGGGAGGATCACGGCGCTGCCCTCGAAGCGGCCGGCACGCAGGTCGGCGAGGGCTTGTTCTGCTTGCTCGAGAGGGTACGTGGTCACGGTCGTGCGGACCGGCACCTTAGGCGCGAGCGCAAGGAATTCCTCGCCGTCGCGGCGAGTGAGGTTCGCGACCGAGCGGATGCTGCGCTCCCCCCACAGATCGTCGTAGGAGAAGGCCGGGATGTCGCTCATGTGGATGCCGGCGCACACGACCGTGCCGCCCGGGGCGAGCGCCTTCAGTGCCTGGGGGACGAGCTCGCCGGCCGAGGCGAAGATGATCGCGGCGTCGAGGGACTCGGGCGGCTGCTCATCGCTGCCGCCGGCCCATGTGGCGCCGACGGTCTTCGCGAATGCCTGGGCGCGCTCGTCGTGTGGGCGCGTGAACGCGTAGACCTCGCGGCCCTGGTACACGGCGACCTGGCAGATCATGTGTGCCGCCGAGCCGAACCCGTACAGCCCGATCCTGGTCGCGTCCCCGGTGAATCTCAGGGCGCGGTAGCCGATCAGGCCGCCGCAGAGTAGGGGGGCTGCGTCCTCGTCGGGCAGGCTGTCCGGGAGCGGCAGGCAGTAACGCTCGTCGGCGACGGTCAGCTCCGCGTAGCCCCCGTCGATATCGCGACCGGTGAAGCGGCCGTTGACGCACAGGTTCTCGCGGTTGGTGGTGCAGTACCGGCACGTGCCGTCGGTCCATCCGAGCCATGGGACGCCGACCCGGCGGCCGTCCTCAGTGGTGGCGACGATCTGGTGGCCGAGCACGACCGGCAGCTTCGTTGCCTCGATCTCGTGGTCGCGCAGGTGGAGATCGGTGCGGCAAACGCCGCAGGCTTTGATGTTCAGGAGCAGCTGCCCGGGGCCGGGCTCTGGGTCCGGGAGCGTGGTCGGTGTAAGCGGCTCGCCCTGGCGCTCGAGGATGACGGCGCGCATCGCTCTGTTCCCCCGGGGTGGCTGGGTCTCAGGTGACGACCGCGTCGAGCCAGGCCTGACGCGTGGTGTGAACCGCCGGAGGGGTTCCGTCGGCCAGTTCCCTGCGTACCTCGGCGAGCGTCCCGTAGCGCTCGGCTACGACGTTGTGCTGGTGGATCGTCTCGAGGTTCACCTGGCGGGCCGAGACGAACGCGGCGTCGTTCAGGTCCGGGAATGCGTCGACGACCCCGCGGATCATCTCCCGCACGCAGTCTTCGACGAAGCGCGGCCGGCGGTGCGCCTTCTCGACCACGTGCCCTTCGTCGGAGCGCTTCATCAGCTCGTAGATCTCAGACGACATCGCCTGCTCGACGATCCCGAGCAGCGTGGCCGCGTCGATCTCGTCGTCGCAGAGCTCGGTGCATCCGATGTGGAGCGTCCCCAGGCCTCGCTGGTTGTGGGTCGCGACGGGCACCGCGTCGAGGATCTTGTCGATGTCTTGGTCGTCGAAGCCCTCGTCCTGGAGACGCGTGCGGGCGGCGCGGGCGACCAGCTCCTGCGCGCACGGGCACGCGGTGATGCCCTGCGCCGTCACTCCGATCAGCCGGCGGGTGCCGAGCGCGGTGGTCACCGCCGAGCCGTGCAGCGTGTACAGCTCCTGCGTTTGGATGCCCGACACCGGGGCGGGCTTGTGCTCGGGGAAGCGGGCCTCGATGCTCACCTCGGCGCGGCGCGCGTTCTGCCGGGTCCGGACGAGCTGCGCGATGTGCTCAGCGAGCGTCTCGGCCTTGAACGTCGACTCGCCGAGGACGACCTCGCCGATCGCGTCGTTGACGACCTCTTCGAAGCGCGACATGTGCGCGCCCTTCTGATTCGGGCCGAGCTCGACAGTGCACTCGAAGCGAGCGGAGAACAGCTGCTCGGTGCCGTTCTGCTGGATCCGGATCACCTTCTCGACTCCGGTCACGCCAACGCGCGAGAGGCTCAGCTGCACCGACGGGAGGCGCGCCTGGACGTCCGTTATGGAAACGCTCGAGGAGGACTGCGTGTTCATCTAGTCCCTTACAGAGTAGTCAGAGCGGCGCGTCGGCCACGGATCCCCTGGACATCGGCGGGGTTTGTGGTATCACTCGTCCTCGGCGCATTTGGGAGACATCGAGAGAGAGTGGGCTGACAGAGGCCCCAGGCCGGGGGCGTCTCGAGGCGTGGTTCTAGGGAGGAGCTCCGGGGCGAGTGAGCGATAAGTCGACGGTCCTTTTAAGTGATGATGCTCCGATCGTGGAGCTTGAAGAGCTGCGACCTTTGATCGCAGAGGGCCAGGAGCGCGGCTACCTGACCATCGAGGAGATCCAGTCGTGGCTAGAGGAATCTGAGGTCACCAAGGAGCAGCTTCAGGAGTTTCACGCGTATCTCGACGATCAGGGCATCGATGTCGTCGACGGCGACGGCCGTCCGGCGAGGTCGGAGGGCTCGAGCGTCGAGGCGAGCGCGCGGCACGCCGCGGAGCCGCGGCCCGACCAGGCGAAGAAGGTCGAGATCGACCTCACGGTCGAGCCGAGCCTCGACTCGCTGCGCCTGTATCTGCGCTCGATCGGTCGCGTTCAGCTGCTGACCGCCGAGCAGGAGGTCGCGCTGGCGCGCCGGATCGAGCGCGGCGACATGATGGCCAAGCAGCGCATGATCGAGGCCAACCTTCGGTTGGTGGTGTCGATCGCGAAGTCGTACCTCGGGCGCGGCCTGACGTTCCTGGATCTGATTCAGGAGGGGTCGATGGGCCTGATCCGCGCAGTTGAGAAGTTCGACTACCGGCGCGGGTACAAGTTCTCGACGTACGCGACCTGGTGGATCCGACAGGCGGTGACCCGCGCGATCGCGGACAAGGGGCGGACGATCCGCATCCCGGTTCACATGGTCGAGAAGCTCAACAAGGTGGTTCACGTCGAGCGCCAGCTGGTCCAGCAGCTCGGGCGTGAGCCCACCTCGGAAGAGATCGCCGCCGAGCTCGAGACCAATGTGCGCGAGGTCCGCGACGTGCTCCGCATGGCCCAGCAGCCGGTATCGCTCGAGAAGCCGATCGGCGAGGAGGAGGAGTCCGAGCTCGGCGACTTCGTCGAGGATCAGACCGCCGAATCGCCGTTCGAGCTGGCGAGCGAGAGGCTGCGACGGGAGAACCTGCGGCGTGCTTTGGCAGCGTTGCCCGAGCGCGAGCGCGAGGTGATCGAGATGCGCTTCGGCCTGACCGGCGAGCGGCCGTACACGCTCGAGGAGGTCGGGCGGGCGTTCAACGTCACTCGCGAGCGAATCCGCCAGATCGAGAACCACACGCTCAAGAAGCTCGAGGCGCTGCCCGAGGCGCAGCGCCTGCGTGACGCGTCGTAGGCCCGCGCCGGCGCGCCTCGCCGACCTCGTGACCTTGTAGCAGAATTGTTGCAGTTTGCAGGGCCTTTCTGTCCGGCGGGCGACGTATGATCCGCGTGTGGAATTGGCGTGGACACCGAGGCGGCAGGGGGATGCCGGCGAGCTGTCGGCGATCGAGTGGCTGTTCTCCGCCGGCGCCGACGTCTCCAAGCCCTTGTTCGAGAACCCTGACTACGACCTCCTCGCCGACTTCGGTGACCGGGTCGATCGGGTTCAGGTGAAGACGTCCACGTGCTGGGCGAAGAACCGCTTCGTCGTGGCCCTTTGCACGCGAGGCGGCAACCAGAGCTGGAACGGCATCGTCAAACGGCTTGATGCCACGCGGTGCGACGCGGTCTTCGTCCACGTAGGCGACGGGCGGCGCTGGTACATACCCGCGAGCGCGCTCGGAGGCGGCAGCGGGATCGTGCTCGGAGGTCCGAAGTATGCGGAGTACGAAGTCGAGCCTGGCCAGCCGCTTCGGGCGCGGCCGGCGCGCGCTGAGGAGGACGCTGAATAGGTCCCCAACGTTAGACTGACAGCCCCCGGCGGGATTCCTGAGCGGTCAAAAGGGACGGGCTGTAAACCCGTTGGCTCTGCCTTCCCAGGTTCGAATCCTGGTCCCGCCATCGGCCGTTTTCGCGCACTGCGTTTAGCCGCGGCGCGAGCCGATTGCGAGCCCTTCGAGCGTCACCGTGCCGCTTAGCACGCGGATCGTGAGCCGGTGGCGACCGAACCGCGGGTGGGTCAGGAACAGCAGTTGCCGGGCGCGCGTGCGTGCCGAGTGAAGGTCGATCGTGCGGCTGTGGCCGTCGAGCGTCACGGTGAGGTGGCCGCCGTGGGGAGAGCGTTCGCCGACGAGCGCGAGCTCGCCACCGGTGTAGCGGAGCGCGAACCCGGAACCCGGAGCTGAGCTGACGATCGCGCGTCCCTGCCAGGAGCCGCGCAAGCGGCGGACGTGCCACGAGCCGACGTAGCGGCCGCCGGACGGGTGCAGGCCGGTCGGCACGACGGTCGTCGCCGCAGACCAGGCGCCGGGCGCGCCGTCGGCGCCGACCGCGCGTGCCTGGAACTCGTAGGTGCGACCGAGCCGGCCGGCGAACTTCAGCGACGTCTTTGTCGTCGAGGTACGGAGCGGTCGCCACGCCGTGGAGCTGCCGCTCGTCTGTCGGACCTGCACCGTGTACCGGGCTCCGCTCTGATCCGCGCTCCAGCTGACCGGGATGCGGGGGCGGGCGGCCGCGGCGGAGGCGATCGCCGGTGCATGCACATTAGTCGTCGGGGGCGGTGGCGACGACGCGGAGGCGGTTCCCGTGCATGGCTGGGTGAAGACGTCCGAACCGAACGAGGTCTCGCCGGAGAGGCCGGCGTAGCCGAGGTGAGGCAGGCCGAAGACGTCCTCGACGCTGCGGAGCATCGTGTAGTGGTTGTAGGGGACGGTCGAGACGGTCCCCGGCCCGATGCAGGGTGACAGCAGCACCGCGCCGACGTCGCCGCCGCCGGGTCCGTTGACGCCGGGCTCGGGGCTACCCGGTCCGGGGATCTCGCCGCAGCAGGCGCTGGTGTCGCTGGTGGCGGCCTCGTCGAAGGTGATGATCAACAGGCCGCGCTGCTGGACGAACGCGGGCGAGCTCGTGATCTGCGGAACCCACTGGCGCAGGAACGCGTCGGCCTGGGCAAGACCGCCCGGCTGGCCATTCGCGCACGGCGAGTCGTGGCCGTCGTCGCACAGGTCGGGCGTGATGAACACGTAGTCGGGCGTGTCCGCGGCCGACGCGAGGTCATGGGGGAGCAGGCTGAGGTTGACCACGTGCGAGTCGCACAGCGCCGTGTCGTCAATGATCGAGTGGAAGTAGACGAACGGGTTGTGGCGGGTCGCGTACTCGTCGGTCGCCGTCGCGTTCTGCGTGCTGTCGACCGAGTTGATCCCGGGGTGGCCGCACTCGGAGGCCTCGCGGGTCGGGTCCGCGCCCATGTCCTCGTTGTAGTCGCGCCAGGTCAGTCCCGACGCCGACAGCTGGTCGGCGATCGTCGGCACATCGGACGGGTAGACGCAGCCGCTGCCGATCGCCTGTCCGTCCGAGCCGATCGTGCCGGGCACGAGGTTGTCGAAGAACTGGCAGTCGGCCTGGTTCTGCGCGTTCGGCGCCTGGCCGCTGATCATCGCGATGTAGTTGTCGTTGCTCTCGTGCCCGACCGCGTAGTAGTTGGGCAGATACGCGCCCTGCCCGCGCAGCGTCGTCGACAGGTAGGGCGCGGGCGAG
>DASXDD010000156.1:0-37242 GCA_036490775.1 Solirubrobacteraceae bacterium | reverse complement strand
CGTCGTCCTTGTCGCGGAACAGGTGCTCTGCGAAGTTCACCGTGGCGCCGGGGAACCACTGCGCGCCGGGCATCTCGCGGCTGCCCAGCACGCCCTGCGGTTCACCGCCGAAGCGCACGTCGAAGTACTCGACGATCGAGGACCAGAAGTCGTCGAGATTGCGCACCGACCATTCCCACAGCTCCTCGTAGGAGCCGAACGAAAGGCCGTGCTTCTGCTCCACCCACGCCTGGTAGCGGGTCAGCGTCGTGCGCTCGATCCACTCCTTCGACGGTGTCCACAGGACAGGGGGGTCTGTCATCGGCCCCAGTATTTCGTAGTAGCGTTAGCCGCGATGTTGGGGACGGCAGCCACCAAGCAGGAGCCGCGCCCGCCCGCCCGCGCCGACGGGCTGGCCGACATGGTGCTGCCCGACCACGAGGGCAACGAGGTGCGCCTCGGCGACCTCTGGCAGGACGGCCCCGCCGTGCTGGTGTGGCTGCGCCACTACGGGTGAATCTATTGCAAGGCTCACGCGGTGCAGTTGCATCGCGCTCGCGGGGAGTTTGAAGCGGCGGGCGCGCGGCTCGTGTTGATCGGACAGCTGACGCCCGAGCACGCTGCCCAGTTCCGCCGCCGCCAGGGCCTCGAGCTGACCGTGCTCGCCGACGAGGATCGCGCGAGCTACAAGGTCGCCGGCACCAAGGTCGGCCAGCTGACCGATCTGATCAATCCGAAGACCGTCGCGAAGTCGTTCGTCGCGACCGCGAAGACCGGCCGCTTCCAGACCCGTACCACCGGCCATCCGGCACAGCTCGGCGGCACGCTGGTGATCGCCCAGGACGGGCGCGTGACCTGGTCGCACATCGCCGTCGACGCGAGCGACAACGCCTCGCCCGAGCTGATCCTGGCAGCGCTCGGCACGGCGCGTTGAGCCACACGGAGGTCCTCGCACCGTTCTCGGGAACGGTGATCGCGATCGCGCACGAGCCCGACGAGCCGGTCGCCGCCGGAACCGCGCTGATCGTGCTCGAGGCGATGAAGATGGAGCACGAGGTGATCGCCCAGGACGGCGGCGTCGTGCGCCGGGTCGACGTCAGCGTCGGCGACACCGTGACCGAGGGGCAGCTGCTCGCCGTACTCGAACCTGGCGACGGGGCGACCAATGGTGCGCAGGCCGACGAGGCTCAGGCCGACCTCGACGAGCTTCGCGACGACCTGATCGCCGTGCAAGAACGACACGCGATTGGACTCGACGCCGCGCGTCCCGACGCCGTCGCCAAGCGCCACGAGCGCGGCCACCGGACGGCCAGGGAGAACCTCGACGACCTCGTCGACGAGGGCACGTTCGTCGAGTATGGGCCGCTGATCTTCGCCGCCCAGGAGCAACGCCGCTCGAAGCAAGAGCTGATCGAGCGCACTCCGGCCGATGGGCTCGTCGCCGGAGTCGGCGAGATCGACGCGCGGCCGGCGGTCGTGATGTCCTACGACTACACCGTCCTGGCCGGCACCCAGGGGATGCGCAACCACCTTAAGAAGGACCGTCTGTTCGAGGTCGCCGAGCGCCGCCGGCTGCCGGTCGTGCTGTTCGCCGAGGGCGGCGGAGGGCGCCCGGGCGATGTCGACTGGCCCCATGTGGCGGGGCTCGACTGCCGCGCGTTCAACCTGTTCGCGCAGCTCAGCGGCCTGGTGCCGCTGGTCGGGATCGCGTCCGGCTACTGCTTTGCCGGCAACGCGGCGCTGCTGGGCTGCTGTGACGTGGTGATCGCCACCGAGGACTCGAGCATCGGGATGGGCGGGCCGGCGATGATCGAGGGCGGCGGACTCGGCGTGCACGAGCCCGGGGATGTCGGGCCGATCGACGTGCAGTACGCAAACGGCGTCGTCGACCTGCGGGTGAGCGACGACGTCGAGGCGGTGGCCGTCACCAAGCGCTACCTGTCGTACTTCCGCGGCGCCGGCGAGCCAGCCGAGCCGAAGGATCAGCACGCGCTGCGCAACCTGATCCCGACCAACCGCAAGCGCATCTACGACGTGCGCGCGGTGATCGACGCGCTGCTCGACGACGTGCTCGAGCTGCGGCGTGGATTCGGGCTGGGGATCGTGACCGCGCTCGCGCGCGTGAACGGGACGCCGCTGGGCGTGATCGCCAACGACCCGACGCACCTCGGCGGCGCGATCGACGCGCACGGGGCCGATAAGGCATCGCGGTTCATGCAGCTCTGCGACTCGTTCGACCTGCCGATCCTGTTCCTGTGCGACACGCCGGGGTTCATGGTCGGACCTGCGGCCGAGCGCACCGCGACCGTCCGGCACTTCGCGCGGATGTTCGTGACCGGTGCCAACCTGACGGTGCCGACCGGCACGATCGTGCTGCGCAAGGGCTACGGCCTCGGCGCGCAGGCGATGGCCGGCGGCGGTTTCAAAGCCCCGCTGTTCTGCGTCGGCTGGCCGACCTCTGAGTTCGGCGGTATGGGTCTCGAGGGCGCGGTACGGCTCGGCATGCGCCGCGAGCTCGACGCGATCTCCGACCCCGACGAGCGCGAGCGCGTGTTCGACGCGACGGTCGCCGCCGCCTACGAGCGCGGCGAGGGCATCAACATGGCGGCCTACGGCGAGATCGACGACGTGATCGACCCGGCCGACAGCCGGCGCTGGATCGCGACGCTGCTCGACGAGAGCTCCGGCCACTGGTGGACGCGGCCCGGCAAGCGCCGGCCGAACGTCGACGCCTGGTGACTTATCCGCAGCGCTGACAGGCGCCGTGCAGCAGCACGTCGTGGCTGACGATCCGGACGCCAAGCCGCTCTGACAGGCGATCGATCGCCTGCTCGAGACCGGGGTCGTCGAATGCGACCAGGGTCCCGCAGCGGTCGCAAACGAGATGGTGGTGGTGCTCGCCGCTCGGATGACTGCGCTCGAACCGGGCCTGCCCGTCTCCGACCTCGACGCGCTCAACGAGTCCGTGCTCGGCGAGCAGCTCGAGCACGCGGTAGATGCTCGCGCGCCCGGTCGGTCGCCCCGCGGCGCGAAGCTCGTCGTCGATCTCGACCGCGCTCAGTGCGCACGGCTTGCTCGCCAGCAGCTCGATCACGCGGTCGCGCGCGCCGCCGCGCTTGAGTCCGGCCTGCGAGAGCACGGCGTGGACGTGCTCGTTCCACTCGGTCACTGCCATCGCCGTCCAAGCGTAGCGACTTGGATCGTCGTAACGGTAATGAGACTCAATCTCACTTCTGGTGTAGGGTTTGGGTGTGCACCGCCCGCTCCCGCCGATCGCAGTCCTGCTCGCAGCCGCGCTGGCGCTCGCCGGTTGCGGCGCGGTCGCGACCGGGAGCGCCGGGTCCGAGCCGCAGGTCGTGGCCGCCGAGGACTTCTGGGGCAGCATCGCTACGCAGCTCGCGGGCACGCGGGCCAACGTGCAGAGCGTGATCTCAAACCCTGACCAGGATCCGCACTCCTACGAGCCGACGGCGGCCGACGCACGGCACCTGGCAGTCGCGCGGCTTGTGGTCGTCAACGGGGTCGGCTACGACCCCTGGGTCGCGAAGCTGCTGGCGGCCAACCCGACGTCGGGGCGGATCGTGCTGACGGTCGGCGACCTGCTCGGGCTCGAGGACGGCGACAACCCGCACCGCTGGTATGACCCCGCCGACGTCGAGGCGGTTGCGAACGCGATCACCGCCGACCTGAAGCGACTCGACCCCACCGACAGCGCGTACTACTCCCGGCAGCGGGCGGCCTTCGAGGACCACGGCCTGGCGCGCTACCACAGCCTGATCGCCGAGATCAGGCGCCGCTATGCCGGCGTCGCGGTCGGCGCTTCGGAGAGCATCTTCGCCCTGCAGGCGCCGGCGCTCGGCCTACGCCTGATCACGCCCACCGGGCTGCTGAAAGCGGTCAGCGAGGGGACCGAGATCACGGCGCAGGACACGCTCACGGCCCAGCGCCAGCTCTCCACCCACGCGGTCAAGGTGTGGATCTACAACTCCCAGAACGCGACGCCCGAAATCCAGCAGCTGAACGCGCTGGCGAGCGCGAACGGGATCCCGATCGCGACGATCACCGAGACCCTCTCCCCCGCCGGCATCAGCTTCGAGCAGTGGCAGGTCGCTCAGCTCAAGCAGATCGAGCGCGCGCTGCACGAGGCGACCGGACGATGAGCGCGATCGTCGAGCTCCGCGACGCGGCCGTGCGGCTCGGCGGCCGACCGGTCTTCGACGACGTCGACCTGACGGTGGCACCGGGCGAGTTCATCGCCGTGCTCGGTCCCAACGGTGCCGGCAAGTCGACGCTGATGCGCGCGATCCTCGGTCTGCTCCCGCTCGCCGGCGGCAGCGTGTCGGTGCTCGGCGGCGCTCCCGCGCAGGCGCGCCCGCGGATCGGCTACCTCCCTCAGCGCGGCGGCTTTGACCGCGCGACGCGGCTGCGCGGCGTCGATCTCGTACGCCTCGGCATCGACGGCACGCGCTGGGGCGTCCCGGTCGCGCTGTCGGCCGGCGCCCGCGAGCGCCGGCTCGCAGAGCGCGCCCGGATCGACGAGGTGATCGCGCTGGTTGGCGCCAGCCGCTACGCACAGCGGCCGATCGGCGAGCTGTCGGGCGGCGAGCAACAGCGGCTGCTGATCGCCCAGGCGCTCGTGCGCAGCCCCGAGCTGCTGATCCTCGACGAGCCGCTCGACAGCCTCGATCTGCCCAACCAGATCGCCGTCGCGGCGCTGATCCGCCGGATCGCCACCGAGCAGCGGATCGCGGTGCTGCTCGTCGCGCACGACGTCAACCCGCTGCTCGGCTACCTCGACCGCGTCGTCTACCTCGGCGGCGGCCGGGCGCTCGCTGGCACGGTCCAGGAGGTGATCACGGCCGAGAAGCTCACGAGCCTCTACGGCGCGCCGGTAGAGGTGCTGCAGGCCCGCGACGGGCGGTTGGTCGTCGTCGGCCTGCCGGAGGCGCCCCACCACCACGGCCACCGACACGAATGAACGCCAACCCGACGCTGTCGCTCGACCTGGTCTCCGACGTGCGCGAGCTCGTCGCGTTCCCGTTCATGGTGCACGCGCTCGAGGCGGGCACCATCGTCGCCGTGCTGGCGGCGTCGGTCGGGTGGTACATGGTCCTGCGCCGCCAGACGTTCGCTGGGCACACGCTGTCGCTGATGGCGTTCCCGGGCGCGACCGGCGCCGCCCTCGCGGGGCTGCCGGTGTCGCTCGGCTACTACCTCGCCTGCGGCGCGGCAGCGCTCGCGATGGGTCGCACGACGCGCACGTCGACACGCGGCTTCGGCTCAGAGACGGCGGTGATCGGCACGGTCCAAACCGTCGGCCTCGGCGCCGGATACCTGTTCCTGTCGCTCAACAGTGCGGTCCTCACCGGCACCGAGACGCTGCTGTTCGGCACGTTTCTCGGGGTCACGCAGGGACAGGTGGTCGCGCTGCTGGTGATCGCCGCGGCCGCGCTGATCGTGCTCGCGATCGGCGCCCGGCCGCTGCTGTTTGCGACCGTCGACCGTGACCTCGCGCACGCGAGTGGGGTCCCGGTCGGCGTGCTCGACGCCGCGTTTCTGCTGCTGCTCGCGGTCGCGGTGGCGGCCACCAGCCAGATCACCGGCGTGCTGCTCGTGTTCGCGGTGCTCGTCGCCCCGCCGGCCACCGCCCAGCTCATCACGACCCGGCCGCTGCGGAGCCTGTTGCTCAGCGTCGTGTTCGCGCTCCTGATCGTGTGGCTGGGCCTCGGCGTCGCGTACTTCTCGATCTACCCGGTCGGCTTCTACACGACGACGTTTGCGTTCGGGCTCTACGTGGCCGTCCGGGTGACGCGCTGGGCGCTTGCGGGAGCACGCTGATGTTCGCGCACGCATTCGTCCGCAACGCATACCTGGCCGGCACCTTCGTGGCGCTCGCAAGCGGCTGCGTCGGCTGGTTCGCGGTCGCGCGCGCGCAGCTGTTCGCCGGCGACGCGCTGAGTCACGTCGCGTTCGTCGGCGCGATCGGCGCGGCCGTGATCGGAGTCGACGAGCGCGTCGGGCTGTTCGTGCTGACGATCGCGGTAGCGGGAGTGCTGGCGGCGCTCGGACCGCGCGGTCGCGCCGACGATGCCGTGATCGGGACCGTGTTCGCGTGGATCCTCGGGATCGGGGTGCTGCTGATCACGCTGCTGGCGACCAGCGACGTCGGCGGCGCCGGGATCACGACCGCAAACACGCTGTTCGGCTCGATCTATTCACTCAGCGCCGGCGCCGCGTGGCTCGCCGCGGGAATCGCCCTGGCGGTCACGGCCGCGCTCGCATTCGCGGCGCGACCGCTGCTGCTCGCCACCGTCGACGCCGAGCAAGCGACGGCTCGCGGCGTGCCCGTCAAGCTGCTCGGCGCAGGCATCCTGGTCGCGCTCGCGATCGTCACCGCCGAGGGCACCCAGGCGGTCGGGGCGCTGCTGCTGCTCGGCCTGCTGAGCGCGCCGGCCGGCGCCGCCCACAAGCTGACGGCGAACCCGTATGCCGGCGTCGCGCTAGCGGGAGTGATTGCGGTCGCGGCGACCTGGGGCGGGCTCGCGCTCAGCTACGCGATCCCGTCGCTGCCGCCGAGCAGCGCGATCATCGGGCTCGCCGCGGCGGCGTTCGCACTCGCGACGATGGCAGCGCGAGCGCAGTCCGGGCGAGGAAAATGAAAACCGGCGAGCGGCGCGGGCGGGAGTCGCGGCCCGGCCGCCGCCGGTTCTCTAGGTGCGGGAGGCTCCCGCTAGCGACGAGGCGCACTTCGTCGCAGTCGAGGGGCAAGAGACTGGCGGCAGGACGCTTAGGATGGCGCGGGGATTGCCTTGTCCCAACGTCCGACGCCTTAGAGCCCGCGCCCGTTTCGACATGGTTCGAGCCTATGACCGGAGGTGTCAGGTCTCCGTAAAACGGGACGGCTTAAGTCGCGCGTAACGCTTCGGTCGGGCTCAGCCGCGCCGCCTTCGCGGCCGGATAGAGCCCCGCGATCGCCCCGATCACCAGGCCGCAGGCGGGCGCGGCGATCAGCGCGTACAACGGGACGACCATCGGCTGGTTTCGGGCGAGCGAATACGCCCAGGTCGCCAGCGCGCCGAGCAGCAGTCCCGCGATCCCGCCGAGCGCGGCGAGCAGCGCCGATTCGGTGAGGAACTGCGACCTGATGTTGCGGCGGGTCGCCCCGAGCGCGCGCCGAAGCCCGATCTCGCCTCGGCGCTCGAGAACCGAGATCACCATGATGTTCGCGATCCCGATCGCGCCAACGAGCAGTGCGACGCCGCCGAGCCCGAGCAGCAGCGTCGTGAACTGGCCCTTCGCCGCGGCGCGGGCCTCGAGCACGTCGGACGGGCGGCTAACCTCGACGCCGTCGGGGTTCTGGGGGTCGACGGTCGGTGCCAACAGGTTCGAGACCTGGGTGACCTGATTGACGTTGGAGCGGACGTAGATCTCGGACGCGTTCGGCTGCGTCTGGAACAGCTTCTCGGCGACGGGCAACCCGATGAACGCGGTGCTGTCCAGGCTCGGATCGAGGATCACCGGCGCCATCACCCCGATCACGTTGAACCACGTGCCGCCGAGGAACACCTGGATGTGGCCGGTGACGTGCTTGATCTGCAGCGTGCTCGCCGCCTGGGCGCCGAGCACGACCGTCGGATAGTTCTCGGTGGCCTGGTCGAGGAACTGGCCGGTCGCGAGCTTGCCGCCGACCGCCGTCAGCAGACCTGGATCGGTCGCGTCGACCCCGATCCCGCCGGTCTCCTCCGATGGGACGTACGGCGTTCGCCGCACTGTCGCGCCCGACACCTGGTAGATCGAGGAGTCGTTGAGCACCGACTGCATGTGATCGACGCTGCCCTGCGCGGTGCTTGGGAGGACCTCGTTTGAGCCGAGGAACGTCTGGCCGGGCGCGACCGTCAGCAGATTCGTGCCGAGCCGGTCGATCGTCGAGAGCAGGTTCGCCTGGCTAGACGCCGAGACGCCGACGACGGCGACCATCGCGCCGATCCCGATCGCGATCCCGAGTGCAGACAGCGCGGCGCGAAGCCGGCGCGTGCGAAGCCCGGCCAGCGCGACCGACAGCAGCTCGCGCGGCGGGATTCGCGCGCCGCCGCCGCTCGATCGCGGCAGGCGGATCTTGGGACGGGTCGCGACGAGGCTCATCGCCGGGCGTCTCCGACGATCTCGCCGTCGCGCATCTGCAGCTGGCGCGGGAACTCCTCCGCGATCTGCGGATCATGGGTGATCAGCGTCAGCGTCGCACCGTCGGCCGATAGTTCCCGCAGCAGATCCATCACTTCCTGCCCGGACTTCGAGTCGAGGTTGCCGGTTGGTTCGTCGGCGAGGATGATCACCGGCCGCTTGGCGATCGCTCGTGCGATCGCGACGCGCTGGCGCTCGCCGCCCGAGAGCTGCGCGGGCCGGTGCGTCAGGCGGTGACCGAGGCCGACGCGCTCGAGCGCGACGCGGGCGGCCTCGCGGCGCTCGCGTGCCGGCGCGCCCGTGTAGAGCATCCCGTTGGCGACGTTGTCCACCGCGGTCATCGCGTCCTGCAGGTGAAAGCCCTGGAACACGAACCCGATCTGATGCGCCCGCAAGCTCGCCAGCTCGACGTCGGTGGCCTTGACGACGTCGTGCCCGGCGACGCGCACCGAGCCACTCGTCGGCCGTTCGAGCGTGCCCAGCACGGTCAGCATCGTCGTCTTGCCCGAGCCCGAGGGTCCGACGACCGCGACCTGCTCGCCCGCCGCGATCTCGACGCTGACGCCGCGCAGCGCGTGGACGCCCCCCGGATACTCCTTGACGACGTCGCCGAGCGACAGCGCGACGCCGTTGAGCTCGGGCGCGGGCGCGGCGGCCTCGTCGACGTCGACGCTCATCCCTGTGAGTCGGTGACCTGGAGGCCCGGGAACACGCCCGTGCCCGAGATCTGGACGTAGCCCGCCGCGAACAGCCCCGGCGTCACCGGGATCAGCTTGTTCGGGGCGGTCGCCGCCTGCACCGAGTATCCGCCGCCGGCCGTGGCGAGCAGCGCCGTGACCGGCACCGACAGGACGTTGGTCGCCTTCTGCTGCTCAAAGTTGACGCTGACCGCCGCCTGGTCGAGCCCAGACACCTTGCGGTGGCCGGTCAGGGTGATCGTCACCGGCACGGTGGCCGACGGGGCGCTCGAGCCGCCGCTCCCGCCCCCGCTGCCGCTGCCGCTGCCGGAGCTGGAGCTGCTGCTCGACGAGCTGCTGCTGCTCTGGGCGACGGGGCTGACCTCGGTGATCTTGCCGCCGACGGTGGTGCCGTCGGGCAGCTCGACGGTGACCGGCTCGTGAACGACCGCCTCTGACTGCATCGTCGCGTCGAGATCGACCGTGACGACGAGCTGCGTCGACGTGGTCTGCAGGATCGCCTGGGCGTTGCCGCCACTGCCCGAGCCGCTTGACCCGCTCGAGGCCGACTGGACGGCGGCGGCGCTTGCGGTACCGCCGCCCGCCGCGCCGCCGCCGCCACTCCCGGCCGAGGCAGTTCCTCCGCCTGAGCGTCCGCTGCCCGCGGCGCCCGAGCTGCCGCTCGAGCCCGAGCTACTGCCCGAGCCCGAGCTGCCGTGGCTCTTCTCCAGCTCAAGCGTCTCGGCCTTCAGCAGCGCCAGCAGTGCAGCAAGTTGCTGTTTCGGGGTGATCTGGCCCGATTTGCCGCTCTGACTGCAGCTGGTGCCTTTCGAACCTTTGGGGAGCGCCGATGCGGACGCACCCGCCGACGGGCAGCACGCGGAGGCCCCGGCAGCCGGGGCGCCGACCTGGGCGGCCTGCTTGCACGCCGCGGCCAACGCGGACGCGTCGGAGCTGGTCCAGCTCTGCGACGCGTTCGTAGTCGTCGTGAGGCTCACGAACTCGGCGCGTGACGCGGGCGTGGTACTCGTGTCCGTCGCGCTGGCGGCCGTTGCAGAACTCGAGGAACCGCCGTTGGATCCGAGCGTCGCGTCGACCGTGGTGACGCGCTGGTCGCCGGGCAGGAACACGATCTGGCCGAGCGAGATCGAGCCCGTCTGGTCTTCGCCGACTGACGCCTGCCAGCGCTCGACCGCGGCGGCCGTCGCGGCGTCGAACGTCTGGTTGATCGTCAGCGGGACACCCGAGTCGAAGCCGAGCTTGTTCAGGTTGCGCTTGAGCTGCTCGATGTCGGGGCCGTCGGTGTCTGACTCAGACAGATCCCGGTAGGCCGGGAGCGTGCCGTTGAACAGGATCACGGGCGAACCGTCGACCTTGTAGAGCGCCTGACCGGGTTTGATCACCCGGCCGATCGCCGGTAGCCAGGTGATCGTGCCGCTCATCCGGTTGAACACCGTCTGGGGGTGGGCGTAGCTGAGCGTGCCCGACTCGGTGTCGGTGGCGACCAGGTCACGCCGCTGGACAGTGGCCGAGCCCTGGGCCTTGGACGGCGTACTGGCTGCCTCGGTCGATCCCGTCAGGCCTGAGGCGAGGATCACGACGATGGCGACGATCACGGCGCCGAGCGCGCCGAACGCCGCGAGCAGGCGGCGCCGGGAGCCGCCGCCGATCCGCTTGACGAACCCGGGCATCCGCAATCTAGTCACCGGTCGCCCCCGCGGTGCCTCCGCCACCGGATGCCGTCCCGCCCGCCCCGCCGGCGCCGCCAGGCCCGCCGCGTCCGAACTGCGGACGCAGGCTCTGGCACGCCTTCGCCGCCGCCTGGAACGCGGGGCTGTTGCGCTGGCCGGAGCGGAAGCCACCGCCGAACCCGAACCCGGAGCCCGGTGCGCCGCCGGCGCCGCCGTTGTTGTTCAAGGTCGGGTCTGGGACGTTGACGCCGTGCGAACGCATGCACTGGGCGAACTTGACGAGCTGCTGCTGGAGCTGGGCGCGCTGTGCCGGGCTGATGTTCAGCCGCGGAAACGCCGCGGCGAAGTACTGCTGGCAGGCCTGCCGCGCGGCGGTGACCTGCGCCTGGGAGTAGCCGCGCAGCGAGCGGAACAGATTTCCGCCGCCGGCCGGTCCGCCGCCGGTCGACGGGTCGGGCACGTTGATCCCGTGCGCGCGGAAGCATTTGGCGAGATTCAGCCGGGCCGCGGCTTGCGCGCCGGTGCTGGCAGCGGTCTGCGTCGAGCCCGAGCTCGACGATCCGCAGGCGCTCAGACCGACGGCAACGGCAACGGCGACAAGGCCGGCCACGACGAGGCGGCGACCGATCAATGGCGAGGCAGGGGACTTCATCAGGCGACTCCTAGGAAGGGTGAGTGCCCAGGGTTTACATCGCCGCCTGTCAGCTTTGCGTAAGCGGGACCTAGCTCTTCGTCAGCTCTTCGTAAGCGCCGCGACGGGCGCTGGTGCCACGCGCGTGACCGTCTGCATCGCCGGCAGCTCGACGTGCACCTCGAGGCCGCCGCTGCCGGGCGCTCGCAGCGCCACGGTGCCGCCGTGGACTTCGGCGACCGAGCGCACGATCGACAGGCCGAGTCCGAACCCGCCGTATGAGCGATCCAGCCGCCGGAACGGCTCGGTTAGCGTCTGCGCAACCTGGGGCTCGATCCGCGCGCCGCCGTTTCGGACGACCAGCCGCACGACCTTGGCGTCCGCGCGCGTGGCGACCTCGAGGAAGCCGCCCGGCTCGTTGTGGCGGATCCCGTTGTCGAGCAGGTTGGCGATCATCCGCTCGAGCAGGCCGGGCTCGCCGCGAACCCACGCCGGCTCGAGATCGTCGGTGACCTGCACGCCGGCGTCGTGTGAGCGGGCCAACAGGTCGGTGATGCAGTCACCCGCCAAAGACGCGAGGTCGACGGGCTCGTCGCGGCCGGTCGCCGCCTCGCTGCGGGCGAGCATCAGCAGGCTCTCGATCAGTCGTTCGCAGCGGTCGACGGTCTCGCGCACGGCCTCGCCCATCCGTCGCAGCTCGTCGGTGTTCGCGTCGGGGTCGGCGAGCGCGACGTCGACCTCGGTGCGCATGATCGCCAGCGGCGTGCGCAGCTCGTGCGAGGCGTTGGCCACGAAGTGACGCTGGCTTGCGAACGCGCCGTCGAGCCGGCCGAGCATCCCGTCGAACGTGTCCGCCAGTTCCTTTAGCTCGTCAGCGGGGCCGATCAGCCCGATCCGCTCGCCGAGGTTCTCGCCCGACACCCGCCGCGCCGTCGCGGTGATGTCGCGCAGCGGGCGCAGCGCGCGCCCGGCGAGCAGCCAGCCGCTGCCGGCCGCGAGCATCGTCATTGCGCCGAGGCCGAACAGGTACTCGATCAGCAGCCGGTGCAGGGCGCTCGAGACGAGCTGGTTATGGACCTCACGTGCGATCGTGAAGTCGCGTTCGGTCGTCCCGAACTGCGGCAGGAACCCCGTGGGCAGATGAAGCTCGCCGAGCCGGTTGCGCAGCGGCGTACCCCTGATGTCGTGGCGGACGAGCAGGTAACCGATCGTCAGCAGCACGGCGCCGCTGATCAGGAACACGATCCCGTAGAGGACCGTCAGCCGCAGGCGGATCGTCGGCGGCGGCCACTTGATCCGCGGGCGTCGCATCACTTCATCCTGTAGCCGACGCCGATCACGGTCTCGACCACCTGCGGCTCGCCAAGCTTGCGGCGCAGCGTCATGATCGTCATCCGCACGACGTTGGTGAACGGGTCGATGTGCTCGTCCCAGACGCGTTCGAGCAGCTCCTCGGCCGAGACCGTCGCCCCGTCGGCGGTCATCAGCGCCTCGAGCACCGCAAACTCCTTACGCGCGAGCTCGACCTGCGTGCCGGCACGGGTCACCTGCCGCCGCGCCGGGTCGAGCTCGATGTCGCCGTGCTCGAGCACCGGTGGGCGACTCGGCAACGAGCGGCGCGCAAGCGCGTGAATCCGCGCGACCAGCTCGGCGAACCGAAACGGCTTGGCCAGGTAATCGTCGGCGCCCAGCGACAGCCCTTCGACGAGGTCCTCGAGCGTGCCGGCCGCGGTCAGCATCAGGATCCCCGTCTCCGGACGCTCGCCGCGCACCGCGCGGCAGACATCGTCGCCGTGCATGCCGGGAAGATCGCGATCGAGCACGAGCACGTCATAGCGGATCACGCGCGCTTTGACCAGCGCGTCAGACCCGTCGGGTGCGAGGTCGACGGCCATCCCCTCCCGCCGCAGGCCGCGTGCGATCGCTTCGGCAAGCCTTCGCTCATCCTCTGCAATCAGTACGCGCATCGTCCCTGTTGAGCATGACGACCCCCACATAAGAACTACATAAGCGGCGATCGCACAACCCCGGCACCACGATTACATGAAACGACGTAACACCAAGTCATGGTATCCTGCCCGCATGTCATCGCAAACGAACATCGCCGAGCGCGGGATGGCGGTCGGCCTGCGCGCGCTGAACCGATTCGCCTCCTCCGACCTCGTCGACCGGCTCGGACTGCGCGGCCAGGCCGAGCGGCTGCTGCATGAGACCGCGAAGACGACGATGCGCACGGCCGCGACGGCCGGGCGTACGTTCGCCGCGGCCCAGAAGCTCTCGCGTCCAGCCCGCCAGCCGAAGGCCGGGCGCAGCGGCCTGTTCGACCTGACGCCGACCGACGAGCAGCAGATGCTGCGCGACTCGGTCCGTGAGTTTGCGCTGGCGAAACTGCGTCCGGTGGCCGAGGCGGCCGACGACGCGTGCGCCACGCCGGCCGAGCTGCTGGCGCAGTCCAACGAGCTCGGGCTGTCGATGGTCGGCGTGCCCGAGCAGCTCGGCGGCGCCGTCGAGGAGCGCTCGGCGGTGACCTCGGTGCTGATGAGCGAGGCGCTCGCGCAGGGCGACATGGGCATGGCTGTCGCGTGTCTGGCCCCCGCCGGCGTCTCGACCGCGCTGAGCTTGTGGGGCGACGCCGATCAGGAGGCGACGTACCTGCCGCCGTTCGTCGGCGACGACGTGCCGGCGGCGGCGCTGGCGATCGTCGAGCCGCGCGCGCTGTTCGATCCGTTCAAGCTTCAAACCAAGGCCCGGGCCCGCAACGGCGGCTACGTGCTCGACGGCGTCAAGTCGCTCGTCCCGCGCGCCGCCGACGGCGAGCTGTTCATCGTCGCCGCCGAGCTCGAGGACCGTGGCCCGGCGCTGTTCATCGTCGAGGCCGGCGCCGGCGGGATCGCCGTCGAGCCGCAGCCCGCGATGGGAATCCGCGCGGCGGCCACGGGCACGCTGACGTTCGACGACGTCGAGCTGCCCGAAGGGGCACTGCTCGGTGAAGGCGATCCGGCGGTGTACGCCGAGTGCGTCGCGCTCGCGCGCCTCGGCTGGTGCGCGCTGGCGGTCGGCACCGGACAGGCCGTGCTCGACTACGTGATCCCGTACGTCAACGAGCGCAAGGCGTTCGGCGAGCCGATCGCAAACCGCCAAGCGGTCGCGTTCATGGTCGCGAACATCGCGATCGAGCTCGACGGGATGCGGCTCGCCACCTACCGCGCCGCGAGCCGCGTCGACCAGGACATGACCTTTGCGCGCGAGGTGACACTCGCGCGGCGCCTGTGCAGCGAGCGCGGGATGGCGATCGGCTCCGACGGCGTGCAGCTGCTCGGCGGCCATGGATACGTAAAGGACCACCCCGTCGAGCGCTGGTACCGGGATCTGCGCGCCGCGGGCCTGTTCGAGGGAGGCGTGCTCGTCTAATGATCAACCTCGAGACACCCAAGAAGTTCGCGGGCCTCGTGAGCCAGGCGCACCTGGTCGCGACCGAGGTGTTCCGGCCCAACTCGCGCAAGTACGACGACGCCGAGCACTCCTACCCCAAGGAGCTCGACATGCTCGCCGCCGCGATCGACGGCATGAACGAGAGCGGCGCGCTCGGCGGCGCCGGCGCCGGTGCCGTCGGCGGCAACGGCGACTCGAAGTCCAACGGCGCCAAGCCCAAGGCCGACCCCAACGCCACCCGCAACGGCAGCAACATGGCCAGCCTGCTCGGCCTGATCGAGCTGTGCTGGGGCGACGTAGGACTGCTGCTGACGATGCCCCGCCAAGGCCTCGGGCAGGCCGCGATCGCAGCCGTGGCCGACGAGGAGCAGCTCAAGCGCTTCGGCGGCAAGTGGGCCGCGATGGCGATCACCGAGCCCGAGGCCGGGTCGGACTCAGCCTCGATCCGCACGACCGCGAAACTCGACGGCGACGAGTACGTGCTAAATGGCGAGAAGATCTTCGTCACCGCCGGCGACCGAGCCGAGCTGGTCGTCGTGTGGGCGACACTCGACCCCAAGCAGGGCCGCGCGGCGATCAAGTCGTTCGTGGTCGAGCGCGACAACCCGGGCCTGAAGCTCGACCGGCTCGAGCACAAGCTTGGGATCCGGGCGTCTGACACGGCCAACTTCCGCCTCGACGACTGCCGCGTTCCCAAGGAGAACCTGCTCGGCAGCGCCGAGATCGAGCCCAAGCGCGGCTTTGCGGGCGTCATGCAGACGTTCGACAACACGCGCCCGCTCGTCGCCGGGATGGCGATCGGGGTCGCGCGCGCCTGTCTGGAGCGCACCCGCGAGCTGCTCGAAGAGGCCGGCGTCGAGATCGACTACGACGCGCCGCCGCACGCCCAGAGCGCAGCCGCGTCGGAGTTCATCGCGATGGAGTCAGACTGGGAGGCCGCGCGGCTGCTGACGCTTCAGGCGGCGTGGATGGCCGACAACCGCAAGCCGAACTCGCTGCAGGCGTCGATGGCCAAAGCCAAGGCCGGACGCACCGGCACCGACATCGCGCTGCGCTGCGTCGCCCTGTGCGGGAGCATCGGCTACGGCGAGGGCGAGCTGCTCGAGAAGTGGGCGCGCGACGCGAAGATCCTCGACCTATTCGAGGGCACCCAGCAGATCCAGCTGCTGATCATCGCCCGCCAGCTGCTCGGCAAGACGTCGGCCGAGCTGAAGTAAGCGACCTCAGCTGTCGCGCAGCGCAATCACGCCGCCGATCGTGCCGAGGTACTCGGTGCCGGTCGGGGTGAGCTGAATCCCGGCGTAGTTGTTGTTGTAGAACGACGACGGGCTCGAGCCGGCGAACTGCTTGTAGACGGTGCGCCCGGTGCGGAAGTCGAGCGTTGTCCAATACCAGGGATCCGAGATGCCGGGATCCTTGGTGTAGGTGTAGATCAGCCCGTTGGCGAGCGACACCTTCGGGACGACAGTCGGCGCGCGCTCGGTCGTGTTGGTCCAGACGACGTGGCAGCCCTTGCCGGAGCGGTTGATGTCGACGCGCGTGAATCCGGGCGCCGTGAGCTTGCCTTCGCCGACCGAGGTCGGGTCCTGGTAGCCGTAGTTGTTCTCGACGATCATCGCCCGGCCGGCGCCGATCAGCGAATTCTCGGTTGCGCTTGCGCCCTTCGTGAACACAGGCACGCGGCACGCGCGTCGCCGCACGCCCTTCTTCAGCTTGACCGCGGTCCGGTACACGACGACGTCCATCGGGTCGGCGTTGTCAGTGATCGCGACCCGCCCGCCGGGCATCACCAGCGGCGTCGTGCCGGTGCCGTCGTCGACCTGCCCGGGCTTGTGCTCGCCGCTGTTGGGATAGGTCACCCGCCAAGTGATCTTGGGCGCGCCGCCGCGGCCGGCTACGAACCGGTAGAGCTTGCGGTTGGTGGCGATGTAGACGCCGCCGTGGGCGTCGGTCGCAAACGAGTTCTCGATCTCGCCGACCGATCCATCGCCCAGTTTCATCGAACGGATCGTTCCGGTCCGCATGTTCAACGTCAGGACGACGCCGTCAGTCTTCGAGACGACCCACAGCAGCCCGTGCTGGTCGGGCAGCGCCGACGTGATCGCCTCACTCGAGGTCAGCACGTTGCTGAGGTCGTAGTCGTGCGCGAGCGTGAATCCGGGCTGCGCACCGGGCGTCTCGGCGATCACGTCGATATGTCGCGTCGTCGTCGAAGTCACGACCTGGTCGTGGTCGTCGAGATAGAAGTAGCCGCCACCCGTGAAGTCCTGGAACAGGTTGCTCGGGATGCTCTGGCGCGGGGGCAGCGAGAACGTCGCCAGTGTCGCGAGCGTCCGGGGATCGAACATGTACAGCTCCGGGCCTGCGAGCCCGACGCACACCGAAACCACCCGCCCCTGCTGGTCGAGCGTGATCGAGCCACAGTCGCGGATGATCATCGTCGAGAACTCCTGCGGCGACCGGCCGAGCGGACCGCCCCAGGTGAACGCGTTCGTCTGCCAGCCGTCGTTGTGGATGCTCGACGTGCCGTTGGGCGACATCTGCGGGTTCTGCGGGGTGCGCGGCACGCCGCGGATCGGATGTGCCGACGCGGGTGCGCCGATGTACGCCGGCGGTGGGGTCGGCAGCGGCACCGAGGGGATCGGAACGGCCGGGATTGGGATCACAGCGCTCGCGCCTCGCGCCTCAGCACGTCCCACGCCTGCTGGACGTCGGCCTCGGTCGTGCGCAGCGCGCCGATCGCGAGCCGCAGGACGTAGCGATCGTTGAGCACCGCCTGCGAGATGAAGATCTCGCCGCTTGCGTTGACGCGGTGCAGCAGCTCGCGGTTGCGGTCGTCGTCGCCTTCCAGCCGGAAGCAGACCAGCGAGAACATTCGCGGGGCGGCCAGCTCCCAGCCGGGCTCGTCGACGACCCAGCGCTCGAACTGCTCGGCGAGCTCGATCCCGCCGCGGATGTAGGACTGCAATCCGACCCGCCCATAGCACCGCAAAACTGCCCAAAGCTTCAGCGCTCGAAACCGCCGCCCGAGCGCCGGGCCGTACTCGCTCAGCGAGAACGAGTCCTCGGCCGAGGGCGTTCGCAGGAACTCGGGTACGACGCTGAACGCGTTGCGGAAGTCCTGTGGCCGCCGCGTCCAAAGCAGCGAGCAGTCGACGGGCGTGAGCATCCACTTGTGGGCGTTGACGACGAGCGAATCGGCGCGATCGACGCCCTCAAACGCCCACCGGTGCTCGGGGCAGACCATCGCCGAGCCCGCGTAGGCGGCGTCGACGTGCAACCAGGCGCCGTCGCGCTCGCAGGCGTCGGCGATCGCGGGCACGGGATCGACCGACGCGGTCGCCGTCGTCCCGACGGTCGCGACCACGACCGCCGCGTCGCTGAGGTCGCCGAGCTGGGCGGCGTCGAGCCGGAACGCGTCGTCGTGGGGCACCTTACGCAGCCGCATGTCGAGCATCTTGGCTGCCTTGTCCGCGGCCGAGTGCGCTTGGTCTGAGCAGACGATCAGGTCGCGACCGGTCGTCGCCCGCGCGGCGATGATCGCCGCCAGCGTCGACGTCGACGCCGTGTCCTCGATATGCCCGTGCCAGCCGCTCGGCAGCCCGAGCAGTTCGGCCGTCCAGTCGAGCACGAGCGTCTCGAGCTCGGTCGCGGCCGGGGCGGTCCGCCACAGGAACGCGACCGAGTTCAGCGTCGCGGCGAGCAGCTCGGCGAGGATCGCCGGCTCCGCCGCGGTGTTCGCGAAGTAGGCGAAGAAGCGCGGGTGCTGCCAGTGAGTGATGCCAGGCAGCAGGATCTCGTCGAGGTCGCGCAGCACCGCCGAGAATGGCTCGGGCTGCTCGGGCGCCGACTGCGGCAGGCGCGCGCGGATCTCACCCGGCTGCACCTGCGCGAGCACCGGCAGGTCGCCGACGCGCTCTAAATAGTCCGCCGCCCATTCGAGCACGGCGGCCCCATCGCGCCGCAGATCGGTCACGCGGGAGCGGCGGCTGCGAACTCGTAGGTCACGCCGGTCAGCTGCTCTGAGACCTCCCAGAGCCTGGCCCAAGCCTCCCGGTCGTACGATTTCGAGGCGCCGGTGACGACGTGCGGGTGTCCCCGGCCTTCCATCAACCCGTCGGGCCCGACGAACGAGCCGCTGGGCAGATCCGGGAACGTCGCCGCGTACAACGACGGGAGCGCGCCCATCTCGGCGCTCTGGGCGACCAGCTTGTTGCCGACCGTCATAAACGCGCGCTCGTGCCACTTCGCCGGGCCGGCGAACTGGAGGTTGGTGGCGGCGTAGCCCGGGTGCGCAGCGACGCTGGTGAGGTCGGTGCCAGCTTCGGCCGCGCGGCGCGCGAGCTCGAAGCAGAAGATCAGGTTGGCGAGCTTTGACTGGCTGTAGGCGCGCCAGTTGTTGTAGCCGTGCTCGGACTGCAAATCGTCGAAACGCATCTTTCCGAACCGGTGCATGCCGCTCGACAGGGTCACAACCCGCGGCCGCGGTGCGGCCAGCAGCGAGGGCATCAGCAGCCCGGTCAGCGCGAAATGGCCGAGGTGGTTGGTCCCGAACTGGCTCTCGAAGCCGTCCGGAGTCAGCCGCCGGGGCGGCGCCATCACGCCGGCGTTGTTGACGAGCAGGTCCAGGCGATCGCGCTCAGCGCTGACCCGCTTTGCGAAGTCCCGCACAGACGAGAGGTCGGCGAGGTCCAGCCGCTCGACGCCTAGCTGCGCCGACGGAACTGCGGAGCGAATGCTCGAGGCCGCCTGCTCGCCCTTGTCGGTGTTGCGGCAGGCAATCACGACCGTGGCGCCGGCACGTGCGAGCTCGCGCGCGGTCACGGCTCCGAGGCCGCTGTTGGAGCCGGTGACGACGGCGAGCCTGCCGCTCTGGTCAGGGATGTCGGCGGTGGTCCACTTGGAGGCCATCTCGCCCGAACCCTATCTAGTGGGCGGCGGCCTGGCCGTCGGTGACGGCGAAGCCGATGCCGGCCGCCTGGAGGCGCTTGATCAGCGCGTCGCCCATCGCGACCGCGGGCGTCAGCTGCCCGGCGCGCTGCGGGAGCTGGTCGTGCGCGAGACACAGCGCCGATTCGGCGAGCATCTTCGAGGTCTCGCTGTAGCCCGGGTCTCCCCCGGTGACCTCGGCGACGACGCGCTTGCCACCGCCCTCGCCGACCATCTTGACCTTGAACCAGGCCTTCTCGCGCTGCTCGGGGGTGGGACCGTCGCCGGAATCCTTGAGCTTGAGCAGCAGGTCGCGGGTCGGCTTGAGCTGGGCGAGCGCGATCAGCGCGCCCGCGCCGACTCCGAGCCCGATGCCGACCGGCAGCTGCTTAATGACCAGGTAGTGGCTGTAGCTGAAGTCCGGCCCGTAGCGGTCGAGCGCCCGGGCCGAGCGCAGCACGGTCTGGGGATCGATCGTCGGAAACGGGAACACCCAGCCGCCGGCGTCGTCGTCCTGGTGCGGCTTGCCCTGGATCCCGCGCACGCGCCGGCCGTCGGGGCGGGGCTCGCGCTGCTTGCGCTCCGAGGCGACCTTCATCCCCTGACGCAGGCGGCCCATGATGTGCACCGCCGAGTGATACGTACCGCCCGAGAACGCGCCGTTGACGCGGACGAACCCCTCGAGCTTGATCGGGCTGCCCTCCGGCAGCTGCTGCACCGCGTAGAGCGCGCCGAGGTCGTACGGGATCGAATCGAACCCGCAGGAGTGCACGAGCCGCGCTCCTGACTGCTCCGCCTGCTCGTGGTAGCGCAGCCACATCAGGTCGACGAACTCCGGCTCGCCGGTGAGGTCGACGTAGCTGGTCCCGGCCGCCGCACACGCGGCGACGAGCGGCTCGCCGTAGTTGATGTACGGGCCGACGGTCGTGATCACCACGCGCGCCGATTCGGCAAGCCTCTTCACCGAATCGGCGTCGCCGACGTCGGCGCTGAGCAGCGGCACCTGGGCGGCAGCTGGGCTCGTCTGCGCCAGCCGGCGGCGGGTCGCCTCGAGCTTGTCGCGGTTGCGGCCGGCGAGCGCCCAGCGGGTCGTCGCGGGGGCCCTGCGGGCGAGGTACTCGGCGGTCAGCGCACCGGTGAATCCGGTCGCGCCGAATACGACGATGTCGTACTCGCGCTCAGCCATCGGAATCGACCTGGCGGGCGAGCGTCATTGCCTGCTCGAGGCCGACGCCGGCGCGCGCCGCCATCCAGCAGGCGACCGGCGCGGCGATTCGCTCGGACGAGTGCGCGGCCTCGCCGGCGAGGTCGAGCACGGCCTTGAGCTCTTCCTTGGTCGGCGGGTCGGTGCCGAGCTTCTCGGCGTAGGCGGCAAGCCATTGGGTGGCGTTCACAGGCCCGACTCTACCCTGGCATGATCCCGCGGACCGCTACAGCGACTGAAAGGCAAACGCGAACATGAAGGTTCTCGAGGACAAGGTGGCGATCGTCACCGGCTCCGCCCGGGGGATCGGCCGAGCGACGGCTGAGCTGCTCTCCGAGCAGGGCGCAAAGGTGTTGATCAACGACCTTGACGGCGATGTCGCCGAGCAGACCGCCAGCGAGATCGACGGCGAGACGATCGTGTTCGCGGGCGACCTCACCAAGGAGGGCGTCCCCGATCAGCTCGTGCAGAAAGTGATCGACGAGTGGGGGAAGGTCGACATCCTCGTCAACAACGCCGGCTACACGCTCGACGCGCCGATCCACAAGATGAGCGACGAGTGGTTTCAGCGGATGCTCGACATCCACTCGATCGTCCCGTTCCGGATGTGCCGGGCGGTCGCGCCGCACATGCGCGAGCCCGCCAAGAAGGAGCGCGAGGAAGGCGTCGAGGTGTTCCGCAAGATCGTCAACGTCTCGTCGATCTCCGGCACGATGGGCAACGCCGGGCAGGCGAACTACTCGTCGGGCAAGTCGGCCGTCGTCGGCCTGACCAAGACCCTCGCCAAGGAGTGGGGTCAGTTCAAGATCAACGTCAACGCGGTCGCGTTCGGGTTCATCGAGACTCGCCTGACGGCGGTCAAGGACGACCAGAACGTCGCCGAGATCGGCGGCGAGAAGGTGCAGCTCGGGATTCCCGAGCAGATGCGCGCGATGGGCTCGATGATCATCCCGCTCGGGCGTCCCGGCCAGCCGCACGAGGCAGCCGGGGGCGTGTTCTTCCTGTGCACGCCGTGGTCGAACTTCGTGCACGGCCAGGTGCTGAACATCACCGGCGGCCAGTTCACCGGGATGACGAGCTGAGCAATTCGTCGCGCCGCGGACGAGCTGCCTCGACGAACCACTCGAACACGCGCAGGAAGCGGCGGTCGATCCGCCACTCCTCCTGGAGCTCCCACTGAACGGCGAGCACCGGCCGGCCTGGCAGCTCGACCGCTTCGGCGATCCCATCCGCCGAAGCGGCGACGACGGCCAGGTCGGCGCCGAGGCGGTCGATCGCCTGATGGTGAAACGAGTTGACCTCGACCGAGGTCGCCTCGAGTGCGCGCGCGAGCAGGCTCTCGGGCGTGATCTCGATCTCGTGGCGTGGGTGCGCCGGCGGCGGCGAGCCCGCGACCGATGACGCCTCGACGAGCTTCCAGCGCTCCCACCCCGGGTCGCTCGGGTGAGCGTCGGCGACGAGCGAGACGTCCTGGGCGAGCGTCCCGCCGAGCGCGACGTTGAGCACCTGCAGCCCGCGGCACATGCCGAGGATTGGCATCCCGCGCCCGAGCGCGCGCTCGACGAGGTCGAGCTCGAACGCGTCGCGCTGTGGCTCGGTCGCGGCGAGCAGCGGGTGCGGCTTCTGGCCGTAGCGGCGCGGCTCGATGTCGCGGCCGGGGGCGAGCACGATCGCGTCGATCGCGTCGAGCGCGGGCTCGATTGAGTCACGCAGCTGCGGCAGCGTCATCGGCAGGCCGCCCGCCAGCAGCAGCGGCCGGTGCACGCCGACGCCGCCGTAGTCGCCGAAGTCGTGCAGGCTCGCGGAGACGCCGATCAGCGGCGGCTTGTTCAGCTGACTGCCACCCGCCGCGGCTCTGGACACAGCCGACTCACTCCGCTAGAAATCGCATTGAACATATTTGTGCAGCCTAACTCGTTCGAGCTGCACCGTAGTCCGGCGGCCCCGGCGCATTTCGGGGCGCCTTGCAAAGCAAAGACCGGAGGAGTGAATGTCCGAAAAGACATGGGGTGGAGAGGCCTTCTGGGGTCTGGGCTACGAGTGGGATCCAGACTGGATGCTGACCGACCGCCAGCGCGAGCTGCGCGAGCTGCTGATCGAGCTGGCCGAGAAGGAGATGCGCGCCAACGCGAAGGTCTCCGATGACGAGCTGAAGTTCCCCCGACGCAACCTCGAGCTGCTCGGTGAGCATGGATTCCTGGCGCTGACGGTGCCGACCGAGTACGGGGGTCTCGGCGAGGATCACGTCGCCTACGCGATGACCTGCGAGACGATCGCGCGCTACGGCTGCGCGTCGACGGCGATGTGTTACGTGATGCACATGGGCGCGGTCAACGCGATCATGCTGCGCGCCACCGACGAGCTGATCGACCGTTACATCCGCCCGCTCAACAGCGGCAAGATCGGAACCCTCTCATACTCCGACCCCGAGACCGGCTCACACTTCTGGTACCCGATTTCGTCGGGCGCCGAGCGCTCCAACGGCGGCTACAACGTCCGCAAGAAGGCGTCGTGGACGACGTCTGGCGGGTTCGCCGACTTCTACGTCGTGCAGACCACGAGCCCCGACTTCACCGGCTACGACGATCTGTCGGTGTTCGTGATCGACGGCGAGCACATCAAGGCGCAGCCGTCGACCTGGGACGCGCTCGGTCTGCGCGGCAACCAGTCGGGCCCGATCGAGGTCCCGGGGATCGACATTCCCGGCGACCAGATCGTCGGCCCCGAGGGCGACGGCGCCGCGTCCAACGACGAGTCGGTGGACCCGTGGTTCTTGATCGGATCCTCGTCGGTCTGGAATGGCCTGGCGATGGGCGCGATCGACATCGGCAAGCGCCAGACCACCCGCAAGCGCCACGTCGACGTCGGCCTGCGCGTCGCCGACTACCCGACGATCCAGGACTACGTCGGCGAGGCGGTGATGGACACCAACGCGTCGCGGCTGTTCACCCACTCGGTCGCGCAGGCGATGGACAACGCCACCGACCACAACCAGATCAAGCTTCCGCCGGGCGAGTTCGCGCGGGCGAACTTCCTGCACTGGGCGTGGCAGATCAAGTTCGTCGCCGCCAAGAACGCCGCGCACGTCGTCGACAAGATGCTGCATTCGTGCGGCGGCACCGGCTACAAGCGCGACATGGAGCTCGAGCGCTACCTGCGCGACGCCAAGGCTGGCTGGGTGATGGGGCCGACCAACGAGGTCCTGCGCCAGTTCGTCGGCAAGGCGGTGCTGCTCGGGTTCGACAGCCTCGACTACTGGAACCAGACCTACAACCGCCGCGCGGTCGAGAACGAGGTCAAGAAGCTCGACGCCGACGGCAAGCGCAAGCTCGCCGAGGAGCTGATGGCGCAGGTCGAGAAGGCATCGGCGCCGGCCTAGGAGCATGACCACCGCGGTGCTCCTGCCGGGAGGGCTGCTCGCGCCCGACCCCGGGCGCGAGACCTATCGGGTCGCGCCTGACGGGGTCACCGAGGTCAAGCTCGCCGGCGACGACCGGATCCGGATCATCGACCACCACGGTGGGCAGGTGGCGGTGCTGTCCGGCGGGCTGGAGGCGGTCGGCCTCAGAGCGGATCCCCGCTCGGACGCGGTGCGGCTGTTTGGCCCGGAGTCGCGACCAGGCGAGCAGGTCGAACTGGTCGCTGCGCGCGATGCCGTTTTGACGGTGGCGGCGCCGGGCGGCAGGCTCGTCGACGGCGAGGCGCCGGCGACCGAGCTGCTGGTTGAGATCCGCCGGGCGACGCCGCGGCCGCGGGCGGAGGTCGAGCTGCCGGAGCCGCTGGCCGAACCCCGGCTCGATTTCCGGGTCGACGCCGCGACCGCGTCGAGCTACGAGGTCAAAGCGGGCGAGTACATCCAGATCCTCGATGTGCGCGGGCGCCAGTGCTCGGACTTCCTCGCGTTTAACCGCCACAAGCTCGAGGACGGGCTCGAACGCGGACTCGACGCGACCGTGACCCGCACGCTGATGGGCAACGCCTATCCGATGCCGGGCCTGTACGGAAAGTTCTATGACCTCGAGATGGACCCGCTCGTCGAGGTCGTTCGCGACACAGTCGGGCGCCACGACACGTTCGCGCTCGCCTGCCAGGCCAAGTACTACGAGGACATGGGCTATCCGGGCCACATCAACTGCACCGACAACTTCAACGGGGCACTGCGCGACTACCCGATCGCGCCGCGTAAGGGCTGGCCGGCGCTGAACTTCTTCTACAACACGGAGTTCGACTCAAACCACCAGCTCGTGTTCGACGAGCCGTGGTCGCGCCCGGGCGACTACGTGATGCTGCGCGCGCACGCCGATCTGGTCTGCGCTTCGTCGGCTTGCCCCGACGACATCGATCCATCTAATGCCTGGGAGGTGACAGATGTCCACGTGCGCGTGTATCCGCCCGAGAACCGCTTCTCGGTGGCCATCGCCCACCGCGTGACCGCCGACGCACCGGCGGTGCTGACGCGCGAGACCGCGTTTCACCCGCGCACCTCGGAGCTGACCAAGAGCTTCGTCGAGTACCGCGGCTACTGGCTGCCCCATTGCTTCAACAACGAGGGCGCGATCGCCGAGTACTGGGCCTGCCGCGAGCGCCTGGCGCTGGTGGACCTGTCGCCGCTTCGCAAGTGGGAGGTGGTCGGTCCCGACGCCGAGCAGCTGATCCAGCGCGTGATCACCCGCGACGTGCGCAAGCTCGCCGTCGGCCAGGTCGTCTACACGGCACTGTGCAACGAGACCGGCGGGATGATCGATGACGCGACGGTGTTCCGCCTGGGCCAGGACAACTTCCGGTTTGTCGGCGGTGATGAGTACGACGGCGTCTGGTTGCGCGAGGTCGCGGACCGCGACGGGTTGCGCGCGTGGATCAAGCCGACGACCGATCAGCTGCACAACGTCGCGCTGCAGGGGCCGCTGAGCCGCGAGGCGCTGGCCGAGATCGTCTGGACCCCGCCGACGCAGCCGAGCCTCGCCGAGCTCAAATGGTTCCGGTTTCTGATCGGACGGATCGGCGACTACGACGGGATCCCGATCATCGTCTCGCGCACGGGCTACACCGGCGAGCTCGGGTATGAGATCTGGTGTCACCCGTCGGACGGGCCGGCGGTGTGGGATGCGATCTGGGAGGTCGCCGAGCCGCGCGGCTGCAAGGCGCTCGGGCTCGAGGCGCTCGACACCCTGCGGATCGAGTCCGGCCTGATCTTCGCCGGCTACGAGTTCGACGACCAGGTCGACCCGTTCGAGGCTGGAATCGGGTTCACGGTCGTGTTCGGCGACGAGGACTTCATCGGGCGCGCGGCGCTCGAGGAGCGAAAGGCCCACCCCCAGCGCCGGCTGGTCGGGCTCGAGCTCGAGGGCAACGAGCTCTCTGGCCACGGCGACGAGGTGTACGTCGGGCGCCGCCGGGTCGGCGTTGTGACGAGCGGCTGTCGCAGTCCGCTGCTCAAGCGCTCGATCGCGCTGTGCCGGATGGCCGTTCAGTACGCAGAGATCGACACCGAGGTCGAGGTCGGCAAGCTCGACGGCCTCCAGAAGCGGATCCCCGCGCGGGTCGTGCGGGTCCCGTTCTACGACCCGGAGAAGACCAGGCCCCGGTCGTGAGCGAGCGCGAGCGCGAGGGAGTCGCTCGGCTGACCAGGGTCGCGCAGCCGACCGAGAGCGAGGGGCTGATGCCGCCGCTGCGTCAGCCCGCGCGCGACCAACCCGCACGCGACAAACCCGCGCGCGACAAGCCGCCGCCAGGTCCGGCGGGTCCGCCGGGCGCCAGGCAGGTGCGGGTCGGCCTGCGCACACCGACCGGCGTCGCGAAGCTGACGCCCCGCTCGCCCGCCGCCGAGGAGGCCGCGCGCAACCTGCGCCAGGTGATGGGACGGTTCGCGACGGGGGTCACGGTCGTGACCACAATCCACCGCGACACGATCCACGGGATGACCGCCAACGCGTTCCTGTCGGTGTCGCTGCGACCGCCGCTCGTGCTCGTCTCGCTCGGGCGCTGCCGGATGAGCGAGATGCTGCCGCTGACCGGCCGCTACGGCGTCAGCGTGCTCGCCCACGACCAGGAGCAGTTCGCCGCGCATTTCGCCGCCCAGCGCGTCGCCGCCGAGCCGCCGACGTTCGTCTGGCACGAGGGCCTGCCGCTGCTCGAGGGTGCGCTCGCCCACCTGACCTGCCGTGTCGTCGACGTGCATCCGGCCGGCGACCACGTGCTGTGGATCGGAGAGGTCGAGCACCTGCACCACGAGCATGGCGAGCCGCTGCTGTTCTACACGGGGCGGTTTGGGACGGTCCGCGACCTGCAGCAGGACTAGCGGTTAAGCGAGATCGCCCGCGATCCAGACCAGGCACGGGGCGTCGCGGCGCACGGCACGCGCGGCGTGCCGGAAGCGATACCGCGGGATCCGGGAGCGATCAGGCCCGAACACGAGCAGCCCGATCTGCCGCTCGCCGGCGATCTCGATCAGCGCCCGGACCGGGCGCGGGCTCGAGACGCGCATCAGCTCGGTCCGGATCCCAAGCCCGACAGCACGCGACGCGGTCGCGCGGACGGCGTCGAGGTCCTCCTCCCGGGGCAGGATCGTGTGCTCGCGGGCGAGCATCAGGGTCGCCGGATACGGACGCAGCGTGAGCATGTTCGCGACGATCAAACTCACGCCTGCCTCGAGCGCGCTCTCGATCGCCATCCGCTCGGCAGCTATATCGACGCGCACCGAGAGCGTCGCGAGCATCACCGGCCGGGGCGCCGACGACGTCGCCGGTGAGCGGGACTGCGGGACGTTCTGAGCGGTCGAGCGCGACATCACTTCTGTCCCCCCTGATCTTACGCCTGAGCTTGGCCTCGTGGCCAACCCTGATCCGCATCCATATGGCCCACTGGCTGAATACGTCCACAGTGCGGCATTAACAACGTATCGGCGCAAGCTGAGTATGTTGACCCTCTTTATACAAAATGGTATAAGCCGCATCATCGGCACCTCGCCGCCGGGCCGGGACGATCCCCGGCTCGCACTGCGCACCGAGTGAGGAGGGTGAAGTTGGGCACAGCCACCGTTGAGGAGGTACAACTCCTCAAGACGCTGCGATGGTGGGACGGATTCGTCATCGCGCTCTGCAACCCGGGCTTTTTGCTCGGCAGCCTCGGCTTCACCCTCGGGGTGTTCGGCGCGGCAGGTTCGATGATCCTGTGGGGCGCCTCGGCGATCATCGGGATGGCCCAGGCGTGGATCTACTCCGAACCGGCGACGATGTTCGGCAACCGCAGCGGCGGTATCTCGCTCTACGCCCACGAGGGATGGAAGCGCTACACCACGCTGGTCGGCCCGCTCGCCGCATTCGGCTACTGGATCGGGTGGTCGGTCGTGCTGTCGATCTTCGGCAAGATCATCGGCGACCTGGCGCAGGCGCAGTGGTGGCCGCACTCCACCTGGAGCGTCACGATCTTCTCCAATCACCTCGGTCTCCCGCACTTCATCGCGATCGGGACGATCCTCGTGGTATGGCTGTTCAACGTGTTCGGGCTGCGCCCGGCGGTGTGGTTCAGCTACGCCTGCGGGATTCTCTTGATGATCCCGCTGGCGCTGTTCATCGTCGTCCCGTACTTCACCGGCGACTGGCATTCCTCCAACGTCCACGCGACCTTCCCCGGACCTTGGGGCGGTCTGAAGTTGGCGCTCGTGTTCATGTTCATCCTCGCCTGGTCGGCATACGGCACGGAGGCGTGCGCTACGTTCGCGCCCGAATACCAGGACACCCGGCGCGACACTTCCCGGGCGCTGCGCAGCGCGGCCGCGTTCATGCTGTTCGTCTGCCTTTTCGTCCCGCTCGGCCTCGGTGGAGTTACGGGCGCCGTGACTGACGGTGCCGAGGGTCAGTTCTACACGGCGGCCATGTCGCAGATCGTCGGCCACGGTGCCGCGAGCTTCTTCACGATCTGCATCATCGCCAGCCTGCTGCTGTCGATGACCAGCTCGACTGCCGATGCGGGCCGCGCGCTGTTCGGGATCTCCCGCGCCGGCATGACGATCAAGCAATTGGGAGTGCTCAACCGCTTCCATGTCCCGGCCCGCGCAATGACCGTCGACCTGCTGGTGAACATCGCCCTGGTCGTGTTCATCACGTCGAACCTCGCGATTCTCTACATGAGCAACATCGGCTACGTGCTGTGCCACGTATTCGCACTGAGCGCGTTCCTGCTGTTGCGTCGTGACCGGCCAAACTGGCCACGACCGATCAAGGTCGCCCCCGTCTGGTTGCCGATCGCGGCGGTGTTGTGCGTGCTCAACGCCGTGTTCCTGCTCGTCGGGGCGCTTGCGCCCAAGCTCAACGGCTACGGCACGTGGACCGACTTCTGGATCGGGATCGGCATCCTGGTCGGCTCACTGGTGCTGTTCTTCTACCGGCGGATCGTGCAGGATCACGAGAGCATTCATTGGAGCGAGCCCTCCCCCAGCGTGCCCGACCCGGAGGAGCTCGCCGAGCTATCGGCCGCCTCCGTGGCACAGCCGGTGTAAGGAGGAGAAGCAATGAGCACGATTGTCGTCGGATACGACGAGACGCCAGGGTCGCAACGCGCGCTTGAGCGTGCTGCGACGCTGGCCAAGGCGTTGGGGTGCAAGCTCGTGGTCACGAGCGTCACGCCATTGATGATCAGCATCGGGCGTTCGGGAGGGCCGATCGATCCCACCGACCCTCCCGAAAAGCACGCCAAGGAGCTCGAGACCGCGCGCGCCTATCTAGAAGCGCAAGGGATCGAGGCCGACTATCAGCCTGCGATCGGTGAACCGGCCGACGCGATCGTGCAACTCGCCGAGGAGCGGGCCGCGGAGATGATCGTGATCGGCTCTCGCGAGCCCGGATTGGTTACGCGGCTGATCGGTGCGAGCGTCAGCGAATCGGTCACGCACCACGCTCACTGCGACGTGCTGATCGTGCACACGCCGCACTAGCTCAACGGGCGATCGTCTTCCAACAACTCCGCGGCGGCACGGCGGCCGCTGCGGAGCGCGCCTTCCATCAGCCCGTGCCAGCGGCCCGCGGTGTGCTCGCCCGCGAACGCCAGCCTCCCCCCCAGCGGCCGGCTGAGCTCGGGGTCCTCAATCGACGACGTTGCCGAGCGCGCCGAGTACGCGCCTCGTACCCAAGGGTCCTCCGCCCAGGTTGAGATCAGCGCCCCGCCCGCGTCAAGCTCGAGGTCCGGCCGCAGGCGCGCGAGATCCTCGACCCAGCGTCCTGAGCCGTTGCCAAGGTCCAGCGCCTCGATCGCGCGTGGGCTCCCGGCGAAAGCGGCCACGAACGGCAACGGCTCGCCGTCGGCGCCGAGCTGCGTGTAGCACCACCAGCGGCCCGAGACCGACAGGACCTGGCTGGGCGGCGCCGGGGTTCCAAGCGGCACGAACAGCTTCGCGGCTTGACCGTAACGCACGGCCCGGTGCGCGTCGACCTTCCGCTGATCCAGCGGCGGCTCGAACTTGATCTCCTCGACGACGCTCGCCGGCACCGCCACCACGACGGCGTCCGCCCGAGCTTCCGCATCGTCGGTGCTCACCTGTAGCTCGCGCTCAGACCAGCGAATCGATCGCACTGGAGAGGACAGACGTACGTTGTCCCCTAGCGCAGCGGCGAGGCGCCGCGCGATGCGATCGTTGCCGCCCTGGACGGTGTGAGTGGGGAAGTCTCCGAACGCGCCTGCGCCTTCGCGCAGCACTGACGCGTCGAGGTCGTCAGCGCCATACGCGCAGCTGACTTCCAATCGCGCGGCGATCGCGTCGGCGACACCGCTTGCGCAACCCGCGCGCGATAGCGCGCCATAAACGGTTTCTCCGTGGATCTCCGGCAGCGCGCTGAGCTGCTCCATCGCCGCTGCGATCTCGTCGCTCGAGACGGCCTCGCCGCCGCGGGGCTCTCGGTTGCCATACAGCGTGCCCTTGCGCACCAGCGGCAGCTCCAGCCGGCGCGCGAGCTCGGTCAGCTGGGTGTCGTGGGGCAGGATGAACTCCGCCCCGCGCTCGGCCGTCGCGCCCGCGAATGGAACCGACCACACGCGCCCCCCGACGCGGTCGCGCGCCTCGAGCACCTCGACGTCCGCGCCGGCTCGATACAGCTCGTCAGCCGCGGCCAGTCCAGCAAACCCAGCGCCGACGACGATTACCTTCACGCGTTTATTCGGGCTCGATGTCCCAGGTCGGGATCTGGGCGAGCCGCTCGCGATAGCGCCGCTTGTGGAACGGATGCACGAACATGCTCCACGCCGTCAGCCCGAACGCCACGATCAGCAGGCCCCCGAGCGCCCTGCCCGCCACGATCGATCCCACGATGCAGGCCAGCGAGATCGAGCTGACCAGCACCGGGACGCGGCGGTAGCGAAGCTGTGTGCGTCGGAGATCGGCGTACTCCTCGAGCGGGATCCTGAGTGTGTTCCAGGACCTGCCGCACTTCTCGCAGGTCCATCGCTCCCCGTAGTGCAGCTGTCGGCTCTCGCCGCATTTGCACGTGATCGTGATCGGTGGCCCGCGGCGAATTGATCGGGGCAGAGCGGGTTCGCTGCCCTCGTTCAGTGCAGAGGTGATTCCCACCCCTCGAGCACCGGTGGCTTGTAATCGGTCCCGACGGTCTTGGACCCCGCGAGCCAAGGGCCCAGCTCGGGCTGGGCGAACTTGCAATGGCGCTCCTTCAGCGCAATCCCATACGAGTTGCCCGATTGCAGGTGCTTGATCAGCACCTTGCGCGCGAGCTCGTGCTCCCGGCCCTCGGGGATCGGGAAGTAGATCTTGATGAACGAGTTCGAGTAGCGGTCGAACACCGCCGGAGTGCCCTCCTCCTCGAGCAGCTCGACGTCCTCGAGCCAGTTCAGATCGGCTCCGGGGGTGGCCGCCAGCAGGTCGACATCCTCGAGGAGGCCGATGTCCTCCTGGTAGGGAAATCGCCGTCCCGACAGGTACTCCGAGTCGATCGAGAAGATCTTCTCCGGCTCGCCCGGCAGCTGGTGCTGATCGTTCATCTGCGCCTCACCCCAGCTCGGGGACGCTGGCGTCGTCGGGCGTCAGGTAGTCGATCGGATTCTCGATGTGGCGCTCGAGCAGGCGCTTGATCTCGTTCAGCGTCCGCTCCTCCGAGACGCCGGGGATGTAGTCAGTGCCGGCCAGCGGCACCCGCGCCATCGCCGACGCCTCGACGGTCAGCGCGCACAGGTCCTCAGGCTCGAGGCTGTGCACATTGGTCTTCCCGCACGCACGCGCGAGCATCTGGCACTCGAGCGTCAGCGTGTGCAGGAAGTTGTAGACGCGGTTCGCTGCGTCGTCGACGACGAGCCGCTTGCGCAGCTCCGGGTCCTGCGTCGTGATGCCGACCGGGCAGCGCCCCGTGTGGCAGTGGTAGCAATGGCCGGCGGGAACGCCGACAGTGCCCTCGTAGTCGGTGACTCCGGGGATCTCCTTGTTGCAGTTGAGCGCCATCAGCGCCGAGTGGCCGATCGCGATCGCGGTCGCGCCGAGCGCGAGGGCCTTGGCGACATCGCCGCCGTTGCGGATCCCGCCCGCGACGACGAGGTCGATCTCGTCTGCCATGCCGACGTCCTCAAGCGCGCGGCGAGCCTCGGGAATCGCCGCCATCAACGGGATCCCGGTCTCCTCGGCCGCGACGTGCGGCCCCGCGCCGGTTCCGCCCTCGGCGCCGTCGAGGTAGATGATGTCGGGCCCGCACTTGGCGGCCATGCGGACGTCGTCGTAGACCCGGGCGGCGCCGAGCTTGAGCTGGATCGGGATCTCGTAGTTGGTCGCCTCGCGGACCTCCTGGATCTTCAGGCTGAGGTCGTCTGGTCCCAGCCAGTCCGGATGGCGCGCGGGCGAGCGCTGGTCGATGCCGGCGGGCAGCGAGCGCATCTCGGCGACCTGCTCGGTCACCTTCTGGCCCATCAGGTGGCCGCCGAGCCCGACCTTGCAGCCCTGGCCGATGAAGAACTCACACGCGTCGGCCAGCATCAGGTGATGCGGGTTGAACCCGTAGCGGCTCTGGATCACCTGGTAGTACCACTTGGTCGAGAGGTCGCGTTCGGGCGGGATCATCCCGCCCTCGCCCGAGCAGGTGGCAGTCCCGGCCATCGAGGCGCCCTTGGCGAGCGCCATCTTCGCCTCCAGCGACAGCGCCCCGAAGCTCATCCCGGTGATGTAGATCGGGATGTCGAGCTCGATCGGGTTCTTCGCAAACCGCGCACCGAGCACCGTCTTGGTGACGCACTTCTCGCGGTAGCCCTCGATCACGAACCGGGTCAGCGTCCCCGGCAGGAACATCAGCTCGTCCCAGTGCGGGATCTTCTTGAACATCGAGAAGCCGCGCATCCGGTAGCGGCCGAGCTCTGACTTGACGTGGATGTCGTCGATCACCTCGGGCGTGAAGATCGCGCTTTGGCCGAGGCGGTTGCGGGCCATTGGTGCGTTTTCGTCGGGGGTGGCCATCTAGAGCACCAGTTTCCGCTCGGAGGGTTCGAGCGAGTCGTAGTTGTAGAGCTTCTTGCCGCACACGAACTTGTCGAATTTCGGCGGCGAGCCGAGGCCGTAGATCGAGAACTTGCGCTCGATCAGCTCGGTGTCGGCGTCGGTCCACTCACCGGGTACGCAGTCGATTCCGAGCGACTTGACCTTGCCGCCGACGTAGATCACGCCGTCGTACATCGAGTCGCCAAGCCCGGGGCCGACGTCGCCGCAGATGATCTGGCGGCCGCGCTGCATCATGAAGCCGGTCATCGAGCCGGCGTCGCCGAGCACGAGGATCGTCCCGCCCTTCTGGTCGATCCCGCTGCGCGCCCCGACCTGGCCCTTGACGACGATGTCGCCACCGCGCAGCGCCGCGCCGGTCAGCGAGCCGGCGTTGCTCTCGACGACGATCACACCCGACATCATGTTCTCGCCCATCGACCAGCCGACCCGGCCGGTGATCTGCACCTCGGGGCCGTCGTTCATCCCGCAGGCGAAGTAGCCGAGGCTGCCGTTGAACCTGATGGCGCAGCGAGTGAGGATCCCGACCCCGAGCGAGTGGCGCGCGCCCGGGTTGTCGACGGTGACCTCGCGGATCCCCTCCTCGTAGACGAGGCGGCGCAGCTCGAGGTTGATCTGGCGCGTCGTCAGCCGGTGCGCGTCGAACACCGCGCGATCGCCATCGACCTCTGCGATGTTCGGGACGCGCTCGTCGAGCTCGACCAGCCCGCGCGGGTCAAAGCGTGGCTGACCCTCCTGCGCCGTCACCGCTTCCATACCATCACCTCGCTCTCATACGGGTCGTAGGTCTCAATCTCGTGGTCGATCACGGCGCGGATCGCGATCTCCTCGGAGGCGAGCGCGACCATGTCGTCGCCCTCGTAGAGCACGAGCGGCTTGGCCGCGAGCTCGTCCTTGGCCATCCCGAGCGCGTCCTCGGACACGCAGATGTAGGTGAACACGCCGTCGAGTTCCTCGAGGCTGCGGCGCATCGAGTCCTCGAGCGAGTCGCCCTGGCTCATCCGCTCGGCGAGGTACACGGCGATGATCTCCGAGTCGCAGTCCGAAGCGAACCGGTGGCCCGCCGCCTCCAGGCGCCGGCGCCATTGGTGGTAGTTGGTCAGCTGACCGTTGTGGACCACCGCAACGTCTGAGAACGGGTAAGCCCAGTACGGGTGCGCGTTTGAGATGTCGACGTCTGACTCGGTCGCCATCCGCACGTGGCCGATCCCGTGACTGCCGAAGTAGTCGTCGAGGTGGTACGCCGCGCCGACCGAGGTCGCGTCGCCGAGGTCCTTGACGATCTCGAGCGCGTGTCCAAGCGACAGCACCTCGACCTGGGGCACCGACTCGACGTAGTCGGCGAGCCGCTTGAGGTCGCCCTCGTAGCTGAGCGTCGCGGTGAACGTGTACGCGTTGACGTCGTCGATGTGGAGGATCTGCGCGCCGGCGGCGCGGACGCGAGCCTCGGCCTCGCGGCGCCGGCGCCGGACGGCGGCAGCTCCGTCGAGGTCGTCGAGATCCGACGCGTCCGCAAGCTTGACCCGGAGGATCAGGTCCTCGGTCGGCGCGCGGTACAGCGCGACGCCGGTCGAATCGGGGCCGCGGTGCTTCATCGACTGAAGCATCGCCGTGATATCACGGCCGATCCGGTGCGCACCGTTGCCGTTGCGGTAGATGATCCCAGCGATTCCGCACATGGCGCGGCCCCGTTAGGGGAGGACCTCGAGGTACTCGTCGCGCTCCCAGTCAGTCACGGCGGCGAGGTAGCGCTCCCACTCGTCGCGCTTGTAGTGGTGGAAGACCTTGTAGAGCCGTCCAGGCATCGCGCTGCGGATCACCTCGTCCTTCGCAAGCTCGTCGAGCGCCGCGCCGAGGCTGTCGGGCACCTTCTCGATGTCGGCGCCCTCGGCGAGCAGGTCATACGTGTTGCCCTGCTGCGGCGGGCCCGGATCGAGCTTGCGCCGAACGCCGTCGAGGCCGGCGCGCAGCAGCGTCGCGACCGTCAGGTACGGGTTGCAGCTCGAGTCCACGCCGCGGTACTCAAACCGCCCACCCGAAGCCACCCGCACCGTCGTGGTCCGGTTCTGCCAGCCCCAGTTCTTGTAGATCGGGGCCCAGAAGCCCGTGTCCCACATCCGGCAATAGGAGTTCACGGTCGGGTTGCCGACGCACATCAGCGCCGGGAAGTGCTCGAGCATGCCGCCGAGGAAGTGGCGCGCGAACTCCGACAGCTGCGCCGGGCCGTCTGGGTCGTGAAAGACGTTGTGGCCCTGGTCGTCCATCAATGTGAAGTGGTGGTGGTGGCCGTTGGCCGAGACGCCGGTGAACGGCTTGGGCATGAAGCTGGCGAGCAAGCCGTGCTTGCGGGCCACCGCGGCGCACACCTGGCGATAGGTGGTGATGTTGTCGGCGGTGCGGAGGGGGCGGTCGAAGCGGAAGTTCAGCTCGAGCTGCCCGGGCGCGTCCTCGTGATCGCCGTAGCTCATGTCGAGGCCGAGCGCCTGGCCGTACTCGACGACGTCGAGCAGCACCGGACGGAGCTCCTCGAACTGGTGGATGTGGTAGCAGTAGGGCTTGGTGACGCCCTCGGGCGGCTCGCCCTCCTGGCCACGCCGAAGCCACATCATCTCGGGCTCGATCCCGATCAGGAACTGATAGCCGAGCTCCTGCTCGAACTCGTGCGCCACGCGCTTGAGGTTCTGGCGGGGATCGGCATCGAGCAGTTCACCGGTCTCGGTGTCGTAGCAGTCGCAGTACACGCGCGCGACCCGCGGGTCCCAGGGCAGCACGGCGAACGTGTCGAGGTCGGCGACTGCCGCCAGCTCGGACTCCTCGGGCCCGAAGCCGATGTAGTTGCCGGCGCGGTCGGTGAACAGGTTGGCGGTCGCGCCGTAGACGAGCTGATATCCGCGCTCGGCGACCTGGGGGAAGAACGAGGCGACGACGCCCTTGCCCATCACCCGGCCGGTGATCGAGACCTGCTGGAAGAAGATGTACTTGACGCCCTCGGACTCGATCCGGCGCGTCAGCTGCTCGATCTTCTCCGCGCGCCCCGGCGCCTTGCGCGCCTCCTCGAGCGTGGCGGGTGGCGGGGCGATTCGGGGGCTGTCCAGGACCTGCTGCACTCCGCCTCCGAACAGGGTCGCCGGCGCGATGTGCTCGGTCCCATCGACCCCAGGCTTGTCCACGATCGCCATGCTCCGCTCCTTTCGTGCTCCCACTCCCATGCGACGCGGGCGAGGCGATGGGACTGACGGTGACGCCCACTCAGACTGGACAAATTGGTACAGGGCGCGTTATAGCATCCGGGCGGGGTCCAGTGCAAGGTGGCCGAGGGGTTCTCGGGCCTGGATTTGCGGGGTTTGCGGGCTCGTGCGGGCCTGGGCTGCCCCGGGCTCGGTCGGGCTGAGCGACCTGCCCAACGTGACAAGCCTACGTTCGGCGCCGAGAGCGTGTCACGTTCTCCATGTATGCCAGGGAGAACGTGACACCCCTCCCGGATCGCGGACAGCTATGTCACGTTGTGCAGGTCTTCTCGCCGGCCTTGACGCCCCCGCCTCCCAGCAATACGATCTCCGTGCCCATCACGCAATAGCGTTGCCCACAGCGCAACACGCGATCCCGGAGGAGAGCGCCCAAATGCCCACCGAACTCCCCGCCTCCACCCCACTGCTTGTCATCGGCGCCGGCGTCCACGGCCTGTCGACCGCCTGGCATGCCGCACAGAACGGCACCAAGACGCTGGTCGTCGACAAGACCGATGTCGCCGCGGGCGCGTCGGGGATCGCGTGCGGCGTGATCCGCAACAACTACTTCCAGCCCGCGATGCAGGAGCTGATGGCGGCGTGCGTCGAGGTGTGGGAGTCCGACCCCGAGGCGCTGCACTACCACGGGACCGGCTATGTCGCGCTCGGGCCGCCGGCCCAGGAGGGCGACCTGACCGCGGTGTTCGAGCGCCAGCAGCGGATCGGCTACCCGTCGGAGCTCTACCTCGGCGAGCAGGACGTCACCGACCACATGCGCTCGCTGTACCCCGACTGGCGCGCGCCCGGCCTGACCGT